>CAINEC010000031.1 GCA_903847585.1 uncultured Bacteroidota bacterium
AACTGATAATGATAATCTTTATGGCAACACAGGGATTTTTACCAATTGGCAATTCGATTGGCAAAAAGATGCTTACGCTGAATATTTCGACACCACTAATCAGTTGATATTTTCACAGCGAGCTGCGATGCAAGTAGACGGTGGTGCTGGTGGTAGTCGTTCTCATCCACAGCATTCTTTCCGACTTGAATTTGATAATTCTGTGCTTGGCGATGGTTCTATCAATTATCCATTAATACCTAATAGAAGTAGTCGTAGTAAGTATAGTACTATTTACATCAGAAACGGAAGTAATTATTATTTGACGCTTCCATATAAAGACGCCACTCATGTTCAAAGCATGGGAGGTGAAACGAATAATTATTTTTCTGCATGGACACCTATTTCCGTTTATGTAAACGGACAGTATTTTGGAATGTATGAATTAAGAGAAAAGTGGGATGCAGAGTATTTTGAAGAGATAGAAAATGCGGATGCTGATTCACTGGATTTACTTTCTCTTAGCTATTGGAATGGTAGTGTGCTTAGAGCTGTTGAAGGTTCGGTAGATAGTTTTTTTGTTGACTATAATGCATTCAAAAGTTTAAATACTTCAAATGTAAATTATTGGAATAATGCCGATAAGTATTTTGACTTGAATTATTATACCGATTATATCATCGGTGAAACATGGGCTGGTAATGTAGATTGGCCTCAGAATAACATTAAAATTTATCGCTCTAACACTACAGATTTTAGATGGCGATTTTGTTTGATTGATTTAGAAGGTTCAATGGATCCTTTTGGTTTTTCAACTGCTTTTGATGATCATATCGCTTATGTATTAAACGCTGATCCTAACAATCCATACATTAATATTTTTCTTAAATCAATTCAGAATCCGTTTTATAAAAATTACTTTATTAATCGCTATGCCGATTTAATGAATACAGCATTTCAATATAATAAACTATCTGCTATTGAAAATTCGATGTTTAATCAAACAGTTTTGGAAATGCCAAAGGAGTATATGAGATGGGGCGATCCAAATAATATTACTGGACAAATGAATGCATTTATTAATAATCATCAGGTTTTTCTTTCACAACTTAATGTGAGGTCATCACAAGTTCGTAATCATATCCAGAATGATTTTTCAATGGCATCGCAAGTTGACGTTACACTTAATGTTATTCCTTCTGGTGCAGGCAAAATAAAAATTAGTACAATAATTCCTGATTCGTTACCATGGATGGGAATTTACTTTAATGGAAATCCTGTAAAGATTACTGCTTTGCCTAATCCAGGTTACGAGTTTGCCTTTTGGGATACGAATGCAGTGTTAAATGTGATTGATACAAACCTTTCAATCACAAGAAATATTATTGCTTCAACTACATTTAATGCTGTTTTTAATTACACTGGAATTGGTGGAAAAATTTCTATTACTGAAGTCAATTATAATTCTGATAGCACACGTAATTCAGGTAATTGGATTGAGTTTCATAATTACGGAAATGATGCAGTGGATATGTCCGGCTGGAGATTCACTGATAGCACAGCTGGAAACAATTATATTTTTCCGCAGGGAACAATTTTACAACAAAGTCAGTATTTAGTATTGGTGAGTGATACCGCGATTTTTCATAGTCAGTTTCCACAGGTTAATGTGTTAGGTCCTATAGGTTTTGGTTTCAATAATACAAGTGAGCCACTTTCTTTGTTTGATAAAAATAATTTGTTGGTTATTTCTATGCGATATAGCGATTCGTTGCCGTGGCCTGTTCTTGCTGATGGATGGGGGAAGACACTTGAATTGATTAATGATTCTTTAAATCCTTCACTCGCATCGAGCTGGTATGCTGGCTGCATCGGTGGTTCACCTGGCGGACCATTTGTGCCATGTGATGAAGGTCTGATTTTTAGTGAAGTGAATTATAATTCTTCCGTTAGTGCAAATGCAGGTGATTGGATTGAGATTTATAATAGAACAAATTCAACAATGGATTTGTCAGGATGGAAGTTTAGTGATAGTGATAATACGCATTTATATTTTATACCAATCAACACTACTTTGCAACCTAACGAAAGGCTAGTGCTGGTTCAGGATACTTTGTTGTTTAATTTTCGATTTCCATTTTTGTCGTATAATTTAAATCCTTTTGGATTTGGTTTTAGTAGTAATGGTGAAGTATTAAGGTTGTTTGATTCTTCTGGAGAATTATACCAGGTTATGCGTTATGATAATGATGCATCATGGCCTCAGGGTGCTGATGGTAATGGTTATACACTTGAGTTAGTCGATTACAATGGAGACTTAAGTAATGGTAATAATTGGACAATTGGATGTCCTGAAGGTTCTCCATTTACAGGATTAATTAATCCATGTCCTGTTTTATCAATAAACGAAGCAGAAAACTTTGCTGGCAATATCAATGTTTATCCAAATCCTTCAAATGGTTTGTTTAATATTCATTTAGAAGATAAGGAGTTGACTTCTTCAAAAATTCAAATTGATATTTTTAATTATATAGGTCAGCATGTTTTTAGTGAAACATTCCCATCGAATACGGAAGATGTTCAAATTGATTTCTCAGCAAATCCTAAAGGGGTTTATATTTTAAAGTTGCTTATGGATGGTATTTCTATTGAAAAGAAAATTATTGTTTATTAGCTAAATGCTTCGAATCCTTAAAATAATCATCACAATTTTAATGAGTTGTTATCGTTTAAATAAAAATCAGTTGTAATTATGCTTTCGAGAAAAATTTTACTTATTTCTTTTTTGATGCTATCTAATTTGGGATTTGCTCAAAATACAGGTATCGGACTTTCTGGACTTTACAACGTGCAAACAGAAAGTTATGGTGCAGGTGCAAGAGTGGTTTTGTTTCCTGATAATGTGATGAGTTTAACTCCACAATTTTCTTATTATTTTGCTTCTAATAAAATTACAGAATGGACAATAGGAGCTGCATTAGATTATAAATTTTTATACCGCAATAAGTACTATGCTTATGCTTTAGTACATGGTGGTTATAATCGTTGGTCTAACTACGATGAGTCGTTGATGAAAGATGCTGAATTAAATAACTGGAATCTGGAAGGAGGAATAGGTATTACAACTACACATTGCCTTCGACCTTTTGCGGAGTATCGTTATAATTTAAAATTTCAAGAAACTCATTTTAATGTGGGTTTATTATTAGTGTTAGGATGTCGTGGTGGAAGAGGAGAGGATTGTCCGGTTTATAAAGATTAACAAAATTGAATTTAACTATGAAAAAATTAAGTCTGTTAGCAGTATCTATTGTTGTTTTAGTAATTGCTTCATGCTCTAAAGAACGAATTGAGTTAAAGCCGCAATTAAATTCTTATAGTTCACCAAATGCTTATTTAGATACTAAAAAACAAGATGAGCAAGAATTTATTATTGATGGTTCACAGGGGCCAATTATAGGTAATCAAGGAACTACTATTTGGGGAGGTAAAACTTGTGTTCGTTTGCCAAACGGTGATACAATCGATTATCCATTTACTCTGAAATTAGTGGAGTTGTATACGCCTGCTGATATGATTTATTATCAGATGCCAACTGTTTCGGGGAGTCGAATTTTAGCAACTGATGGAGAGATTAGAATTCGCACTTTCAAAAATGGAACAGAGTTGAATTTATTGCCGGGATGTGCAGGCTTCATGGTGAGTATGCCTAATGATGCACCGGTGCCGGGATCGCGCAAGAAGTTTTATGGATATAATGCAGGAAGTATTATTGATTTTACAGATGATATATCTGCTCTTCTTGGCGTTACTACCTCTCAAAGTGCATTCTGGGGCGTTGATACTATTGGATATAATTCCATCATCGAACGTTTTGGTTGGATTAATTGTGCGCAATTAGCTGGGACAACATCAGGAAGTACATTATCCTTTGCTTCTAACGTAGATGACTTAACGAACGTAGCCATCTTTGCGTACTTACCAGCGACCAAAACTGTGATGCAAGCATACAATCAATCGATGGGAATTATTCCTAATGGTTCTGATGTAAAAATTATTGCAATTGCAGTAGATGCAAACGGTAACTTGTTTAGTTATTATCAGCAGTTAAATGTAATTGCATCTCAAACTATTCAAGTAGCAATGTCGCAAACGACAGATGCGCAATTGACAGCACTACTTTTGGGTTTGTAGTGTTAAATAAATTGTTTTGAAGTGGTCTGATTGTTAAATTAATCGATTGGATAATCGCAAATAACTAATTTTTTTTGACCCGTATTGTCTGAATTTATTTTTTACGGATGAATGCTACATTATTAATTGGTAATAATTTCGATAAAAAATAAAATTATGGCTAATAGATCAGACGCACGGATGCAATCAACCTATATGACTAAGGTTGCACTTGCACAATCAATCATGGGATTTGTAATGCTAATGGGTAAAGGATTCGTTCCTAAGGATGAAAAGGAAGAACCTTTTCGAATTATTGACGATACACCAGTTTATCATTCTGGCTCCAATATTTTTCCGTATGAATTACCAGCATCAGAAACTAAGTTGACGAAATGGGGAAGCTTTCAACATCCTTTTTTAATGATGGGTATGCCCGATTGTGGTGGAATTGTTAAAATCTATATTAGTTATTCTGAAAATGGTAATTACTTACTTTGGATAAAAGGTAAGCTCGATGAGTGGATAAATGGGGAAGGTGATTATGTGCAAGGTTTACTTGCCTGGACACCCAAAAAGAAAGGCGATACTTTAGTCAAGGCTGGTTATCGGCTATTTTATGCCTTAGTTTGCGAAATGGATCATATTAAAGAAGATGAAGAATATTCAACCATTTATGAGGATCCTGATGATTGGTCAATAGAGTGGGAGGCAACACCAAATTGCAATATGGTATTTTCTGCACTTCGTAATACAACCTACTCCAGTAAAAAAGCCCTCGAAAAGCATATCGAAGATGCCCCTGCGTTTTTGAAAGAGTGTATTAGAAAGCGAGCTCATGATTAAATAAAAAATGCCCCGATTTCGGGGCATTTAATTTTCTTTGGCGGAGAGTGAGGGATTCGAACCCCCGGACCTGTTACAGTCAACAGTTTTCAAGACTGCCGCAATCGACCACTCTGCCAACTCTCCGGGGTCGAAATTAAAACATTTTAACATTCTAGAAAAATAATTTTTACTATTTGTGAAGTTATTTTCGTTATCCTTTGATTTTAAACTTTCTAAAGATTCTTGGACTGGCTCGAATAAAAGTACATCTGTTAATTATCTCTTCGTAATCATCGGCGAAAATGCCAACATAATATCATTAGATTTTTTATCTCAAGTGTATATCCAAATTTCAATTTAAAAAATCTCTTCTTCCAAACCCCTATATTTGAAAAAATAAAATTACTATGCTAACTGGGACACATGTATCGATTGAAGATCCTCGTAATAATGATGTACTCGTATACATTAATGGAGCGCTGGTCCATCGAAATGATGCTAAAATCTCCGTATTTGATAGCGGTTACCTGATTGGTGATGGAATTTGGGAAGCCGTGCGGTTGCATAATGGAGCACTCGTTTTTATTGATCAACATCTCGAGCGACTCTATGCTGCTGCTAAATCAATCGGGTTAGATCTCAAGCTAAGTAAGCAGCAGCTCATCAACGAAGTAAATAAAGTACTCCTGGCTAATTACATGAATAGCGATGTCCACGTGCGGATCATGTTTACCCGAGGTGTTAAAAAAACACCATCTCAAGATCCTCGTTATACTATCAGCGGACCTAACCTCGTTATCATTGCCGAATTTAAAAAAGCTTCCGAAGAAGTGAAGCAAAAAGGAATTACATTGTTTACTTCTACTATACGACGTGGTTCCCCTGATTATCTTGATCCGCGATTAAATTGCCATAGTAAGCTTCACGAGGTACAAGCGCTCATTCAAGCCTTAGAGGCTGGAGCAGATGAGGCCCTGATGCTTGATCAGCATGGGTTTGTGGCCACGTGTAATTCGACTAATTTCTTTGTCGTTAGGAATGGTGCCGTTTGGACATCCACTGGCAAGTATTGTATGAATGGAATAACGCGTGCCAATGTCATTGATGTTTGTAAAAAACATCAAATTGAAATTTGTGAAAAAGACTTTTCATTATTTGATGTGTATAGTGCAGATGAAGCTTTTACTACCGGAACTTTTGGTGGATTAACGCCAGTAATAAAAATTGATGGACGAATAATAGGAGAGGGAAAACCAGGACTAGTCACAGAAAAATTGAGTGCCCTTTACAAAGGTTTAATTGATCAAGAAGTTGAGCGCTTTAAAAACAAATAATCATGTCAACTAAACGAATTTGCCTTTGGTCAGGCCCACGAAATATTTCAACTGCCTTAATGTATTCTTTCGCACAGCGCCCCGATACGACTGTTTTTGATGAACCACTTTATGGCTATTATTTAAAACAAACAATCGCTAAAGAATATCATCCAGGTGCAATCGAAGTAATGAATTCAATGGAATGTGATGCAAGTAAAGTCGTAGACTTCATGATGGGTGATTTTGATTCCGAAGTGGTGTTCTTTAAAAATATGTGTCATCATTTACTCGACCTCGATACTTCTTTTATGCAGGATACTATCAACTTGATTTTAACAAGACATCCTGCTCAGGTGATTACTTCTTTTTCAAAGGAAATTCCTAATCCGAGTTTATTGGATATCGGAATGAAAACGCAAGCTGAATTATTAAAAGAACTTTTAGATCGCAAATCGCATGTGCTGGTTATTGATTCAAATGAACTTCTTAAAGCACCTGAACAATATTTATATCTGCTATTTAGTAAGTTGAATATTCCATTTTACAAGGAAATGTTATCATGGGAAATAGGTCCTAAATCATATGATGGTCCATGGGCTCCGCATTGGTATTCCAACGTTCATAATTCAACGGGATTTCAATCGTACGAAGAAAAGGCATTAACAGTCCCAGAGCATTTAAACGATTTATTGAATGAGGCCTTACCTTACTACTTAGAATTGAAAAAGCATAGTTTAACTTTGGTTTAAATATCATATCACTGTCCTCATTTAAATTCCCTAATTTTAACGCACAATATTTAGCTATGCGTCGTTTATTATTTTTATTCGTTTTATTCCTTGTTTCTAATGCTTCATTTGGAAAAGCATTACAAGCCAAGTTTTCATGGTGTTCATTCTATTCACCAGAAAATGGTCCTTATGTAGAAACCTACTTAGAGGTAACCGGTCAGTCTTGTCATTTTACAAAAGCAGCTTCAGGTAAATTTGTAGCCTCGATAGAAGTTACGCAAGTGTTTTATCTTGGTGATTCAATCAAGGCATTTAATAAATACAATCTGTTAAGTCCTGAAACGGATGATACTAACCGACTAGTTTTTGATTTTACCGATCAGCAACGCGTGTCATTAGCAAATGGTAATTATATTATCGAGCTTACTATCAGAGATAAAAACAATCCAACAGCCAAGCCATATGTTTTAAAGGATAAATTAAAAGTGGATTACTATCCTACTATTGTTGCACTTTCTGATATTGAATTGTTAACGGAATACATCGCTAATACGAATCCATCTAAGCTGAATAAAAACGGATTTGATCTTTATCCGCAGGTAAGTAATTTCTTCGATAAGAATCAAAATTCTTTAAAGTTCTATGCGGAAGTATATAATACATCGGCTGTGCTTAATAATGATGCTTATTTGTTAAGCTATCGCATAGAGACGCATGAGTCTCATCAGGTGCTCGATAGTTATTCTAAGATTTATCGTCAGACTGCTCGTCCTGTTAATGTGATTATGTCTGACTTAGATATTACTGACTTGAATTCGGGCAACTACGATTTGATGTTAGAAGTTAGAAATAGAAATAATGAAGTGCTTGCTAGTCGTTCCTTGTTTTTTCAACGTAGTCACGTACCCGTTATATCTTCCGATAGTTCCTATAAAGCAATTGAAGGAACTTTTGTTGCATCGATCAATAACAGGGATTCACTTTACGAATACATCAAATGTCTTTGGCCTATTGCATCAACTGCCGAGAATAACTTTGCTGAAAACCGATTGCTGGCTTCTGATATCCGTCAGTTGCAACAGTTTATCTACGATTTTTGGGTAAAGCGTAATCCTTCAAATCCATTCTTAGCTTGGATGGAATATAAAAAGCAGGTAGACCTTGTGAACAGCGAGTTTTCGGCAGGTAAAAAGAAAGGGTATAATACTGAAAGAGGAAGAGTGTTTTTGATGTATGGAGCTCCAAACCAGATTTCCAAGCAATATAATGAGCCAGCATCATATCCTTATGAAATATGGCAGTATTATAAATTAAAGGATATGGCCGACCGTAAGTTTGTATTTTACTCTCGACAGCTTGCTTCCAACGATTTCGAATTATTACACTCCGATGCAAAAGGAGAGGTGATTAATATTAACTGGAAAGTTGAATTGCGCAAGCGCACTGAAACCCTAAATGATTTTGACAAGGTGAATCCGAATAATAATTATCAAAATCAGTCTGATCAGTTATTTCAGAATCCTCGTTAAGCATATTTAATAATGGCATCAATTAAAACGGCCGTCGTAATTTTAAACTGGAATGGAGAAGGTTTTTTAAAACAGTTCCTTCCGGGAGTGATTCAGCATAGTCTAGGTGCCAACGTAATTGTTGCTGATAATGCTTCAACGGATAATTCAATTGCTTATTTAGAATCATTAGGAAATGCAGTTAAAATTATTCAGCTTGATAAGAATTATGGATTTACGGGTGGTTATAATAAAGCGCTAGAGCAAATCGATGCGGAGTATTTTGTTTTGCTAAACTCAGATGTAGAAGTTACTGCAGAATGGATTGATCCAATTATTGATTTAATGGAAGGAAATAAATCTGTAGGAATTTGTCAGCCGAAAATAAAAGCCTTTCATCAACCATCCCATTTTGAATATGCAGGTGCCAGTGGTGGTTTTATTGATTCGATGGGATATCCTTTTTGCCGTGGACGTTTGTTTAATCATCTGGAAGAAGATAAGGGCCAATATAATAACAACCTCGAAGTATTTTGGGCAACTGGAGCCTGTATGTTTATACGAGCAGACTTATATCATCAACTTGGAGGATTAGATGAAAACTTCTTTGCACATATGGAGGAGATTGATCTTTGTTGGCGTGCTCAACTACTCGGACAAAAAGTGATGGTGGTTCCAAATGCAGAGGTTTATCATGTTGGAGGTGGTACGCTTCCGAAGAATAATCCTCGAAAGACATTTTACAATTTTCGAAATAACTTAATGATGTTGTATAAGAATTTACCAGCGTCTAAACTTTTTTCAGTTATTGCTATTCGTTTAATGTTGGATGGTGTGGCAGGAATTAAGTTTATGCTTCAAGGTGATTTAAAAGATACCATCGCAGTAAGTAAAGCGCATTTTGCATTTTATGGATGTCTGGTAAAAG
This sequence comes from uncultured Bacteroidota bacterium, assembly GCA_903847585.1. GTDB lineage: Bacteria > Bacteroidota > Bacteroidia > AKYH767-A > OLB10 > CAINEC01. The sequence continues at coordinate 9,464 of CAINEC010000031.1, forward strand.
GGAAATTAAAGAGAAGTCAAAATACTGAGAATAGTCCTGATACAATTTACCCTCATAGTATTTTGTGGGCTTACTTTATTAAAGGAATCAGAAAGTATAACGAACTAAAATAAATAGTATGAAAATTATTTGCGTTGGAAGAAATTACGCAGCACATGCCAAGGAATTGAATAATTCAGTAGAGGAGGAGCCGGTTATTTTTTTGAAGCCCGATACCGCATTGTTAAACAACAACCAGGATTTTTATCTTCCTGACTTTTCTAACGACATTCATTATGAAACAGAAGTAGTAGTTAAAATCAATAAGGCGGGTAAGCATATCGATGAGAAATTTGCCCATCGTTATTATGATTCGATTTCTTTGGGAATTGACTTTACGGCCCGCGATTTACAATCGATGTTAAAAGCCAAAGGATTGCCTTGGGAGCGTGCAAAAGCGTTCGATGGTTCAGCTGTTATCGGCTCTTTTTTGCCGCTGGCGGATATTGGAATGATCTCCGATTTGAGCTTTTCAATGAACTTAAACGGGCAACAAGTTCAATCGGCAAATACATCAGAAATGGTGTTTTCGGTGGATAAAGTAATTGCCTTTGTATCCCGATTTATCACATTAAAAACGGGCGACTTAATCTATACTGGAACACCGCAAGGGGTAGGTAAGGTAAATGTGGGTGATAACTTAGTAGGCTTCTTAGGAGATAAAGAATTGTTTAACTTCAAGGTGAAATAATATTTTTAAATAACTGGAAATTAATATTTAGTGGATATTAACTAAATTTATAATTTAGGTTTAATTCAATAAAATTTATTCTGATTTTCTAAAATCTTTTTATTGATTAAAGTGTTTTGATGCTATGGAAAAAGAAATGGTGATTCTCGTTAACGAGCAAGATGAGCCCATCGGATTGATGGAAAAAATGGAGGCCCATGAAAAAGGGTTGCTTCATCGCGCCTTTTCAATTTTGATATTTAATTCCAACGGAGAAATGCTTTTGCAACAAAGGGCTTTATCGAAATACCATTCGCCAGGACTATGGACCAATGCCTGTTGTAGTCACCCCAGAAATGGAGAAACTGTTGTTGAGGCTGCCAATCGTCGTTTATCCGAAGAAATGGGAATGCAAACGGATTTAACAGTTTTAACTTACTTTATTTATAAAGCTGAATTTGATAACGGCTTAACGGAGCATGAACTGGATTACGTTTTAAAGGGGGTAACCAATGATTCTCCTCTGATAAACCAAGATGAAGTTCATGATTATCGTTGGATAAATACAGCGGAACTTTCGCAATGGGTGAAGACAAGCCCTTCCGATTTTACAGTTTGGTTTTTGGAGCTTTATAAATTGGGAATTATTGCTTGATAGGTTTCCCTTTTAAAAATTCCTTACAAGAAAAAATGTAAGGTTTTTCAAAAAATGTGTCGTTTTTGGCCTTTTTTCATACCAATTCGATGATTGGAAATGTTGAAAATGATATTCCAAAACCACTAAAAAATAAAAAAACCTTACACTTATAAATGCTGTTTCAGCTTCACTTTTTGCCGGCTCAGCTATCGTTTTGAGAGGTAAAGCTTATTTTGAGAGTCTAAAAAAACGCGGAAAATCTTACAGTTTTTATTTAACAAATTCACTCTTAAAATTGGGTGTTTCTACTCATTTTTATTTTGAAAGATTTTGCGTGAAATAGTTTGAGACTATTGTATCGAATATGTAACTAAAGGAAGCTCATTTACGAAAAAGCCTTTGTTATGAGCCAAAAACTACAAATCTGGATCACCTCACTTCTAATCCTTGTGGGCACGACCTTTAGCCATCAGGCAGTGGCTAGTCATGCGATGGGAGCTGATCTAACTTATCAATGCCTCGGAGGTAATACGTATAAAGTACGTTTATCTTTTTATCGCGATTGTATTGGAATTCCAGCGCCAGCTAACATTTACATTAATGTAAGATCGGCGAGCTGTAATCAAGCGCTTGGAGTTACTGCGTACCCAATTCCGGGTACTGGTCAACAGGTTACTTATTTATGTCCTACAGCCACCACAACTTGTAATGGTGGAACATTTACAGGAATTCAGGAATGGGTGTACGAGGGAATCGTTACACTTCCTATGCAATGTGTCGACTGGCAATTTTCTTACTCACTATGCTGTCGTAATGCTGCCATTACAACTATTACCAATCCTGGTTCAAACACATTTTACATTTATGCAAACTTGAACAACGTTGCATCTACATGTAACAGTTCACCAACTTTCTCAAATAAGCCGGTTCCGTTCGCCTGCCTGGGTCAACAATTATGCTTTAATCATGGTGCTGTCGATGCTGATGGTGATTCATTAGTTTATTCATTAGTAAATCCTCAACAAACAGCTACTGCTGCTGTTGCGTACACGGCTCCTTATAACGCAGCAAATCCTTTAGCTTCTAGTCCTGCAATGCAATTTAACACTGCCACTGGCGACGTTTGTTTTACTCCTACTCAATTACAAGTTACTGTAATGGCTGTTTTAGTAAAAGAATATCGCAATGGTGTTTTAATCGGTTCAGTGGTTCGTGATATTCAAGTTACAGTGCTTAACTGTTCAAACGACCTTCCTGATCTTACTGGTATTAATGGTACTAACGATTTTGATATGACCGTTTGTGCGAATACACCAATTTGTTTTGATGTATTTTCTAACGATCTAAACGCGGGTCAGAATCTTTCAATTTTTTATAACAACGCAATTCCTAATACAACATTTACCACAACTACTGCTGCTCATCCTACAGGTACTTTCTGCTGGACGCCTACACAAGCAGATATAAGCAACACCCCACATTGCTTTACATTAAGAGTAGGAGATGATGCTTGTCCGTATATCGGATCTCAAACTTATTCATATTGTATTACGGTTACTGGTATCATTGTCGATGCTGGTCCTGATCAATACATTGCTTGTAGCGATTTAGCAACAGTAACAGCTAGTGCAACTGGTGGAAATGGTCCTTATACTTATTTATGGAGCAACGGATTTACTAATCCTACGCAAACAGTTCCAGTAGGTACTTATGTTGTAACTGTATCTGATGGTACATGTTCATCAACAGATACAGTAAATGTAATTAGTGCATTTGAACCTACAGCTGATTTTACTTGGGCAGGTGCATGTGCAGGTTCAACAGTTAGCTTTACTGATCAGAGTACAACGCAAGGTGGTATCAACACATGGCAATGGAACTTTGGTGATGGTACAACTTCAGGTTTGCAAAATCCAACACATACGTATGCAAATGCTGGCACTTACAATGTTTCATTAATTATTGAAAATATCTATGGCTGTACAGATACAATTGTACAACCTGTGACTATCGTTCCAATTCCAGTTCCTGCTTTCACAGTAGATACTGCTTGCGTTGGAAGCGGAATTAATTTCATCAATACAAGTAGTCCTTCAGGATTAACTTATAGCTGGTCATTTAGTAATGGATCCACTTCAGGAAGTTCAAATCCAACATTAATTGTTGGCTCAGCAGGTAATTATTCAGCTACATTAATTGTATTAGATAGTTTAGGCTGTGGCGACACGTTAACAAAACCATTTGTCGTACACCCACAACCGGTAGCTAACTTTACTCATACAGGAAGTAATTGTTTAAATACACCAATAACATTTACCAATACGTCAACAGGTAATGCTACATCATATACTTGGAACTTTGGTGATGGAACAGCAACTTCCACCGCTACCAATCCAACACATAGCTACACATCAAGTGGTACTTATAATGTATCCTTAATAGCAATGAATAGTTTCGGATGTTTTGATACAATCGTACAACCTGTATTTATCAATTTGCCTCCAGTTGCTAATGCTGGACCTAATCAAACAGTTTGTATAGGTAGCAGTGTAAACTTATCAGCAACAGGTGGCGTTTCTTATTCTTGGACACCAGGTGGTTTATCAGGTAATCCAGTAAGTGTATCACCTTCAAATACCACAAACTATGTTGTAGTTGTTACAGATGCTAATGGATGTACGGCTAGAGATACCGTTAGAATCATTGTAAATCAATTACCAGTTCCAACAGTGAGCCCTGATCAAACAATTTGTGCAGGACAATCAGCAACACTTACTGCTAGTGGCGGAGTTACTTATTTTTGGAATCCATCAGGAAGTACATCTTCAACAATTACTGTTACTCCTGGATCATCAACATCTTACGCAGTGAATGTAGTGGATGCTAACGGATGTCAAGGTACAGGATTCGTAAACGTAACTGTTCGTCCTAATCCAGTAATCAATCTACAACCTGCAGTATTTATTTGTTCAGGTGTTAATGCTACGCTTGATGCAGGTACAGGTACATCTTGGTTATGGAGTAACGGTGCAACATCGCAAACAATTTCAGTAAATAATCAAGGAATTTATACAGTAACTGTAACTAATCAGTTTGGTTGTACTGCTACAGCCTCAACACAAGTTACGGTTGGTGGACAAACAATCAGTAACAATACTGCAATTTCAATTTGTCAGGGAGAGTCGGCTACAATTTCTGCAGGCTACACTGGAAGCTCTTATTTATGGAGCAACGGATCAACTGCATCAAGTATTACAGCAACAACATCTGGTGTTTACACAGTAACAATTACAGATGCAAATGGATGTAGTGGTACGGTAATGCATACATTAAATGTTCATCCACTTCCAGTTCCAAACTTCACACCTTATGATGTTTGTATCAATACGCCAGTTCAATTTACAGACGTATCTTCAGTGAATGGTGATACCATCAATTCATGGTCGTGGGATTTAGGAGATGGTAACGTTTCTTACCAACAAAATCCTTTACACTATTATTTAACTTCAGGAACATATCCAATATCATTAACATTAACTACGAGTGCAGGATGTACAGCATCATTAAATGATACAGTGAATGTTTATCCTTTACCTGTTGCTTTATTCTCGCATGTAAATGCCTGCGAAGGACAAGCTGTAACATTCCATGATAACTCAACAACAGGAATGGGAGTGGTTAATTACTGGTCTTGGAATTTTGGTGATGGAACTTCATCTTCAAATCAACATCCTTCACATACATATGCGACTCCAGGAACTTACAATGTTACTTTAACAGTAGGTACTGCAGGTGGATGTTTAGATTCAATCATGAATCAGGTAGTAGTATTCCCTCAGCCACAAGTAGCATTTGCTCCAACAGTAACATCTGCTTGCGCTGGTTCTACAGTTTCATTTACTAATTCAAGTACAACTACAAACGGAGCAATCAATTCATGGTTATGGAATTTCGGAAACGGACAAACTTCAACTGCAGCAAATCCGTCTTCTAATTATCCAACAGCAGGAACATATACCGTTTCATTAATTGCAACTACATCTCACGGATGTACAGATACGTTAAGAGGTACTGTTACGATTAATTCATTACCAAATGCAGATGCAGGAAGTAATGCTAATATTTGCCGCGGTACTTCAACAACATTAACAGCAACAGGAGGCTCATCTTACCAATGGTCACCTGGCGGATCAACTAATGCAAGTATTACTGTATCTCCTACATCAAACACGATGTATTATGTTACGGTAACAAATGCAGCTGGTTGTACTGCTCGTGATAGTGCTCGTGTAACGGTAATGGCTGTACCAACTGCTAATGCTGGTGCTGACAAAAACCTTTGTATTGGTGGTAATGTAAATCTTACTGCTACAGGCGGTGGTACCTATGCATGGACACCAGGCAATTTAACAGGAGCAACAGTTTCTGTTAATCCTGCAGCAACAACAAATTATATTGTGACAGTAACATCTTCAAATGGATGTACTGCAAATGATACAGTAAAGGTAAATGTGAATGCTTTGCCTATTGCTAATGCTGGTCCTGACCAAACAATTTGTGAAGGTGTAACAGCAACCCTTAGTGCTTCTGGAGGATCAACTTATTACTGGCAACACAATGGTGCAACTGCATCAACTGTGTATGTTAATCCTACAGTTAATTCTTCGTACATAGTAACCGTTACTTCAGCTGCAGGTTGTACAAATAAAGATACGGTTAATGTTACCCTGGTTGCAAAACCTGCAGTTACATTAGCGAATGCATTCTTCTGTACTGGATTTAGTACTGTATTGGATGCAGGTAATCCGGGTATGACATACGATTGGTCACCTACAGGTGAAACAACTCAATCGATTGTTGTTTCTTCTCCAGGTGTATATCAAGTAGTAGTTACCAATGCTGCTGGATGTCAAGGAACAGCTGCTTCAACAGTGATTGAAAGTGGAAGCAATCTTTCTAACAACGCTGTAAATGCTATTGCTTGTCAGGGTGCAAACATTACACTTGATGCAGGAAATACAGGAGTAAGTTATTTATGGAGTACAGGTGCAACATCACAAACAATTAATGTAAATACCACTGGAGCTTATTCAGTTACGATTACAGATGCGAGTGGTTGTACAGGTTCATTTGTAAATAATGTAACTATTCATCCGAAGCCAACAGCAAACTTTGCAACATCAAATGCATGCTTAGGACAGACAACAACGTTAGTTGATGGTTCAATCGTTTCGGCAGGAAGTATTATGTCATGGAACTGGACATTACCTGGAGGAATTTTAGCAAATACACAATTCTTCAATTATACATTCCCAACAGCAGGAACATATCCTGTGAATTTGGTGGTAACATCTGGTGCAGGTTGTGTTGATTCAGCTACACAAAATGTAACAATCTATCCAGTACCAACAGCACAATTCTCTGAAAATTCAGTTTGCGAAGGAAATCCTACCGTGTTTGCAAATCAGTCATCGATTCCATCAGGAGTTATCTCAACATACTATTGGAACTTTGGTGATGGTAGTACGGGAACAGGTAATGCACCTACGCATACTTATGCAGCAGCAGGTAATTATATTGCAACATTAGTTGTTCAATCTGCTTTCGGATGTAAGGATACGTTAGTTCATTCATTGAATGTAAATCCAAATCCTGTTGCTTCCTTCTCTGCAAACGATGTTTGTGAAGGTGACTCAACAACATTTGTAAATGCTTCTTATGTTCCTAATGGAATATTAAGTGATATCAACTGGGATTTTGGTGATGGAGCAACATCAACAGATCTTAATCCTAAGCACATGTATGCACAACCTGGAACATATCAGGTAACATTAACCGTTGGTTCTGATCAGGCTTGTGAAAGAACATACACAAAGGATGTAACGGTAAATGCTCGTCCAGCTGCAGCTATATTAGCAGGTAATGTTTGTGACGGATTACCAGTTTCATTTGCTGATAATTCAACCATTTCATCAGGAACAATTTCAGGATACTACTGGAACTTTGGTGATGGAACTGGAAGTAATAATCAAAATGATTCTCATCAATACTTACAGGCTGGTACATACAGTGTAAACTTAATTGCAACATCTGATAAAGGATGTGTTGGAGTAGCTTCTGCAACAACAACTATCTATGATATGCCTCTTGCTGATTTCTCAAGTACATCAAGCTGTGAAGGCGCTGCAACAAACTTTACAGATTTATCTTCAATCGCAAATGGTGCTATTAGTTCTTGGTCATGGACATTAGGTGATGGAAATACAGCTAATGGAAATGCTCCATCACATACTTATGCAACTCCAGGAAACTACAATGTTTCATTAGTGGTAACATCTGCATCTGGTTGTAAGGATACTTTAGAAAAGACAATCAGCGTATATCCAGTCCCGGTAGCCAACTTTGCAGCTGGTAATGTATGTCTTGGTGATACAACAAGCTTCTTCGATCAATCACAAGTGTTAGGTGGTAGTCCGTTTACCTACTCATGGAACTTCGGTGATGGTGGAACAAGTTCAATTGGAACGCCTGTGCATCCTTATGCTACTGCAGGTAGTTATCCTGTTCTATTAACGGTAACAACTCCTTTCGGATGTTCAAACACTATCATGCAAATGGTTGATGTTTATGATCACCCAGCTACAAACTTCGTTTCTGGTAACGTATGTATGAATAGCCCAACATTATTCATGGATGCATCAACAGTAAGCGACGGAACAATCACAGGTTGGTCATGGACATTAGGTGATGGAACAAATGCAACAGCACAAAATCCTTCACACTTCTACAACGCACCTGGTATTTATACGATCTCTTTAGAAACTACATCCAACCATGGTTGTAAATCATCCATCATCGATTCAATTGAAGTATATGGATTACCAACACCTTCTCCAGTTTCAGGAACAGGTTGTGTAAACAACAGTATTTCATTAATGGATACAGCAAGTGGTCCGAACAATACGATCACAACATGGGAGTGGGACTTTGGTAATGGCACTATCAGTACCGATGCTAATGCAACAATATCTTATGCTACAGCAGGAACACATTCGGTAACATTAACCACTACGAATGCTAATGGATGTCGTGCAAGCAGCACCGTAAATGTGATTGTTAATCCATTGCCAGTTGCAGGATTTACTCCTGAAGATGCATGTGCTAATAGTACTACACAATTCACGAATACATCTACTATATCATCAGGAACTATTTCAGGATACTTCTGGGATTTCGGTGATGGCTTCGGAACATCTACTTCAACAAATCCTACATACACTTATCTACAACCAGGAACTTACACGGTAACAATGATTGCAACAAGTAATGAAGGATGTGCAGATACAATTACGCACACAGTAACAATCTTCCCATTACCAGTTCCAAACTTCTTGCATATTTCAGCAGCAGGTTGCGGACCATTAGTAGTAAACTTTACTGATTCATCTTATATCGCTCAAGGAAGTGTAATCGCATGGTTCTGGGATTTCGGTGACGGACAATCATCAACGTTACAAAATCCTTCGCATACATATGCATCAAGCGGTACATACAACGTGACATTGACAGTAACAAGTAATAACGGTTGTGAAGCTTCGATTACAGTTCCAAATATTGTAACAGTTTATCCTGCACCAGTTGCCGCGTTCGAACCTGATCCAACAGAAGCATCAATACTTCAACCTGTATTTAATTTCAATAATTACACGTCAGGTGGATTAGCATACCAATGGACATTCGGAGATGGAAGTTCACCATCAAGTCAGTTTGAACCGAATCATGTTTACGCTGATACAGGTACATACATGGTAACATTATATGTTGTTAACTCATACGGTTGTCGTGATACAGTTCAACATCCTGTGCGCGTATTGCCTGAGTTTGAATGGTGGATCCCGAATGCGTTTAGTCCGAATGAAGATGGTGTTAATGATGGCTTCAATGTGAAAGGTATCAGCATCGTTGATGTGAAGTTGTCAATCTTCAATCGCTGGGGAGATCAGATCTTCTTCAGTGAAGGTAGAAACAACAAAGATTGGGATGGAAGTATTGTTGGAGAGTCTAACAAAGCACAAGATGGAGTATATGTGTATCAGGTAAAAGTGCAAGATGTGTGGGGTAAATTCCACGAGAAAGTTGGACAAGTTTATTTAATTCGCTAGTTCTTTAAAATGCTCATAACGAAAAAATCCCCGACGAATATCATCGGGGATTTTTATTTTAAATCGTTTTGCTTTTTATCTTAAGTCGACAATTTCAACACCTGGATATTTTGATTTGTTGAATGAAAATAAATCATCTGTAACTGCAGCATTTGGAGTAAACTTTACAATTGAATACGTGTAAATATTTCCGTTTTTATCAAACACTTTGGCTTCATTTACATACTTACCAGCTTTATCAATTGTCAGTTGAATTTTAAAATAGTTCTTCTTGTTATCATCAGGAGTCAACTCAATTAATTGAACAGCCTTGCCAGCAACCGTTTTATCAGCCAAAAATTTTGATTTAAACCCTTTCTCATACATTGTAAAAATAGTAGTAGGGGAGATTGCATCTGCAGAAGGCTTATTATCGCTAATCTGAACCTCATTCGATTCTTTCATGTACGTCCAGGTTGTTTTCCCATCGCACATAACCGTCTGACCATTCATCGCAAAATTATAAGCGGTGCCTTTTAAAGCAACTGTACCACTTTGTGCAGTTGTTTTCTTCGATTTTTGATCTAAAATATTAAGTTTAAAACTTGCCGATAGTGTTTTACACGACTTGTATTTAGCACTTACGCCTTTTAAGATTTCCTGTGCCTTAGGATCCGTTTGAGCCATTAACTGACTGGCTATCAAACCTAATGTCACCACGATAAGCAACAACTTTTTCATAGTCCTTTTTTCAAATGAGAACGCAAAGATACTATTTTACGTATATCCTAAGAGGACATTTAATTAACCGCGGATGTTTTTCAGGATTTCTTCAAGGTGGTGAAGGTCTTTCACACGTACTTCACGAGCTTTACTTCCTTCAAATGGTCCAATAATACCTGCTGCTTCTAACTGATCTACTAAACGACCAGCACGATTATATCCAAGCTTCAAACGACGCTGTAAAAGGGAAGCTGACCCTTGCTGGAACTGAACAACCATACGTGCTGCTTCTTCAAACATTGAGTCTAAATCATCGCCACCCATATCACGACCACCGCCACTATCACCTTCATCTGTTGAATATTCAGGAAGGATATATGGATTTGGATAGCCTCTTTGGTTTCCAATAAAGCTGGTGATAGAATCTACTTCAGGCGTATCCACGAAAGCACATTGCACACGAATTAAATCAGATCCGTTGCTTAAAAGCATATCCCCACGACCAATTAATTGATCAGCACCTCCTGTATCTAAAATGGTTCTCGAATCGATTTTAGAAGTTACTTTAAATGCTAAACGAGCAGGGAAGTTAGCTTTAATAGTACCCGTGATAATATTTACTGATGGACGTTGCGTAGCAATAATTAAGTGAATACCAATTGCACGCGCTAACTGAGCTAAACGAGCAATAGGCGTTTCAATTTCTTTACCAGCAGTCATGATCAAATCTGCAAACTCATCGACAACTAAAACGATGTATGGTAAGAAACGATGGCCTTTATTCGGATTTAATTTACGCTCAATAAATTTCTTATTGTATTCCTTGATATTTCTTACCTGCGCTTCTTTCAATAACTCATAACGGTTATCCATTTCAACGCAAAGTGAGTTGACAGTATTCACTACTAATTTTGTGTCGGTGATAATTGCATCTCCATCACCAGGAAGCTTCGCAAGGAAATGTCGCTCGATAGTTTTGAATAATGTTAACTCTACTTTCTTCGGATCGACTAATACAAACTTAACTTGCGCTGGATGTTTTTTATAAAGTAAGGAAACAAGAATAGCATTTAATCCAACAGACTTACCTTGACCAGTAGCACCTGCCATTAACAAGTGTGGCATCTTTGCTAAATCTGCAATAAAAATTTCATTAGAGATAGTTTTACCTAAAGCAATTGGTAAGTCGTAATCAGTATTCTGGAACTTCTCAGAAGCCATCACTGAACGCATACTTACTACATCTGGATTTTGGTTCGGCACTTCGATACCAATCGTTCCTTTACCTGGAATAGGGGCGATGATACGAATACCTAAGGCTGCTAAACTAAGTGCGATATCATCTTCAAGATTTTTAATTTTCGAAATACGAATACCTGCTTTCGGAACAATTTCAAAAAGTGTAACTGTAGGTCCAACTGTAGCTTTGATACGTTCAATTTCAATATCGTAATGACCAAGAGTTTCGATAATACGTTTTTTATTCGCTTCGAGCTCGGCCATTAATTCTTCCTTCGACATTTGTACTCTGTTCGAAGTATAATTCTCTAATAAATCGAGCGTAGGATATTGATAACTGCTTAAGTCGAGAGTTGGATCATATTCCCCTAATTGTTCTACCAAACTGGTCTCTTCATCAGAAACTACATGAACTCCTTCAGCAGGATCACTTGCATCTTCTTGTGATACGGGTGCAATTTCTAAAGCAAGCGGATCAGTAGTAGTCGGTTGTTTTACCTCTACGATTGGTTCTAATTCGATTTGCTCATCATCTTGAAAATTATCTCCTAAATCATCTTCCTGCATTTCCGTTTGAAAAACTGTATCAAGCGTTTCATCAATAATCTCGGGCTTTGGTTCATTCTTGATTTGATTTCCTGATGCAACAGGAGCTGCAGCAACTACTGAAACAGGTTCAGGTATAATGGCAGGCTCAATATCTTCTGATGACTTTTCTAAGAACGAAGGAAGTTTAAATGCAAAGTTAAATATAGCTACTGCGTATGCAAGTCCAACAAAAAGTAATACAAGACCAGCACCTACTTTACCTAATGATAACTCTAATGCTTCATTGATGGTAGCACCTAATCCGCCTCCTAAAAATTGCAAGTTCGCATTGTTCCAGGCAATATAAGAACAGAAAGCAGGAATGAATAACAAACTGAAAAAGCTATAACGCAAAGTCTTTTTGAAAGGTAAAAGTTCAATGCCAAATAATATTTTAAATCCAGGAATGAAACTAAGAATCACAAAAGTGTAAGCAGCGATTCCAAACCACATGTACATAAACTGATGTGAGATAATAGCACCAAATTTTCCAAGCCAGTTATCGACTTTATTTCCCTTGTAAAAGATTAAATCCAATTTAGAACCACTAACTAAATTCTGATCGTTTTTCCATGTGAAGAAATAAGAAGTAAATGCAATCAATAGAAAAACCGAAATAACAATCAGTAACATTCCACTGATTTTAAAAGTTCGCTCATCACGAAGTAAATTAGTTATCGGACCAGGCTCATTTACAGGAGCGGGTTTCTCTTTCTTTACCTTTTGTTTTCTCTCTCGTAAGGGCGCAACTTCTTCTTCGGTAATTTCTTCTACTTCCAGTTCTGGTTCTGGTTTCTTCGGTTTAATAACATTGCCACTTCCTGCCATAATAAAATTTTGTAGAGAGTAAAAATACCAAGGAGACTATTGCTGATTCCATTCTTATGAACGAGTTATTCAACAATTTTGTGTGTAAAACTAATTTTTATTTTTTTTGATTGTTTAAACATGTAAAATTCTATGATAAGTGGCCAATTTTAAGTAAAGTAACTATCTTTTAATTTAAACTACTTTTATTTAATACCGACTTATTCTTTCTTTATTTTCAAATTATCAAATCTTCAAATCGCCAATCCCGATAGCTATCGGGACAAATTATCAAATTGACTTTCCTCAATCCAAAACAAATCAAAAATCATTTCTAAAAATCCCATTCAATTCCTTAAATTTGCCTCATAATTTTAAAAATATTTTTACAATGAAAATAGAGCAAATCTACACAGGCTGTTTAGCACAAGGAGCTTATTATATTGAGTCGAATGGAGAGGTAGCAGTGATTGATCCCCTGCGCGAGATACAACCTTATTTAGATAGAGCAGCGAAGGACAATGCCCAAATAAAATATGTTTTTGAAACGCATTTTCATGCTGATTTCGTTTCTGGTCATTTGGATTTAGCAAAGGCCTCAGGGGCATCGATTGTTTTTGGGCCTAATGCAGCACCAAGCTTTGAATGTACTATTGCAACCGATGGACAAGTGTTTAAGTTAGGAGATGTGACTATTACTGTTTTGCATACTCCCGGACATACGATGGAGTCTTCTTGTTATTTATTGACGGATAAAGATGGAACTAAGAAAGCTGTTTTTACAGGTGATACATTATTCATTGGAGATGTTGGTCGTCCAGATTTAGCTCAGAAAAGTGATATTACACAAGATGATTTAGCTGGATTTTTATTTGATTCTTTACGAACTAAATTAATGACATTACCTGATGATGTTATTGTTTATCCTGCACACGGTGCGGGTTCAGCTTGCGGAAAGAATATGAGCAAAGAAACCTTTGATACATTGGAGCACCAAAAAGCTACGAACTATGCTTTACGCGCAGATATGACGAAGGAAGAGTTCATTAAAGAAGTAACAGACGGTTTAATGCCTCCTCCGGGATATTTCCCTTTAAATGTGAAGATGAATAAAATGGGGTATGATAGCATTACCGATGTTATCAAACGCGGAACTACGGCTTTAAGTCCGGCAGCTTTTGAAGCAGCAGCAAATGAAACAGACGCATTAATTTTAGATACACGTGCAGCGCAAGATTTTGCAAAAGGATTTATCCCTAATTCTATTTTTATTGGAATTGATGGTGGCTTTGCTCCATGGGTAGGTGCATTAATTACCGATATTGATCAGAAGATATTAGTAGTTGCTGATGCTGGTCGTGAGCAAGAAGTAATTACACGTTTAGCACGTGTTGGATACGATCATGCGATAGGATTTTTAGAGGGTGGAATTGATGCTTGGAAAAATGCAGGTAAGGAATTAGACACGATTACATCTGTTACGGTGGAAGAAACAGCTGTTAAGATGGCGGAGGGTAATACAGTGGTTGATGTTCGTAAGCCAGGCGAATATAATTCGGAGCATATTGTAGATGTAGAGAATGTTCCGTTAGATTTTATTAACGAGCAAATGGCATCTGTTCCTAAAGATAAACCTGTTTATATTCATTGTGCTGGAGGGTATCGTTCGATGATTTTTGTGTCTATTTTAAGAGCAAGAGGCTATCAGAATTTAATTGATGTGCAAGGCGGATTCGGAGCTATTAAAAAATCAGGATTGTTTAATTTGCAATCAACTGCTTGTAGTAAATCTAAATAATTAATTAAATTAATTTGATAAACCGCATAGTGAAAGCTAGGCGGTTTTTTTATTGTTTATAAATCTTATCCTAAATAAAGTGTATTATGACATTAATTAGACAGCTTTAAAATAATCAATAAAATCCTTGTTTGATTCTTAGTATATTTGAAATAAAATAATTGCAAAATATGAAAAATAGATTTTTGTCAAAAATAATTTTAGCTTTTTTAACAATATCATTAACAATTAATTCATGCAAAAAGGATGATAAAGCAGAAGGTATAGATAAGGAACTTTTAGATATGGCAAGAAGTACGAATGGTTTTGTTTGGTATAAAAAATCAAGTGCATTATTAAATAAAAGCTCAGGAACAGGACATTCATTTCCGTATTTAAGGACGAGGTATAATTCTACAGCTGCAACTAAACTCGATTCCAATGGAATAATTCTTCCAGGTGTCACCTTTCCTGAAGGGTCTTTAATTGTGAAAGAGCTTTATTCAAATTCGTCAACATTAAGTCGATATGCAATTCTCTATAAGAAATCAGGAAGAGCTGAAACAGATGCAAAAGGTTGGATCTGGGGTTATGTAAATGCAGATGGAACAGTTGCTTCGCCTGCTTCTGAAAAAGGGAATTCGTGTATCAATTGTCATTCACAAACAGGTAGTATTGATTATATGTTAATGAACAAATATTTTCCATAATCAGCGTATAGTAATTAATAAAAATTGCCAGGATTAATCATTAAAAAAGGTAAATTTAAATAGTTCTTGTTTCATAGAATTATTTAAGCAAAACTGTTTAAATAAATTCGAAAAATATCAATAGAATTAAATTCTATCTCATAAAAAACCGTCTAGTGAAAGCTAGGCGGTTTTTTATTTGGTATGTAGATAAAAAACGAAATTCTTGTAATTATGAAAATCAAATAACAATTCTTAAATATTTTATATTTTTCAGCGTTTCTTAAAAAAAACTGTAATCATGAAAATTAAAAGTATAATTGGAAGCTTAATCTTATTAATGGTTATTTTATTCTTTGGAGCAAAGGCAAACAAAACATATGAATTAGAAAAAGATATTTTATCATACACTGTCGATCCTAAAAAACAAGATGTTCGTTTGTTTTGGAAGGATGATAACGGAAAAATTATTGGCTCATTTAATCAATTAAAAACACATTTAAAGAGTAAGAACAAAGCACTTTTATTTGCTGCGAATGCAGGAATGTTTACACCTGAATATGGACCAGTTGGATTGCTGATACAAGAAGGAAAGATCATACATAAAATGAATAACTCTGACGGCAAAGGAAATTTTAATTGGAAGCCGAATGGTGTATTTTATATTGCGAATAATAATGTTGCAGGTGTTTGTCAATCGAGTGAGTTTAGTAATAACAGTGATATAAAATACGCTACGCAATCAGGACCAATGCTAATCATTAATGGTAAAATGCATGAAGTCTTTGAAAATTCGAAGTCGTTGTATGTACGTAATGGAGTAGGAATTTTACCTGATGGAAAGGTAATCTTTGCAATTTCGAAGAAGGAAATAACATTTTACGATTTTGCCAAGTACTTTCTTGATCTTGGTTGTAAGAACGCTCTTTATTTTGATGGAGCTATCTCCAAAACTTATTTACCTGAACAAAACTGGATAAGCCAGGATGGGAGATTTGGGGTGATGGTGGGAGTAATAAAATAATCTAACCCAACCTCAATGAATTTTCAAAATGTAAAATAAACTAATTTGAATTATTCATTCTTTTTATAATTTTAAAACAATTAAAATATACCTTCATATGAAAATATTATTTTTTATTTCTGCAACTCTTTTTATTCTTTGGTTAATATGGAAAATATCAAGAATAGAAAGAAAAGATTGGAAAGAATACATCCCTTATTATAAACGCATCATTGATAAAGCTGGTGAGGAAGCATTTCAAATTTTAGAAGAGAAAAAAATCAATAGAAGCTATGGATATTGTCATCGTTTTTGGGGATTAAAAAAAAGAATCCTTAAAGAAAAATACAATATTAATTGGAAAACGCCAGCTGAATTAAACAGGCATATTATATTCGATTAATGATAGTTGACAAGAAAAGATTTGGTGTTTTGATTAGTATAAGAAATTAGGATGGAAGCATAAATAATAATGGCTGTCTATTTTCGTTATTGTAACTGCCAGTCATTCTCTAAAACTAGATTTATGAATAAACCATATTCAATTTACCTATTTTTAATAGCTATTTTCATTCTAAGCTGTGATAATAACAAAGTAAAAAAACATGAAACAGTATTAATAAAGCAAGACTCTTTGAAAACCGTTATGGTTGACAAACAGCTTCATGATAGTCTGTATTTTTTATGTGATAGTTTAGCATCAAATATCCAATCAAGTTTGGTGGAACTAAATAATATGGACCGTATGAGTAAGAAAAAGGATTTTAATGCCACAGATGATTTTTATATGGATTATGAACTCTATACACAGAATGTGTATGGGGCCGCTGAAAAGATGAATAAAATGGATTCTATCTGTGAGGCTTCCGGCATTTTCATTTTTAATAATAAACTATTTGATTCTGTTGATGAGGCTTTATCGTTAATTGATTCAATCGAAAAAATAAATCCTAAGATGGATGATTTTCATAAGTCAAGTTTGAAAAAAGAAAAGGACCAATTAATAAGAATGAAAGAGGTACGATTTGTTTTTAAAAATTAAGTTTAGAATTTATTGCTCACAAAAAAACCGTGTAACACTTAGCTACACGGTTTTGTATTTTAACCTGTTTGATCTTAGTGATCGTGATCGTGCATTCCTGGTGTGTGCGCATGACCGTGAGCTAATTCTTCTTCGGATGCTTCACGTACTTCTACTACTTTTCCATCGAATTGTAGCGTATGTCCTGCTAAAGGATGATTAAAGTCTAATAACACTGTATCTTCATCGATAGAAAGAATCTTAGCCGCTAATTGGTTACCATCTCTGTCTAATAACGGGATAACGTTACCAACGCGTAAAATTTCCATATCAACAACTCCATCCACTTTAAACATGTCCATGCCAACACGTACTAATGCTTCATCGTCAACTGGACCGTAAGCGTTTTCAGAAGCTATAACGAATGAAAACTCATCACCCGTCATCTTACCACTTAAATTGTTTTCGAAATCAGGGATTAATTGTCCTGAACCGAATAAAAACACTAATGGAAACTCTGTTCCTGTTTCTTCTACTAATTCGAAATCTACTCCGTTTAAGCTGCTTTGCAGGCGATAGGTAACGGATACCACTTTTTGCTGTCCTATTTGCATTTTGTTAAAATTTTGTACGACAGATTTTTAGAGGTCATCAAAAAGGCTATCGCTTGGTTAATATGGCGCAAAGGTAAGGTTTATTCCCTTATTATTTACCTATGGCTATGATCTCTTTTCTCCATGAAAGCTCCATTGGCTGATAAACCCAAAACTGATTACAGTGAGTCAGGCAATCGGCCATCCGAAAACCTCCTCGCTCTGTCTCGAAGTGCGTAGGCTGTTCGATTTTATTATGTCCTACTACCTGATAAAAAGGGGCAGCTGATACTTTCAATTCGCTTATATCTGCCCAAAACGGACCACCTACATCTAGTCCACCTCTTGCTTTACCAACGCTATAAAGTTCTTTACAACCTTGCTCAAATAAATGGTTTAAATGCTGCGACAATCCTCTGGTGTTGTAGTCTGAGAAATCATGTCCAAACATTTGCATGAACTGTAACCACCTTATTGTAATACCCGCGTGTACCCACAGATGCTCAAAGGCAAAATAAGAAAGTTGAAAGTGTTCTTCATATTGCTTGAAAAGTCGTTGGTAGTCTAATGCATATTTCTCTTTGTAAATTCGTAATCTTTTAGACGAATGCCAATGGTATTGTAAATCATGATTACCAACTAATAAAACCACTTTGTTAGGATGGTTCAGTTTTAAATCAATAATCTCTTCCAGATTTTTAAGTTCATCGAGCTCCTCACGACCATCGACATAATCGCCCATGAAAATGACTTTGTCGTATTGGGCAATATCAATCGACTTCCAGTTATCACGGCCATGTATGTCCCCAATGGTAATCCACTTCATACCTTATGCGTTATCATCTTTCCATTTCCATAGATGCCGGCAGGCGATGGTTCTATACGGACGCCATTGTTCGGCAACTTCAATCATCTGCTGGTGTAATTGTTTGCCTTTCCCATCTAAACCATATAACTTCTTCATCGCATTTTGTATTCCTAAATCATCAACTGGAAAAACATCAGGACGGTTTAATGAAAACATTAGAATCATTTCAACTGTCCATTGTCCAACACCTTTAATTTGCGTTAAATGAGCAATTAAATCTTCATCCGTTTTGCGATAAAGTTTACGGTAGTCCAAACCGTTAGTAATGGAAAACTGAGCAATGTTCTTCAAGTAACCAGCCTTTTGATAGGATAATCCACAGCTTCTTAAATGTTCATCATCTAATCGTAAAACAATATTGGCATCTGGATCTTTATTCGGAAATAAATTCAAAAAACGATCGTAAATAGTCGCAGCTGCCTTTGTAGATAACTGCTGACTAACAATTGCGCGTATTAAAGATTGATATAAATTTTTATTGGGCAAAAAGGCGAGGGGAGGTGTCGACTTTAAAACATCCTTCATCAAGACATCTTTTTTCAGATGCTTATAGGCTTTCTTTAATTCATCATCCTTCATAGTCGGAAATATTCATTTTAATTCTGGATGATTTCGGATAGTAATTATTCATTCGACCTTGGATTAATTTCATCCAGCCTAATGGTAACTGCTGATAGGTAGCTAAACACCAGCCTTTATAATCACTATCAACTTGAATGGTTTCACCTTTCAAATAATGTAAGGCTTGTTCTTTTGATAACTCGATATGCTTAATAGATGAATTGCAATGAATACTTAATGCTACATCATGCGAAGGAATTAGTAAATCACCTTTAATTGTTCCTAGATGTAAGCCCGCTTGACGAATATTAATCTTGTTTTTTATCTTCTGAAAATTCAACCAGGTATTCGTAGGAAAAGCATACAATTCGCCTTTGTGTTCATAAGGAATGAATTCCTTGGCATCCGATAAATACTCATTCAGATATTTCTTGTAGTTCATTGCAGGTTTTATACTGCTGAATTTAGGATCTGCTTTCGACTCTCCAATGTACTTCAATATCGAACAATAAAATCCTTCTCCTTTTATTTTATGTGGATAAAATTGATAACCATTTTTAGTTACTACAATTCCATCAGGTAAATCGTTAAGATTAATTTTTTCAAATTCATTCGAACTAAGTAAATGGTCGATGATAGCATCATTTTCCTGCTCGTTATAAGTACAAGTCGAATAAACTAAAATTCCATCTTCTCTCAAGCAGTTTTTTATTGCATCTACAATTTCTGTCTGGCGAAGACTGCAATTATTTACATTCTCTTCGCTCCATTCTGATATTGCATTTTTGTCCTTTCGGAACATTCCTTCTCCGCTGCAAGGGGCATCGACTAAAATAATATCAGCCAATAATCCAGATTGCGCATAGTCGGTTGCGTTAGCCTGTGTGACTATCGTGTTGGCGCAACCCCATTTGGTAATATTTTCTCTTAAAATTGAATTACGATTAGATATCAGCTCATTACTAAACAAGGTACTTTCTGAATTTAATAAACTCAATATGTGAGTTGATTTACCTCCCGGTGCAGCACATAAATCAATAGTAATTAAGTCTTGATTAAAGTCGATTAATTGCTTTAAAGCAAATCCAATAAACATGGAGCTTGCTTCTTGTACATAGTAAGCACCCGCGTGAAAAAGCGGATCTAATGTAAATACTGGCCGTTCATTTAAGTAAGTTGCATTCGGACACCAAACAACTGAATCATTTATAAGTGGCTCAGAAGATTTATGCGGATTGTATCGTATAGAAACAGGAGCCTCACTAGCTAATGATTGTTCAAATGATTCTGCTTCATCACCCAATTGTACTTGCATACGGGCTTTGAAAGCCGGAGGTAATGCAAGTTGATTCATTAGTTGATACTCATTTTAACGGCGTTCTCTATTGCTTTGGCAGCGTTAACACGACCACCTGTTTTGC
This sequence comes from uncultured Bacteroidota bacterium, assembly GCA_903847585.1. Taxonomy (GTDB): domain Bacteria; phylum Bacteroidota; class Bacteroidia; order AKYH767-A; family OLB10; genus CAINEC01. The sequence continues at coordinate 30,241 of CAINEC010000031.1, forward strand.
TCAAGGTATTGAAAGGAACAATTTTCTTAGAGCTACCTGGTAAAGTTGTCGTTTCGTTATCTACTTCTACCGAGTTAATAATTACTTCACGTACCTGCGCAGCTGTTAGATTTGGAAAATAAGACCATACTAATGCTGTAACACCTGCAACTACTGGACATGCCATGCTAGTTCCGCTTTCGTTGCCGTATTTACTTCCTGGCATACAAGAATAAATCTCAACACCTGGTGCAAATAAATCCACAGTAGTTTTACCATAATTTGAAAATGCTGCTGCTTTGCCAGACATATCAGAAGCACCAACTTCAATCCAATTTGTTGCTACTGACCCATTGTTGTATTTTGCGTTAGGATAATTTGGAGTTAAATCATTATCGCTATTATCATTTCCAGCAGCATGAATTATTAAAACTCCTCTTGATTCCGCATAACGAACAGCGTCATCAACTATCGACTTGTTTGGAGAATGACTTTTACCAAAACTCATATTAATAATCTTCGCGCCATTATCCACAGCATAACGAATTCCGTTAGCAACATCTTTATCACGCTCATCACCATCCGGAACAACACGCACCACCATAATCTTAACATGGTCAGCAACACCATCCATTCCTAAATCATTATTTCTCACAGCTCCAATAATACCTGCTACGTGAGTTCCGTGTAATGCATCGGGACCGGCAAGGCTATTGTTTCCGTAGAACTTTTCATTCATGTCACTGTAATTATCGCCAACAATACTTCTACACTCAAATGTCGGATTCATATGATAATTTACAGCATTATCGATTTGCTTCTTACCTTCTAAAAGTGAGTTTTTAATTTCGTCATAACTAGCACCTTGAACTAAAGCACCTACAATTGCTTTCTTGATTAATTTTAAGGTTCCACCACTTACTTTGTAATTCTGCAATTCAGTTGCGGTTAAAGTTGATTTGTTCGCCTGCTTTTCAGCACCTTCAAACATATTGTTGATACCGTCAATGAAATCTTTCATCTTTTTATTTTCCTTCAATTTTTTTGCATATGCTTTTTTAATTTCTTTCCAGTTATAAGGAGCAGGCAAATTTTCTTTTCCAAGTTTATATAAACGTGTTATTTCTGTGTTATCAGGACCAACATCCCCATTTTTACCACCAATAAAATTCCAACCATAAATATCATCGATGTAACCATTCTTGTCATCATCAATTCCGTTTCCTGCAATTTCATCAGCATTAATCCACAAATTATTTTTTAAATCTTCGTGCTCTACATCAGTACCACCATCCATTACAGCCACTACAATATCTTTAAAGTTATTAGGATTTGAAATTTTCGATAAAGCGGTATTTGTTGACACTCCCGTAAAACGATCTTTTGAAGGGTCATTATGCTGCCAGCTTTTTAAAGCATTACGAGTTAAATCGAGAACATCTTCATTGCTATTTTCCTGCGCAAATGATAAATTAAATGTAGTAAGGGCTAAGCCTAGTAAAAGAAATTTTTTCATGATATGGTTTTCTGTGTTACAAAGATAATTTTTATTTATTCTTCAACGAAATCGAGGTCCTTTCCGTATGTGTCAGGTAAAATTATAACGGATACAATGGCTAATGTCCAAACAATTAGACCTGTAATAATTAAAGATCCTGTGATGTTTATATCGAATTGTGATTGAAGAAATATTCTTAGTGGAATCAAAATGGTAACAGCCCCTCTCATAAAATTAGTAACTGTAGCGGTGACTGTTACTCTTAAATTAGTCCCGAAATGTTCAGCTGTTGTTGTTACAAATACCGAAAGATAGCCACACCCAAGTCCCATTAAAAAGGAAGTAACGTAAATAGGGGAGGATTGATAAAGCTGATTAAAATGTAATATTGTTCCTGCGATAGCAATGCCCATAAAAAGAAGTAATACTTTCTTCCTGCTTTTTATCCATTGACTAATTATTCCACTACTCAAATCGCCGGTTGTTATTCCAGTTTGAAAGAGAATAAAACATAATCCTAGTTTTAAAAAATCGATTTGATGTTCCTTCGCTAATTCAGGAGATAGTGTAATTAATAATCCGACACTATACCAAATTGGAACTCCCATTAAAATACAAGCGAAATATTTAAATGCTCTTTTTCGATTACTGAATAAAAGTAAAAATGATCCTTTTACTTTTGATTTTAATTGACTCTCTTTAAAGATGCCTGTCTCCATCGATTGAACGCGCATCAGCAATAAAAGAAATCCGACTATTCCAGCGGCAATAAAAGCTGTTCGCCATGGTAGAAAGTCGCCAGCTAGCCCTGCTGTAACTGCTCCTAATCCTCCGAGTGTTGCTACGAGTATAGTTCCATAACCGCGTTTTTCAATACTCATACTTTCGCCTACTAATGTAATCCCGGCACCTAACTCTCCAGCTAAGCCCACACCCGCAAAGAAGCGAACTAACGCATAAGTGTTAACGTCGTGAACAAATCCGTTTAAAATATTTGCCACCGAATAAAGCAAAATTGATCCGAATAATACCGTAACTCTTCCTTTCTTATCAGCAATTACTCCGCTTAAGACTCCGCCAATCATCATTCCTAACATCTGTATAGATAATAGAAATTCTCCTTGTCGCGTAAGTTCTTGTCCACTTAATCCTAATTCCTTAAGTGAAGGAATACGATAAACATTGAATAAGAATAAATCGAATGCATCAATGAAGAATCCTAGTCCCGCAGCAAGTACAGCAATGTTAAATGGGGAATGATATAATTTTTTTTTCATGTTATTCGCTTATCAGATTAAGAAACAACTTCGTGGCTCCCTCTACGTTAGCTGGCAACTGTCGAAAGAAAGATATTCCTGTATATATGAATTTACCTTTGGCATAGTCAGCAATAATTAAACTACCTGCATGTGGGTTTTCCTTTCGATCATTCATCTTCAACGGAGTAATAAAATTTGAATCAATATTTTCTACGAAATAAATACCTCGCTCTTGAATCCAATTATCAAAATCGGTAGTTGTGATTTTATTCGGATAATTTAATTCTTTACATAACGAATCTGTGATGGTTACAGTAGAATATTCTTCCGTCACGCGACTCTTTCCAACTTTAAAAGGGTAGGGACCAATTTCAGTTTCCTTAGACGTATTATATTGCACTATGTATTTACCTCCATTAAATATGAACTCATTTAGCTTGGTATGTATCGATTGAATTTCTTTACTCGTATTGTATAAGCGAACGCCAGCAATGATTACCTTATATTGATTTACATCTAATTTTGATAATTCACCTTCCTTAAAAATATCGACTTCAATACCTAAATTTTTTAGTACATCTGGAATCTTATCTCCACTGCCCATCAAATAAGCTACTCTTTTTGTACCGATTTTTAAGGTAGGATTTAATAATTTAATTTCAATTGGTTTAAAATAATGTTGCTTGTCGATATGCGGATATTGAATCTCGCGTAGTTCATTCAAGGGATAAGTTCGAATGTTATCAAGCACATTAAAAGTTAAATTACATAAGGATGTATAACTTTTCTTAAGAATATTGAATGTGATGAATTTAGATTCTCCTTTTTTCGAAAATTGAATAAGCGTATCTTCTTGTAATGTTTGATAGCTCATATTTGAGAAAACTGGTCTTATGCGACACTCATAAGATTTAGAAAACGGATTCGTAATTTGAATGGTGATTGATTGCTGATCCTTTTTTTGAAAAGATAACGTGCTATTCACGAACGATGAATAAACACCATCAGAAATTATTAATGATCTCTTTTCTTCACCCGACTTCGGATTTACATATTGATAATTGATTGGGATATTCCAATCAATCGTATCAGTTTTCCATATAAGTTTTAAAGCATATTGAGGATTGTTTTCATTTATGCCTTGGATTAAACCTTTATTTTCAAAATCATTTAAATCATTTTGAATTGGCTTTGCCAACCAAAATGGCTGTGTGTTAAAATATGCGATTGATGTTTGTTGCTTGGTATAAAATTGTTTTGGCGTAATTGAAATTGATTCTTCACCTGAAAGTAATTGAATAGTAGTTGAGGGATGTGGATTGAAGACAGAAAGCGTAAATGGAATACTATTATTCACAGCGTAGTTCTCTTCTTTTGCGAAACACGATATACGTAATTGAGAATAGTTTTTAATGATGATCTCTATTTGATTAATCTTCTCATTTCTTAATGTGTAATCTTCAATCGTTTTTAGCTGATTCCGTAATGCAAATAATTTATTAAGTGTGATTTCCAAAGAATAATTACGTTCATTGGTAATCAAATCATCAATTAGCTTAATAATTTGTTTTCCATTTTTTTCTTTTAACCATTTCTGATTTTTTAAATGATCTAAATCGATATTGATAGTAGAATCTCTTCTTTCTATGACTTCAAAATATTCCTCACCGGAAGTATAATCAGGAGCAACACCAAATCCTTGACATTTATGCATCGAGCGACTTTCTGCTGCTACTTCTTGAAAGGTTTTTCCGCTAGAAGAATCAATTCCTGAAATAGCTAGTTTTAGAATGGGTTGTTTGATTAATGAATCGTTTTTATCAAATACATTCCACAATAAAGCAGGTGTTTGCCATGGTTTTAATGATACTAGCTCATTCGATTTAAAAAGATTTAATTCTGGATAGGAATAGATTTTATAATTGGCATCACCTGCCAACATATAGGCTATTTTACCAAGCATCGCGCTTACAATATGATGTCCGTGACCTGCACGTTTATCCGAAGGAAAGCGACAAATAATTACATCAGGTTGAACAACACGAATTGCTAGAATTAAATCTTTTAATAAGGCTCCCTGATCCCAATGCTCAAATGTTTCTTGCGCCGATTTAGAAAATCCGAAATCATATGCATGACTAAAATATTGTTCACCACCATCAACACTTCGAGCTTTTAATAGTTCTTGCGAACGTAACATTCCTAACTCAGGACCTTGCTCGGTACCAATTAAATTTTGTCCGCCATCACCACGAGTCAATGAAAAGTATACAGTACGATAATGTTTGCCTTTAGCCAGGTAACTAATCAGTAAATTGTTTTCATCATCAGGATGTGCAGCAAGATATAATACAGTCGTGGTGTTCTTTAATTTCAATAAGTCATCCTGCAACGAAAAATGCGTTTGCGAAAAAGCATTTTGATGGAATAACAAAATCCATATTATGACTAATCCTTTTTTCATTGCTTAATAATTCGATAATTAATTAATTGGTCATTTTGTTTTATCTCTAAAAAATAAAAACCAGATTGCACTTCCTGAATATTGGTATTATCATGATTTCCTGATTTTATTATTTGCCCAATAGTATTTTTCAAAGTCCATTGATAGTATTTAAATCCATCTACATTAAAATCACTTAAGACCGGATTAGGGTATAGACTAGGCGTTATCATTGAATTATTTTCTAATCCTGCAATTGTGCTACAAGGTGGAATCGTTAACCCTAATAACTGCGCATTTGCATGAAAAGCCTGATAAAATTGGTTGGTAATCGATGCATCATGAAATACAACAAGATTTTCGTCATTTTTAGTTTCAGCACTCAACGACCAATTATGAGATCCACTTCCTACAGTAGGATCACTATTAGCATTACATGCGTCAGCAATAACAAACTTATGATGATAAACATAAGTTAAAGTAAAAGTTAGTAATTGACTCATCAGATAAGGAGCCATCATTGATTTTGGAGCATAACTTGAACTAAAGTTGTCAATGATTCCAGTCACAAAAATTCCTCTGTTGAAAGCAGCAATTATACTATCTGCAATGGATGTTCTGGTAAATGCATAGACTCCAAAGTTTAAGTTGGTATTAGCGGAAGTGATTATTTTTAATAGCTGAGATTCTGTCTGATCACTCGGTGAGAAATATACTTCCAATAGTTTTCCATCTACCGTAAATACATGTTGCGTGTTATCGAATTTATCAGGTCCAAATTTAGAATTTGTCGTGTTGGGCTGGATTCCTGTGCTTCCCCACATTTCATTAAATTCATTTTCGAATGCTAGTGCAACCTGCTTGCTTTGAATGATTACTATGTTATTATAATCGTTTATAATTTGTTGTTCTGTCCAATTGCATGAGCCCGAAAATGTAATTGTTTTGGTAGTATCGGGATGGTTGATATCAATCACCATAAATTTATTATGCATGATACCGTACTGCGATGATGATGGACTACCTAAAGTTGGTATGTTCGGATTCAGTGTAGTTAATCCCGTATTGGAGGAACTTGTATTGTAAACCCATCTGATTTGTACACCTCTGTCATATGCATCATTAACAGCCTGGCCAATAGTTGAAGTGTTCGTTCCTGTAGTAAAATTGTACATGGCAATATCGATCGTATACATTGCTCTGTTTATATACGCTGCTATTGTATCATCGAAGGTGTTATTAAGATAAACGGCATTGGTTCCATTTGCTACAGCATTGTTTACGGGTTTATTAAAATAAACTTTCACTGATTGTGCTTGAGTGAAATTCGTAATGAATATTGATAGTAGGATTACGCGTAAAAAAGTTCTGTAGTTCATTAAGTTTGGCTATAAAGCAAAGTTAACTGAAATGTAGGTATCCTTAGTCGCTATTTATCAGATAAAAGTTATTTTTGTGAATGAAAGATTTTAAAAAGTACTATACCACATCCGCTTCCCCTGAAGATGTTTATAATGCACTCACAAATCCTATGGTTATTGAGTTATGGTCTGGAGAAGAAGCTGTAATGTCAGAAACTCCAGATTCAGAATTTTCATTGTGGGAGGGAAGTATCACGGGTAAAAACCTTGCTTTCGAAAAGAATAAAATGATGCAACAGCAATGGTATTTTGATGATCAGCAAGAGCCAAGTATTGTTACGATTAAGCTTCATACAGCTGATCCCGGAACATCCATCGAGTTACGTCATACAAATATTCCTAATGAACATTTTGATAATATCACTGAGGGATGGACGGAATCCTATTTCGCTTCAGTATGTGAATTCTTAGATGATTTATAAATCTTCTTCTGAAGTTTGCTTCTTAGCTTTCTTTGATCCATCATAAATCTCATACTTCAAAAAGCGACATTCAATTGGTCCGTTGTATAATGGAATCTTGCGCGTTGTACGAAGTCCGATAAACTTAGCAACTTCTAAATTACCTGTGAAAATCCAACAAGTCCAGCCTTTCATTTCTTGTTTCATCACATCACCCATTTTCTGATACATCGATAAAATATCTTTGGGTTCTATTCTTAAGCCGTAAGGTGGATTGCAAATTAATGTTCCTGTATCGCTAGGTTTTTTAAAACGCTCAAAAGGATTTTTACGAACGATAATGGTATCACTCAATCCAGCATTCTCAATATTCTCTTTTGCTTTTTCAATTACAGCTCCGCTGATATCAGAACCATATAATTTGATGGCACCAGCTGGTTTTTCATTGTAGATAGCATCGTTGTAAATCGACTTCCACAATTTAGCATCATAGTCTTTCCAGGTTTCAAATCCAAAGCGATGCTTGAATTTATTCGGTGCAATATTGCGCATGATCATTGCAGCTTCAATCAGGATTGTCCCACTACCGCACATATAATCAGCAAGCGTACTTTCTTTATCCCAGCCACTCGTAATTACTAATGCAGCAGCTAATGCTTCATTCAATGGTGCTTGGTTCGTATAATCACGATAACCGCGCTTATGTAACGATTCTCCTGAACTATCAAAAGAAAGTGTACACTGATTATCGTAAATGTGTAAGTGAATTCGTAAATCAGGTTGCTCAGTATCTACATTCGGTCGATCATCATATTTATCTCTGAATTGATCCACAATCGCATCCTTGGCTTTTAGCGATACATACTGGGAGTGCGTGAGGTTAGATAAATTAAGTGTAGTATTGATGGCGAATGTTTGATCTAACGAAAAATGCTCGCTCCAATCGATTGCCTGAATGTTTTCATACAACATTTCCTCATCAGATGCTTCAAAAGTTGTATAAGGCTTTAAAATACGAAGGGCAGTACGACAATGAAGATTTGCCTTATACATAAGAGCCTGATCACCTTCAAACTCAACGGCTCTTGTTAATTCACGAATGTTGGTGGCACCTAATTGGGCTAACTCTTCCGCTAGAATGGACTCACATCCGGCAAATGTCTTGGCTACTAAAATCACGATTTATCTATTGGGTAAAGATAGGTTTAAAGTGGGGATAAGTAAAATGTTTAATTTATGGGGATAAAATTTATTTCGAAAAAAAACTGCAAGAATTAATTGCAATTATCAATTATTCGTAGATCATGCATCGTATTTCTTTTTTATACGATTTTGCAACCATTTAACTATTTCGCCAAATGTTGCATAAGGCCTATTTATACCTGATTCTAGTACGCCTTGGTCACGAACACCCCTTGTTCCACCAAATTTATCAATGAGAATATCGTGAATATTCAAGACATCATTCAGCCTAATCATTTAGCTAGTTTCTCAAGAAGCTCCCTGTCTTCTGCTAAAATTTTACGGAGGTTATTAGCTAAATTGAAATTATTATCTGGTTGGTCTTTAAGCTCCTTTAGAAAGTTCAATACATCTTGTAGTACGTTTTCTGGTACGGTATCTAACAGCTTTTGGATTTCAGTTTGAATTTGTGCTTTTGTCATACTCAAATATAACATAAAAAAAGAAAAATTCAAAGCTTGATTTAACCACTGTCTCGAATCCTCGGCACGCCACTTTTGCTTACCATGTGTTAGCCATAGTTAATTTAAATTAATTCAATTTCAAATGACATACTAGATTCATTTGACTTAAACCTACCTTTGAATCTAACATCAATTTTTCTGAATGGACCATTAAAAGGCTTATCAAAATCTTTTGCTAGCTTAACAGCATCAAATATGTCAATTTGATTTGAGTATGCCTTAGAAATTGGAATTGAGAAAATTGCTTCGTTTGGACCATACATCCAATTAAGCAGTAAATTAGGACAATCTTTTAAATTTGAATATTTGACATTAGATACAATTACTGATTTAAAATCACTTTCCGCGTCAAAGCATTTTCGAAAGTTTGTATTAGTAAGCGTTATTTTATGTTTCATATTAACTGAAATGGTATTTATTTTTGTCAAATTATGGCTAACGTTTTCGGGCTTTGCGTTCGGGCGGGTTTTGAAGCACAAAACTGTCAACCAGCACTGAGCTTGAATAGAAGCACAAAGCTCCAAGTTTGCACTTCACCCCGCCTGACGCAAAACCCGTGTTAGCAGTTGGCCGTATTATTCAGGTTTAATAAATTTTCAAAACTTTCTGGAAGTGTCGCTCGTAAATTTCTAATATAATCTTGGTCGTTTTGTGTTTTTAATTTTAAGAATTTTAATATCGTCCTAAAATATAACTTACAAAGTCTATTGTGATAAATAGTAATTGTTCCAGGATTTTTCTGAGCGATTTCTTGATTCAGAATCATTGCAAACTTAAGGTTATAAAAATTGGTTCTTTCTTCAACCCATTTAGGTTTTTCTTGATGGGATCTTGGTCTATCTAATATTGGTTCAGCCCAAAATTTAAATGCCCATGAAAATGTTTCATTAAATGAGGTAGTGTCTGGAGTGTAATCGCTAGTAATTGAACCAATATAAATAGGCTCAACTTGCGGTTTAAATTGTCTTATTGTCGGATCAATAATGATACCATCGTATCCATTTACTGTAAGCCAAAAGTGTCGTATACCGTTATAGTATCCACCTGTCAACGAACAATGTATGTCGTTTATCTTCAGAAACAATAGCAAGGGAAAACATGCACAGAAACAAAGATTTTTGGGGCATTCGTCAACTATTGTCGATTCTGTGAACGATGCCACTTTTTTCCGAATGTTTTCTCTAGAATCTTCTGTAATGTTTTGCATTTTGTTGTATTGATATTTTCGGCTTACTGCTAACTACCTTATATACGCTATAAAACTTCCATATACTTCCTCATTGGGTTGTATATGCGTAATTTTTAATCGCACATGCTAATTTATAATAAATAAGTATCATTCATAAAATAATAACTCAACAAAAAATCCGCCTCCTATATTGAAAGTGGATTATGCTTTATTAGTCAATCCCTAAATTTCTGTACGGCATGACAATATTGCTTACAAGCTGTTAGCAGCATGTACATTTAGGCGTCTATGTTAAATTTTTCAATGTTAAATACTAAGCTTTAATCTTCATCAAGATCATCAACATCTTGTAACTCTAATTGGTGGATGTTTGTTTAATTGAAATAAAAATTATAATTGTAAATTGAAAGAATCAAAACATAATTGTAATAATTTTGAAGATTTAGAAGCAGATTATTTATACATTGCGACTTCGCAATTGCCAAACTCAGGAAATGGATTATATACTGCTATTGATATTTACAAAGGCGAAGTTTTCTCATTGTTTAAATGAGAAATTGTAACCTCGAAACATGTTGCATTAAAAGTGAAAAACGATAAAGATGAATATTTTATTAGTATGTTGGATGGTATTATTATGGACTCAATGAAAGAAAAATTTTTCGCAAAATATGCCAATGGTGCTGAAGGTTTTTCGAAACTAAAATTTAATAATTTCGCAAAAATCGCTTTAGATGTGGAGAATCAAGTTTGCATTATTGCCAAAAAAAATATTAAAGTAGGCGAAGAAATTTTTTGTGGTTACGAAAAAAAATATTTGAAAATATATAGTTAAATAAAAAAGAAAATAATTTTATAATATTAACATATGTCAAAATATGCAATAGCAATACACGGTGGAGCAGGCACAATTTTAAAAAGCACAATGACTCCTGAAAAAGAATTAGCTTATACGCAAGCTATGCAAGATGCAATTAATGCAGGTGAAACTATCTTGAAAAACGGTGGCACCGCTTTAGATGCTGTTGAATTAGCGATTGTGTCATTAGAAAATAATCCGTTATTTAATGCAGGAAAGGGTGCCGTTTTTACCAAAACTGGCAAACACGAAATGGATGCTTGTATTATGAATGGGAAAGATTTAACTGCGGGTGCTGTTGCAGGTGTTAGCAATATTAAAAATCCGATTAGTCTTTCGAGAGCAGTGATGGAAAAATCAGAACATGTATTTTTAGCAGGGTTAGGCGCTTTAGATTTTGCGAAAAAAATAAATGCAAAGTTTGAAGATGATGATTACTTTTTTGTTCAGATGCGTTATGACCAATTACAAATGGCATTAAAAAGTGACACCATGATTTTAGATCATACAGAAGATACATTCGAAACTGGAGAAAAGAAGTTTGGGACAGTTGGGGCTGTTGCAATGGATATTCATGGTAATTTGGCTGCCGGTACAAGTACAGGCGGTATGACTAATAAAAATTATGGTAGAGTAGGCGATACTCCAATAGTTGGTGCTGGTACCTATGCTAATAATACATGTGCTGTTAGTTGTACGGGTCATGGCGAATTTTTTATTCGTTCTGTTGTTGCTTATGATATTTCTTGTTTAATGGAATATAAAGGTTTGTCTTTAAAAGAAGCCTGTGATATAGTGGTAATGGATAAATTAGTGAAGATTGGCGGTGAAGGTGGTTTAATAGCTATTGATAAAAATGGAAATGTTGAATTACAGTTTAATTCAGAAGGAATGTACCGTGCTAAAAAAACATTTGGAAGTGATGTGTTTATTGGGATTTATAAATAATTTGGGTTACTCTTCATATTATGAAGACTTGATTATTTTACAAAGCCAAATCAGATGGTTTTTGAATCGTTAGTTTTTTGTTTTTTAAATCGTAATAATCTCCTAAAGCCATAACGTGTACAGTTAAATTTTCAATTGAAACTGGTTCGCCCATATTAACATCGCTTAGATTTGTGTTTTTCATTCCTGTAGCATCTACAAGCATGATTAAGCCAGATCCAATTGCTTCCATATTATTGCCATTTGTAATTAATAGCCCCGCATCTTCTCCAAGCCCAACTCCTAAATTGATTGGATTACTTGCGCAAGCGTATAATAATCTACCAATACGTCCACGTTGAACAAAATGTGTATCAATAATTACATTATTAATAAATCCTAAGCCTCCTGTTATTTTTACTTCACCTTTAAGTAAAGCCTCAGAACTTTTTCCCTGATAAATCATGTTATTTGAGCTTGCAGCTGCACCAGCCGATGTTCCAGAAATAACAAAATCTTCGTTTTTATATTTTTCAAGTAATAAATGATGAAAAGTTGTGCCTCCAAAAATAGCAGTTAAACGTAATTGATCACCACCAGTAAACATGACTACTTCAGCATTTTTTAATCGTTCAACATTTTCAGGAGAATTAGCTTCCTCCCTTGATTTAATGTTTAATACGCCTACATTTGAAACATCTAATTGAGCAAATGCTTTCACGTATTCTTCTCCAACTTCCTCAGGAATACTTGATGCTGTTGTGATAATTTCAAAACGAGACAAATTGTTTTTAATTGATTCAGTAGTAATTCTTTTGAGAATTCCTTTTTCAAAAAACTTTAAATTTCTTTTTAAATCAGCTTCGCTTTCAGAAAAACTGCCTCTATCTACTGAGCCACCTATGATTACTAATTTTCCTTTTGGGTTATTCATTTTAAATATTTATCTAGCAAATTTAACCTTATAGCCTCATGAAATTTGTCCCATAAGCCTTATTTATCACTTTATTTTAAACAGATTTTTGTTTAAATAAATAATTTGAACTATTTTAATCCAAATTACATGTACTATGAAAATCATTGAAATTAAAACTCTTCGCGGACCTAACTATTGGTCTAATTACAGAAAAAAACTAATTGTCTTGAAATTAGATTTGGAGAATTTAGAAGAATCTCCTACGAATAAAATTGATGGCTTTTCTGATAGATTAGAAAAATTGATTCCTTCAATGCATAAGCATCGTTGTTCTAAAGATTATGCCGGTGGTTTTTTTGAACGTGTTAAAGAAGGAACATGGATGGGCCATGTTATTGAACATATTGCTTTAGAAATACAGTCCATGGCAGGAATGGAGTGTGGGTTTGGCCGAACTAGAGGTACTAGTAAAGAAGGGATTTATAATGTTGTATTTTCTTATATGGAAGAAAATGTTGGGTTATTTGCAGCAAAAGCTTCAGTGAAAATTGCAGAAGCGTTAATTGATAATACTGAATATGATTTAGAAGCTGATATTAAATTGATGCGTCAAATGCGCGAGAAATCTCGTTTTGGACCAAGTACTGGAAGTATAGTTGATGAAGCGGTTGCTCGTGATATTCCTTTTATTCGTTTAAATAGCGAATCTTTAGTGCAATTAGGTTATGGTAAAAATCAAGTGCGATTTAGAGCTACCATGACGGATAGAACATCTTCTATTGCTGTGGATTTAGCCAGTAACAAGGATGAAACAAAAAAAATGTTAGAAGCTGCTGCCATTCCTGTTGCTAAAGGAATGTGCATAATGTATGAATCTGAGGTAGAGGAAGTCATTGCAAAAGTTGGCTTTCCTTTAGTATTTAAACCTTTAGATGGTAATCATGGAAAAGGCGCTTCTATTAATGTAAAAACTTTGGAAGAAGCTATAGCTGCATTTGAACATGCTAAGAAATATTCTAAAAAAATTATTGTCGAAAAATTTATCACAGGTTATGACTTTAGAGTATTAGTTATTAATAACCGTTTTATTGCAGCAGCATTACGCGAACCAGCTCATGTTATTGGTGATGGCGTTTCTAATATTCTGCAATTAATCGATACTGAAAATAAAGATCCACGTCGTGGTTATGGCCACGAAAATGTTTTAACCGAAATTAGTATTGATAGAGAAACGGAGGAACAATTATTAAAATACAAGTATACTCTAGATACCATCTTGAAAAAAGATGAAAAGTGCTATTTAAAAGGAACGGCTAATTTAAGTACAGGCGGCACTTCTACAGATGTCACTGATATTGTTCATCCACATAATATTTTTATTTGTGAACGCATTTCACGTGTTATTGGCTTAGATATTTGTGGTATTGATATCATGGCAACTAATTTAAGCGAACCATTAATAATTACTGGAGGCGTTGTTTTAGAAGTAAATGCTGCTCCTGGATTTAGAATGCATTTAGCACCTGCAAATGGATTGCCTCGTAATGTGGCAGCTCCTGTTATTGATATGTTATATCCAAGTGGTAAATCATGTCGTATTCCTATTATTGCCATTACAGGTACTAACGGGAAAACAACTACCACACGATTAATTGCACATATTGTAAAAAATAATGGATTCAGAGTTGGTTTTACTACTTCAGATGGTATTTACGTTCAAAACTCTATGTTAACTAAGGGCGATACGACAGGCCCGGTAAGTGCGGAGTTTGTTTTAAAAGACCCTACTGTTGAGTTTGCAGTTTTAGAAACGGCTCGTGGTGGTATTTTACGTTCAGGTTTAGGTTTTGGTAAATGTGATATTGCTGTGGTTACTAATATTCAAGAAGACCATATGGGTTTATCGGATATTAATACCTTAAAAGAAATGGCAAACGTAAAAGGTGTTGTGGCTAGAGCTGTGAAACGTGATGGTTACGCTGTATTAAATGCGGATAACGAACATTGTGTTTATATTTCAAAAACGACGGATTGTAAAATTGCATATTTCAGTTTAAATGAAAACAATCCTGTTATTGTTGAACATTGCAAAAAAGGTGGTATTGCTGCTATATACGAAAACGGATATATTACAATTAAAAAAGGTGATTGGAAATTTAGAGTAGAAAAAGCATCTCACGTTCCTTTAACATTTGGTGGTAAAGTAACGTTTAATATTTATAACGTTTTAGCAGCTACCTTAGCAACGTATGTTTATGGATTTACTATTGAGGATATTAAAACAAATTTAGCAACCTTTATTCCGTCTGCAGCTCAAACACCAGGACGAATGAATATTTTTGATTTTAAAGAATATAAAGTCATGATTGACTTTGCTCATAATGCAGATGGGTTTAATGGCATTAAAGAATTTTTATCAACCATTGAATCTCCATACAAAATAGGAATTATTACAGGCACAGGAGATAGAAGAGATGATGATATTAGAAATATGGGAAGACTTTCAGCGCAAATGTTTGATCATATTATTATTCGTCAAGATAAATTTTTGAGAGGTCGCCAAGCGGATGATATTGTTAAATTATTAGTTGAAGGAATACAAGAAGCTAATCATAAACAATCTTATGAATACATTCCTAAAGAAGTTGAAGCTTTAGAACATGCATTATCTTTAGCGAAACCTGGAACATTTATTACAGCATTAAGTGATGTAATTGATAATGCAATTGATTTAGTGCAGTCGTATTTAGATAAAGAAAGAGGAGTTTAATTTTTAAAAAAAATATATGCGCATAAACAAATACTTACAATTGTTTTTAAACGCTTACCTGAGTTTAAATATAATCTTTTTTTAGTTATGAGTAATTACAATAAACTCCTCTCAATTGCATGAGAGGAGTTTTCTTTTAACGAATAATAATATTAAAACAGAAAGATTATGGAAGAACTATTACAAAAAACAACCTATTATTGTAAACCAAGAACAGGACTAATATGTACTGTAAACTTATTTCAGGACGAGTCAATCAAATCATCGAATTATCGATATCCTCTTCTGACTCGTAAACTCATCATTCGCACATTTCAAAATATACTCCCCAACATACAATGTTCTCACATCAAAATAACCAATAGTGCTACCCGCTATTACCGTTTGTGTTTGAAGTAATCTTCCGTTTAAATCGTATAGGCTTACCGTTATATCGTCTTTTAATAATCCACTAAACTGTACTGCTATAAATTCCGAACTTGGATTTGGGAAAGCATTAAAGTAAAGATTATTATTTACTTCATTAATTCCTGATGTAGAAGGAGTGTAAACAGTAACAGGTTCTGTAATCGAAGTCACTTTTAAAGCTGTTTTTGTTCCGTAAAAAGTAGGACCAACAACATACGGATATGCAGAATTCCAAACTGAATCAACAGTTGCGAAATAACAATAGATTCCATTCGGATATTCTGGTGTTACACAAAATCTTCCATTGTGAACATCTAATACATCTTGTTGTCCAGGAGCCGCAATGTACTCGTAATCTTCTCTAAAATAACCTAAGGGATAGGTTGTACTAACAGCAGGACCAGCAGTTACTGTTGCACCTGTCGGACTCGTTGTTCGTGTAGTGATGTTTCGTAAATGATATCCTGATTTCATTCTTACAATTCCACCTGTGCCATTCGTGTTTTGATAACCATAAGCACCATAAATTGGAAATCCATCATACGCATATCCAATCAATGGAGAGTGTGTAGTACTATCAATTAGATATAATCCATCCGCAGCATATAAATTACAAATGGTAGAAATAACATTTAAGTCTAAATTAAATGCACTCGGATTTTGATGATGATGATAATTACCCATTGCAGGATGTCCTTTTGCACAATCAAACCCCGCTCTTTCTGCACGAATAGCATCTCTGTTCCAATCCATCGATGCTCCAGGTCCACCAGGACAAGGAGGATTACCTGGTCCACCACAAAGTGAATTGGAAGTAGCATTCCAAGCGACACCATCTCGATAATCAAATAACGCTACTCCATTAACGAAAATTCCAATGTTGTTTCCATTGGTAGCAGTTGGAGTTCCGGTATTCTGAATAGGATTTCTTGATATTTTAAAGATAGCATTTTGATTTGTTGTGATGGATGGATTTCCATCTAAAAAAGGACCTGTTATATAAGAAGGAACTCCGTTGGCTCTCACATAAACCCAGTTAGTCGAATATAAAACGGTTTTGATATTTACGGAATCAGCATCTTGAATTGGAGTTGAATTTCCATTCACGTAATGTCGCCCTAGTGCTCCATTTGTGTTTAGCAACCAAGAGGTGATTTCTGGTCCTTGTGCGAACGATATCGAAGTAATAAAAGAAAGCGTTACAATTAAAATTAATTTTTTCATGTTTGATTAGGTTTCATGAATCGACTTAGTTGTCACTAAGGATTTTTACTTGCGGTTGTCATTGGGTTAATTTTCTCAATGAATCAATTTCTGATTTCGGATAGGCATATCGCTTATCAAATAAGAACTTCCTATCACTCAAAGTTAAAAGAAATGCAATTAGATCTACCTTATCATTCGAAGATAAGTTAACAGCTGATTTTAATTCTAGTGCTAACATGGAGTTTTTATTAGAATGTCCAACATAAAAATTCAAAACCTCCGTCAGTGATTTAAAGCGTCCATCATGCATATACGGAAAAGTAAATTCAATATTTCGCAGGGTAGGGACTTTAAATTTCAATGAGTCGTTAGTGTTTTTTGTCTGACGAATTCTTCCGCCATCATTTAAAGCAGAATTAGGAAGTAATCCATTATTCTGAAAGCTATAATTCGTAAACAAAGGAGGAGTATGACAACTACTGCAATGTTTTGAAAATAGTGTAAATCCATTTTTCTCTTGATCAGTAAACACATCATTTCCATTCATTACCAAATCATATTTAGATGATTTACTCTCAATCGATGCTATAAATGCTGCAATAGCTTTTAATGTTTTAGCTCCTGTAATTAATGAATCATTAAATGCATTTTTGAATAATAGTCGATAGAATGATTGATGATTTAATTTCGATACTACATGTTCAATTGATTCATTCATTTCATCAGGATTGGTGATAGGAGCAAGCGACTGCATATCGAGATGATTGATAGCACCGTCCCACATAAAGATTGGTTGATAAGCTAAGTTAACGAGCGTGGGCGCATTTCGAAATCCGATTTTATTATCTATACCATGACTCAACGAGTGATCAGTATGTGAAAAGGCGTTATACGGTGAATGACAAGAGGAACAACTCGTGCTACTATCCAAAGATAAAACGGGATCGTAAAAAAGTACTTTCCCTAAGAATGTCAATTCTTCAATTTTAGAAGTGTCATTCAAATGATAAATTTTATCAGGCCATACTTCCGTTTTAATCACAGACTGCTTGTAACTTATCAGCATAAATGTGATGCTGATTAACATTGTTAAAAAAGTCAACCTACTTTTCACTTGATAGACATTTAGCAAATAAGTGAGATAGATAAACTGCCTTTGGGGCAGGAGTCATAAACTTAAATGGAATCGAATCAGGAATCGAATGAATAAAATCATCCAAATGAATATGAATAACTGTGTCTTCTGATTTGTTTAATTTGAAACTAACTTTTTGTAAAGCATTGTTTGGATATGCATATCCACCCAAGTGATATTCTCTTTGTACACCATCATCGATTGAACCTTCAAATTTAATGTTGATATATCCACTTTGCCAAGTCCAATACATATTATTCATCGGGTCTAAATCACCCTCCATAGCTCCAGATACATTGGTAGTCGAGTCAATACCTAAGTTAAAACTGATAAAATCTAACTCGCGATTTGAGTTTTTATTCAAACAAAAATAATTATGCATACTATCTAAAACATCGATTAAATAAGCATATTTTTCCAATGAATATTCTGTTTGGTCTGTGTAATGGACCTTTATATCTGAAATATAAAATTTTAGCGTAGATATATTAGATTTTTCCCTAACTTTCGACAAGTCGAAAATCACATTCTGTGCTCCTGCAGTTTGAAATAGGAGTACCGCAAACGAGCAAATAAAAATACTACGAAATTTAAACATTGGATATGTGTTGTTAATTTTCTTCAATTCTTGCGCAGATGTGTAAACTTAAACAAATTAAAATAAAATCATTTTAGAAAGAGTAGAATGAAACATAAAATTAAAATAGGGCTGGTATATCTGATGATATTTAGTTTTTATCAGGGCAAATGTCAAAACTGGAAAAACGACAACTTATTATCTTCAAATTGTTTTATTGAAAATAAAGGACAATTTATTAAAGAAGCCAAACAGCTCGGAGAAGTAAAGTATGTCTTAGGTGAATCTGATCAGGTCTTATTTACTAATAAAGGATTTTGCTTTCGAGTGATAGAACGCAAAGAGGTGTCTTTTAAAAGAGAAAAAGAAAGTGAAGAACGTGAGCGTGAAGAAGAGCGAGAGAAAAACGAACCTGCTGAATATTGCAATGTGTTTTTTCAATTTGAAAATGCGAACACCAATTGCCAGCTAATAGCATCAAAAAAGAGAAGTGATTACTTTACCTATTTATCATCTATCAACGATTCGATATTTGGAATAAAAGCAGATGCTTATGAGGAATTTGTTTATCAGGATTTGTATCCTGGAATCGACTTAATATGTACTGTAGATGCAAATCGAAGAGGCTTTGAATATTCACTTCATGTCGAGGCTGGCGCTGATGTATCTAAATTCAAAATGAAAATCAATGGTGATTATAAAAGAATAGTTGATAGCCGAGACGGATCAATAATAATTAAAACAAAATTTGGGGAGATTACACAAACTGCACCATTAACGTATTATCAAAATGGTGGTGATATTAAGAGCGCATTTAATGTCAATGATGATGTACTTTCATTTGTTTTTCCCGAAGGATATGATCATTCAAAATCAATAATTGTTGATCCATTTGTAAATACCAACCTAAATGCACTTTCCATCACAAAAATCGGATTTGATATAGATTATGATTATGCTGGTAATGTCTATGTTTTTGGAGGCGGTGATGTAACTGCTAGTACTACACCATTCAAAGTGGCGAAATATAATAGTGCTGGTTCATTGCTATGGACATTTGTTGGTTCAGTTGCTGCTCAAAGTTGGACAAGTATAGGTGGTGGATTTGGTACAATGAGTATTCCTGGTAATTTCCTTGTCGATAAAGTGAATTTCAAAACTTATTTAATTGAAGGCGCAAATGTCAATGGTGCTCGAATGATTCGAATTGATCAGAGTGGATTATATGATAATTTTATTTCAAATCAGAATCCTTCTTTTCAAGAAGCATGGGATATGGCTTTCAATTGTACCAACGGACAAATTTATGCATGTGGGGGAGGAACAAATTCGAACATTAATTTTGGTATTGTTGATCCAACATCAGGTAATGTGGCATCAAGTAATATTACGGGAGATCCGAATGCCTATCAGGATATCGTGAATGTTGTAAATGATTTTAACGGAAATGTATTTGTAGTATTTGCTGCAGGTATCGCAGTTACCGTTGATAATCATATTTTTCGTTTGAATAACGCTTTAAACTCCTTTGTTTGGTCCGCTCAATTACCAATTTATTCTTTAATAGAGGCCGCTAATAAACCATTGTCCGGCTTTATTAGTAATGGAGCAAATGTACTAGCAGTTAACAATAACTATCTTTTTTATTGTGAAGGGAGTTATATTCAGGCATATGATAAAAATTCAGGAGCCGCTGTTGGTAGCGCCTTTATGTTAGGTAAAGCTGCACTTGATGGAACAGGAATAGCTGTCGATAATTGCAATAATATTTATATTGGTGGTTTAGGTAGTATTTTAGTTTACAATTTTAATGGAGCTACATTTTCATCATTAGGAACTATTCCATTAGGAGGAGCGTTGGCGACTAATAGGGTTTATGATATTAAGTATGATTTTAGTGGTAATCTACTATATGTATGTGGTGATAATTTTGTTGGAACATATGCCGCAACACAGAGTATTCCTTGTAATGGATTATCAGTATCAACTACAGGAGGGTGCACAGGAAATGCTACTGCCACTGTTACCACTAATCTAACTGGATTC
The DNA here is from genome assembly GCA_903847585.1 of uncultured Bacteroidota bacterium. Classification (GTDB taxonomy): domain Bacteria; phylum Bacteroidota; class Bacteroidia; order AKYH767-A; family OLB10; genus CAINEC01. The sequence continues at coordinate 50,981 of CAINEC010000031.1, forward strand.
ACGCTTGAATATATTTGGTCAAATTCATCAGGAGTAGTAGTAGCTTCAACAACAACTACGGCATTGACCAACACAATTTCATCGTTACCAAGCGGAACTTATAATGTAACGGTACAGATTAATCCAATCTGTGGTGGTCCTTCTTCAACTGCAACAGTTGTCGTTTCGTCGAGTGGCGGATTTACGGCTTCATTATTATCAAATACTCCAGCAAGTTGTTCAACCGCAAGCAATGGTTCGTTGACAGTAGGTAATTTATCAGGAGGTACAAGTCCATTTAATTATTCATGGAATACAACGCCTGTTCAAACTACCCCAACAGCTACTAATTTACTTCCAGGTAACTATACATGCACAGTAACAGATGCAATTGGTTGCACTTTTGCCGTGACATCAACTGTAGCGGCAGGAACAGGATTTACAGCTACTGTGTTGACGAATAATCCAGCAAGTTGTTCAACTGCTTCAAATGGATCTGTTTCCGTTGGGAATTTAGTTGGAGGAACAACGCCATTTACATACGCATGGAACACCACACCGTCCCAAACAAGTTCCACAGCAACAGGGTTAATGCCTGGTAGTTATACTTGTACAATAACGGATGCAAATGGATGTACCTACGGAGTGAATGCTACCATAAATGCAGGGGCAGGATTTACAGCCTCTGTGACTTCAAATAACCCAGCGCTCTGCAATAATTCAGCGACTGGCTCTGCAGGTGTAGGGAATTTCGTAGGTGGACAAGCTCCATTTAGTTACTCATGGAATTCATCACCAATTCAAACATCTGCTACAGCGATTAATTTACCTGCAGGAAATTATACTTGTTTGATTACAGATGCTAATTCGTGTACTTATTCTGTCAATACTACAATTAATCAACCAACTGCATTATCTGTCAGCTCACAAGTAACTCAACCTATTTGTAATAATCCTGCTTCGTTTGGATCAATTACTTCATCTCCTAGTGGAGCAACACCACCTTATAATTATAGTTGGTCTCCATCAGGTGGTTCATCAAGTACTGCAAATAATTTAGCTCCTAATAATTATACTTGTATTGTATCAGATGCAAATGCATGTACCTCTGTACAAAATTTTGTGATTGTATATCCACCAGCAATTATTGCCAATACAATTTCAACTTCTACTATTTGCAATGGCTCATCTGATGGTTCTGCAACTGCATCGGTTCAAAGTGGTGGAACTGCACCTTATACTTATTCATGGATGCCAGGAAATTTAAATGGTTCTACGATAAATAATATTAGTGCAGGAACCTTTACTGTTACGGTGACGGACGTTAATGGATGTACTGTAAATTCAAGTGTATTAGTATCTCAACCTAATCCGCTTATTGCCACAGCATCATCATCTTCTCCATCTGTTTGTATTGGAGGTACTGTAACGTTATCTGCTAATGGAGGAAATAATTACCAGTGGTCTAATGGTGCACCTTCGCAAAGTACAACTGTAACTTTGAATCAAAACCAAACTTATACAGTAACTGCAACTGATATTTCTGGATGTACTGGTATTGCTAATGTTAGTGTTAATATTGATCCTTTCCCAATTGCTGCATTTGTTGCAGATACTGCTTGTTTAAAAACAGCGACAAATTTTACGAATCAATCCACCATTGCATCAGGTTCAATTAGTAATTACTTATGGGACTTTGGTGATGGGGCCACATCAACGAATTATAATCCAACGCATATATACAGTACCAATGGAAATCATATTGCGACGCTTATTGCCACAAGTAATAAAGGTTGCATCGATACGATAACCGGGACCGTTTATGTTCGACAGTTACCTGTACCAGATTTAACAGCTGATATTATGGCTGGTTGTCCACCAATAGAAGTCAATTTCACAGATCAATCAACCACTCCTGAAGGTGTAATCACATCGGCCTTTTGGCAATTTGGAAATGGATTTAATATATACGGAAATAATGTAAATACTATTTATGATCAATCTGGCTTATACAATGTTATATTAACATCAACAACTAACTTTGGATGTAAGAAAGATTCTGTTTTTGCTAATTATATTTTCGTATATCCAGAACCGATAGCAGATTATACAACACGTCCAGACAATCCTTCGTATTTTATTCCACAGTTAGAATTTTATGATCGATCAATCAGTGCTATAAAGTGGTCATGGGATTTTGATGATGGTTCACTTGATGCTTCTCAAAATCCAGTACATATTTTTGCTGATACAGGAGTTTATTATATTCAATTGGCAATTGAAAACACTTATGGTTGTGTTGATACCGTTGTTAAGAGATTTGAATTTAAGGATGATTTTTCATTCTGGATTCCTTTATCATTTAGTCCTAATAACGATGGCAAAAATGATTTATTCAAGGTTTACGGATTTAACTTCATTGATTTTGAAATTGAAATTCGTAATCGATGGGGACAACTAGTTTATCAATCAAACGATAAAGAAGAAGGATGGAATGGAAAGTATAATGATAAGGATTGTCCAGAAGCAGTTTATGTTTATAAATTGAAGTTTAAAGATGTATTTAACAAAGGACATGAAAACACAGGTCGTGTTGTGATTATTCGATAGCTATGAAAAGAGGTTACTTGCTGATCTGTTTAATATTGTTTTCTTTTTATTCAAATGCGCAACAAATTCCCAATTCCGTTTGCTTTTATTATAACTGGTATGGGAGTAAATTGATAGATGGAGATAATTACCATTGGAAACATCCGGTGATGCCCGAAAATGATAAGGATACAACTAAAAAGTTATTTCTAGGTAATGGCGATATTGGCGCGAATTATTTTCCTGAGTTAGGAGAGTATTCGAGTGCAGATTCATTAGTTATTAAAAAGCACATGCAACAGATGGCTGCTGCAGGGTTTTGTATTGTGGCTGTTACATGGTTAGGTGAATCGGATTATACCTATAAGAGTCTTCCTATAATTTTCAAATATGCTGCTGAATCTAATTTAAAAGTTTGTTTTCAGATTGAACCTTGTGTTCGAAAAACAGCGATGATGACGGTGCAGCAAATGATTTTTATTATCAATCAATTTGGAAATGAGAAATCATTTTATCGTGATGAAATAACTAAAAAGCCATTATTCTTTGTGTATGATTCTTATATGATTGATGCTGTAGAATGGAATAAGGTTTTAGGTAATAATTCCGATGAACTTATTTTTCGCAAGACCAAATACGATTCAGATGTAATTGGTTTATTTTGCTGGAAAGAGGATACTGCATTTTTTCAGAAGGCAGGCTTCGATGGAATGTATACATATTTTGCAAGTCGTGGATTTACCTATGGGGCAAATCCCGATAATTGGAAATCTTTAAACGCATTTGCTAAGAATAACGATTTGAAATTTATTCCATCTGTTGGGCCAGGGTATAATGATAATCGTATCCGACCATGGAATAAAAAGAATACAAAAGATAGAGAAAAGGGTAGGTATTATGATCGTTTTTTTGAGGATGCTATCAATTGTAAACTAGATTGGATAGCGGTAACCTCCTTTAACGAATGGCATGAAGGCACACAAATAGAGCCTGCTCAATCATACCAGTTTAAAGATGCCTTGTATTTGGATTATGAAGGATTGCCCAATGATTATTATATAACTAGGACTCGTTACTGGTTGAATAAAAAATAAAAAAGAGGGCCCAGCCCTCTTTTTTATTTAATTAATCATTTTGCTAATTTGTAATTTTATATTTTCTTTCTCAGGTCTACTGAATTTTTTATTAAACCCAATTACAGCAGAAAGTCCAAATCTGAAATAGAGTTTGTAAGTTCTATCAAAATTTGTGAATGCAGATACTTCTGAAGTCAAGTGAACAGGCCCAAATGGGATTCTTAATCCAATTTCTCCTACACCAAAAGTTTGGTTGGTATAAGTAAAAACATTCGTAGAATCTTGAGTGAATGCTACACCCAAATTTACCATTAAGAATCTTCTTGCTATTAAGCTTCCACAAATCGTAGTTAATTTAGGTTGTGTAAAGTTAATTGTATCTCCTTGTAAATCGTAAATACCGCTACTAGGATTTAAAAAACCTAATCTTAAACCAGCTTGTGAATATTTATATCTATTATGTCCGTTTCTAGAAAGTCTTTTTTCTTCCACATTAAATTTGCGATAAATGCCAAATTGATAAAACGAAAACAAATCATCAAATAGTTTTTCACTATCTTCAATTCCAAATGATTTTCCATCTGCAAATTGCTTAGGACTATTTGCTAATGAGAAATTAAATTCCATTACATTTCGAGTAAAAGTTTTTTCTAAATACTTTTTCTTTTCCCTTTTGTAAAGCTTAAAAGAGACCTCATTGAGCTTATCGTAGATTTTCTCATTATAAGGAAAGTCTTTTCTAAAGTCCGAAATCATTTTAATGGCATTTTCATAATTCTTATTGTAAATCTTTTCATCAATTTTTTTTAATTCACTATTCACTTTTACGTCTTCAAGTTCTTTACTAATGTTCGAATATTTCTTAGGGTCAATGTATGCATAAGGCTCTAGTCGAACAAACTTGGTGTAGGCTAAATCATAATTATTTTTAAATTCCAGTAGTTTATCTATTTCTGATATTGATTTCCTGAAATATCTTTCTGACAATTCTTTTTCTTTCGACTTATAGCTTGTGAATACCTCATTATCTAAATTGGATAAAAATTGAATTTCATTCAAGGCGCTTTCATAATCACTATTTCTTTCAAAGTCTTCAATCTTCTTGTTCTTTTCTTTTACAATTTCATCTAAGCATAACTGTTTATTCGTTTTAGCTTCTTCATTAAAAGGATTCAATATTAATACATCACTGTATTTGTTATAAGCTTCTAAATACTTTCGCTCTTTTAAATATTTGGTATTTGCGTCTTTTAATAAATCTTCGATATAGCTATTAGAATAATTGCTCAATAAATAGTTAATATCAATTATCAAACTTTGATAATTGATATCGATAACTTCTAACTGGTCAGTGTATACTCTATCATTTTTTATAAGGCTGCTAAGAACAGATTTGTTTTGATCAATTTTTTTCTTGCGCGTTGATAATTGAGATAAGCTTTCATTGAAAAATTTAGAATTGTAATTAGCATCCGTTATTTCATTTTTTACTGATGTAGCTAATACTTGTGCACTTTTTATATCATCAGTAATCATTGAAATATATGAATCGGTCAATTCCTTTTTTTCGATGTATAGAATAACATGCAGTTCTTTATTAATGTGATCATAACAATAGTCTGAATGAATTCCTGTAAGATTCATGAAAGTTGTTTGTAATGACTTGAAATCATATGCAATCACTTCACTCTTCCCTGATGATGTTGTAATTTGCGACTTATTGCTACGGTTTTCTGTTTTGATATCCGTAACTATATTAGCCGACAATTCTTCCTTCATTTTGATCATTGAAGAGTTGTATGTACTTTCAATATATTTTTTCTTATCACAAGATAAATTTCCTTTGTATAAAACATAGAATCTAGTATCTGGATAACTAATTCTTCTGTAGGAATCTGAGCACCATGGTTTTAAATCTGCTGTTTGACCTGTGATTTTATAAGCCAACTTACAAGAACTTAAGGATAAAGAAAACAGAATAATTACTGAAAAAAGTTTTTTCATTTTTCCAATTATTAATCTTTATTCATTGCTTTATCCCACTCCGAATCAAAATTCTTATAATCTTGATCTAATTGTTTTTTATCGCTATCTGATATTTTCTTTCTAGTTGCCGCTTTTAGGTTGTCCCTTGGTATTTCAATAGCCACATAGTAAGTATATGTTTGGTCTTTTTCTTTGAAAGCTTTTTCACAGTTTAATGAAAGACCCTGCATTGCTTCTGAGATGATTTCCCTTTTTTCGCCCTCAACTACGTTTTCATAATCTTTTGTCGTACCAACTTGATTTTGTTTAGAGTAATTTTTTAAAAACGATTCAAGTTTGACTTCAATCTGTCTTGCTAATTCTTTTTCAGCATTGTTCATAGCTATTTCTTTAGCATAGTTAAGTTCAATACTATTTCCCATGCTACTAGCTCTGATTATAGATTTGTCAGACTGGTACTCCTTTCCAGTACATGGTAGGCGGATTTCTTCACTATCTTGAACTTTAGTGATGTCCTTACCATGCTTACATGAATTTAATAGAAACAGGGAAGCTAATGCTAATACCTGCACATTAATTAGTTTTGTTTTCATATTATATTATTTATTTTATTTGCGGTTCGAAATTACTAAAAATAAGATTATTATAAAAAATATTTTGCTTAGTCGATTTGAAGAATTTCTTTATAATAATAGTCTTGTGTTTATTTTTTTTATTATTTTAGGTGTATGAAAATATGGCATCTTAAAGCATTTCTTGCAGCAATTTTAATATTGTGTTTGGCTCCATTTCCTAAAGAGTTCTATTTAATTGTTCGTTATGCCGCTACTTTTGGATTTGGTATCCTTGCTTTTCAAGCTTATGTATCGAAAACTCCGAGAGTTGTATTATATCTATTCTTATCTTTTATTTTTCAGCCTTTTTATAATGTTGATTTGGATGACTTATTCTGGCAGATTATTTATATTTTGGTTGCTGTATGGTTGGTTTATGATATAAATTTAAAAAGACTTAAAAGTGAGAAAAAATAAATCGGTTGTTCGATTAGTAGTATTTTGTTTTATCGCTGTTATTTTAATTTTTATATTTTTATTTAGAGGTTGGCTTAAGTATGAAGTTAAATCTATTGTCAATAAAAATTCAAATAAAAATGTAGTTTGTAAAAATTGTGATAGCTATTTTAAAGACGGTGTTGCTACTCATCAAACAGCTTATGTAAAAGAAGGAATCAAACCTCAAAAGGAATTAAGTGATTTAGAAAATTTAGAAAGGCGAGGTGTTCTCGTTAAATTAATCACCAACAATGATTATTCTCTTCGAAAAATGGAACATTCACGTCCCTTGGTTTTACCTAAAGTTAGTTCGTTTTTGAATGATTTGACAAAAGAATACAAGCATCAACTTAAGGATTTAAATTATGTTCCTTTTGAGATTACTAGTGCTACAAGATCAAAAAGGACGGTCCGACAGTTAATGGGCAATAATGTTAATGCAATTACCAATAGCGCCCATCTAAAAGGGAAAACAATCGATATTAGTTACATAAAATTCAGTTCAAATACTAAACAATTAAATTGCTTTATAAAGGCTGTTAAAAATTTGCAAGATCAAAATCGATGCTTTGTTAAATTTGAGCGTGCTCAAGGATGCTTACATATAACTGTTAGGTAACATTTAGTAGTTTATTAAGAGTTTATTTATATTGATTGATTTTGATAGGATGTTTTTTTAGTTTAAATTTGATTTTCTATCAATATTTATATTTTAATTAAATGTTTCAAATAGTTGTACATGATACCTCGGGTATTGTTGAATCTAGCTTAAATCCCAATGAAAAGATTATTGTAGGCAGAAATCCAGAAGGAGGAAAGGCTTTAGTCTTAAAAGATACATCCATTTCTAGAAGTCATGTAATGATTGAGATGATAGGGAATGATGTTTTTATAACGGATCTAGGTAGCATGAATGGTACTTATATCGAGGGAAGAAAGCTTCAACCTCATCAAAAAACACTTTTAAGTTCTTTTGCATATTTAGGATCCATTAAATTGGAAGTCAAAAAGGGTGGTCCGCGCAGCGGCCCTATAAAGGATGCTGGTAAATCAAGCTTTGGTAAAGGGTTGCAAGAGTTGTTGAGCTCTAAAAATCAGATTGTTGTTGGTAGAGATGAGGCTTGTGATTTTCCTATTAATGATTTTACAGTTTCTCGCCGTCATGCAATGTTTTCTAAGTCGGGGAATGATTATTATGTAGAAGATTTAGGAAGCACTAATGGTACTTTTGTTAGTGGATCTAGGATAAAAGGGAAGTATAAAATAAGTGATAATGATACCATTTTTGTTGGATTGTTTGCCTTTCGTTTAGGTGAGCCAATGATGGATTTTAGTAGGGAAAATGCTATCACCGTTAGCCAGGTTACTAAAAAATTCAAAAATGGATACGTCGGATTACACCCCATCACGGTAAACATTCCAACCGGTAAATTGGTAGCACTTATGGGACCAAGTGGTTGTGGTAAAAGTACTTTTTTGAAAACGCTTACAGGAGATCAACCTGCCTCTGCTGGTTCAGTTAAAATATTTGGATTAGATCTATATCAAAATTTTGAAATATTAAAACAGAAAATAGGATATGTACCGCAAGATGATATTGTACACCGTGAGTTAACGGTTCGAAATACTTTATTTTATGCGGCTAAGTTGCGTTTGCCGGATGCAGATGATAATGAGATTAACAAGCGTTCACAAGAGGTTTTACAAGCCTTAAATATGACGGATGACCCTAAAATTCTTGATACGAAGGTAGGGGAGTTGTCTGGCGGACAAAGAAAGCGAATTTCGATTGCAGTAGAGCTCATTAGTCAGCCTCTAATTTTGTTTTTGGATGAGCCTACGAGTCCGTTAGACCCTGAAACAATTGATGAGTTCTTAAAGTGTTTAGAGGGGCTTTGTAAAAATGGAACTACTGTTGTAATGGTAACTCATAAGCCAGAGGATTTAACATATGCCGATAAATTAATTTTCTTAGGCTCCGGCGGATTCCATGTATATGAAGGTTCTAAGGATGATATTCTATCCCATTTTTCAAAGTCGAATATTATTAAAGTCTATTCTCTCCTTAAGACAAAAGATGCTAGTAAGCCTTGGTATGACAAATGGTATACTACAAAAGCGCCCGTTGCCAATGCGAATAGTTCTCAGAAAATTAATAAAGACAAATCAGTTAATTTAATTCATCAATTTATTTGGCAAACAGCCAGGTATTTTAATGTTAAAGTTAGTAATACGATGAATATGGCACTGATTTTTGCGCAGCCAATCATTATAGCATTACTCTTGATTTTTGTTTTTGAAAATATAATTGAAACATCAAGTGAAGGAAATATAAAATTTGGTAATCCTTCAATTTTATTCTTGATGGCCATTGCAGCAATCTGGTTTGGGGTCAATAATGCGGCAAAAGAAATTGTCGCTGAAATACCTATTTACCGTCGAGAACGAATGTATAACTTAAGAATAGGAACTTATTTGTTTAGTAAATGGGTGGTGCTCCTGTTTTTTAGCTTTGCGCAACTGGTTATTTTCTTGGCATTGCTTAAAATGAAATATCAAGATGATTTAGGGAATTTTCCTGAAACGCTTGGATTCTTATTATTTGTTTCTTCTTGTTCAATTGTCTTTGGATTATTGTTAAGCGTTATGACCACTACCACAGAGGAGGTTATGAGTATTTTACCAATTGCCTTAATGCCGCAGATTATACTATCTGGTATTCTTTCCAAAATCACAAGCCCCTTTATTGAAGGATTAAGTTATTTTACTTTTGGTAGATGGGGTACTGAAGGCTTGGCACGAATACAAGATATGGATAAGGAGGATAAAGATTTGATGTTTATGGCGGAGAATCATCAAATAAAAGATAATTTGTATGGTGCTGGTGATGACTTATTGAAGTTCTTTAATACGTTAGAGGGTAATTTGTCAATTCTTTTAGCTTTAAAAATTATGATGGTTGTTTTGATTGTAACAAAGCTAGTTAGTGCAGATAGTAAGAGAAGTTAATCTTAAATAATTTAATTATTAAATAATGTTATGAGGCAATATTTAGTTGGTCGGTCTTCAAAATGCAATATCGTTCTTACAGATGGAACAATATCCGCTAATCATGCTTCTATTTTAATACAGCCAGATGGTAGTGTATGGTTGCAGGATCTCGGATCAATGAACGGAACGTTTGTAAATAACAATCGACTCGTTGCACCAATAAGAATTTATCCTGGAGATAAAGTAAAACTTGGTAATTATTATTGGAACTGGGAGTCGATTTTGTCCACACCAGCTAGTCCTAATCAGGCGCCAATTTATCAAAGTTCACTTCCTCCATCACGAGGTGCGAATATTGAAGTTACAAGTAGTAATAGTCCTAACAAGTGGCTATTCGTGCTTGGCGGTATTGCTCTCATAGCTGCGGTGACATTTTTAGGAATAAAAATGGGGTCTTCAAGTGATGAAAAAGAAAAAACAACAAAAAATGAAGATAAAAAAGGTGAACAGAAGAGCCCTCAGCAGAAAACCGCAACGGAAATTGAATATAGCACAAGTTGTTTAACGGATTCCTCAATTGCAGGTACTGGAATTAAAATCGGACGGGAGATTGAGAATACAATGGTAAATATGGCCAATGTAAAAGTGACCATCGAAGATGAGGAAAAAGTTGGGGATGAAGTGTATAAAGATATTGATAAGGAAGAGGAGATTATTACTTCTGGAGATGATTATAATCGAATTTATAATTTATTAAAAAAGATATTAGCTAAAATTCCTAATCCGAAATTTGATTATAAAATTTACCTAGTCAAATCAGATATGATTAATGCTTTTACAGCTGGAGGAAGAATCTATGTTTATCAAGGTATCATTGATTTTACTAAGTCAGAAGATGAATTAATAAGTGTAATTGGTCACGAGGTTTATCATAATGAGCTAGGACATATAGCTAATGCGATTAAAAAGGAAAAAGCAACAGAATCTATATTAGGCGAAGGAACAGGTTGGATTGCAAACGCGGCTTCTGCTATTTTAACACCGTCGTTTAATCAAGAGCAAGAGGCGATGAGTGACTTTCACGGTGTAGATGTTACTATAGCATGTGGGTATGATGGATGCCAAACAATTAATTTATGGGCTAGGATGTCTGAAAATGAAGAGGAAGAGCAAAACGAACTTAATAAGTTAGCACGAACGCATCCTTTTAGTAACGAGCGCAAAGAATGTGTGAGAAATCATATTCAAAGGAATTATAATTATATTTGTAAATAGAGTTTATTAAGATTTTATATTAATTAAAGTGGAACACGAATTACCAGCCGGCACCTTATTAGCTGGACGTTATCGAATTAAAAAAGTATTAGGCCAAGGGGGATTTGGAATCACCTATTTGGCTACTTTTTTAGCAGATAATTCGCAGGTTTGTGTAAAGGAGCTTTATTTAAGTGGGTCGTGTACACGAAACTCTAATTATTCTATTCAATCGCAAAATCTGAAAGATATTCCTTTTCAGTCTTTCAAAGATAAATTTATTACTGAAGCAAGAGAGTTAGCAAAATTTAATCATCCAGGTATTGTAAGGGTGAGTGATGTTTTTGAGCAGTTTGGGACAGCGTACTATGTGATGGACTATGTTGAAGGATCTAACTTAAAGCAATTTGTTGAGCAGCATGGTAAGTTAAGTTTACCAATGGCGCGCAATATAATTTTTCAATTACTCGAAGCACTAAAAGAGGTTCATAAAAAAGGTTTGCTGCATCGAGATATAAAACCCGATAACGTTCTCTTAAGTATTGATAATAGAGTAGTGTTGATAGATTTTGGTTCGGCACGTACTTTTGAGCAAGGCAAAACACAATCACATACCACTATTCTTACTCCCGGATACGCTCCTATTGAGCAATACTCTGATGTAGCAAAACGAGGCCAATTTTCGGACATTTATTCTTTAGGTGCAACCTTCTATTTTATGCTTACGGCAAAAAAGCCTGTTTCTGCTACCGATAGAGCCTTAGTTGAATTTCCTAAAATATCAACATTAAATCCAGAGGTAAGCAACGGATTAAATGCAATTATTTTTAAATGTATGAATATGGCGCCTGAAAAGCGCTATCAAACTATTGAAGACTTATTAGTAGGATTAAAAGAAGAAAGTGTATGGTCATTAAATGGTGTGAAAGAATCCGAATCGGCTCCTCCTCCTTTGATAGTAGATGTTGAAAAAGAAAAAGAAAAATCATCCACGCGTTTTACATGGTTTTTACTTATTGCTGTAATCGGTTTTCTAATCTATGTATTTGCTAAGCCTAGAGAAAATACATATTACACTCCTGAAGAAGTAACAGCAACAGAAGAAGCTGTGAGTTCAGAATCATCTGATTTAACCGGATATATCAATGATGTAACCACTGCTGAGGCTACTGATGCAGTGGCTGAGTCAGATAATAATTCAAATAATAATTATTATGAAGTATCTGAAACCGCAGACTATTATTATCCCGAAAATGTAAATTTTACAAACAACTCTAATAACAAGGTTTACATGAGTTTTGCTTATAAGGATAACGATGGAGATTGGATTTGTCAAGGTTGGTATCCAATTGAAGGAAACTCAAGTTACTCATTTGATCTTCCGTATAGATATATGGGTAATGAAATATATTGGTTTGGTCAAGCAGATAATTATGCCGAGTATACAAGTAGTGATAAATATTTTACTGTGGATCAAGGAGGTTCGAGTGGATTTAAATCAATAAACGGTAGAATGGTTGAAAGCGGAAACGGAAGTCAAGTTAGAAAAGGTTTTTATAAACTGCGTTTAAATGGTGGAACAACTTATCAAGGCTTGGATTAGAATATTCTAACCAAAAAAATAACATATAAATATATTTAAATAAATAAACTCATAAATTATGTCACAGTTTAACACCTGCCCACAAGGCCATTTCTACTCTTCAACATTAACAGCTTGTCCGTTTTGTAAAACACAAACTGTTCCTGATCCTACAGTAAAAACAAATCCTTCAAACAATGATAGAACAATAATAAGCGGAGGTGGAAACCCTGGTGCTAATACAGCTGCGCCTACCATCCCGTACAATAGCGGACATTCTGGTTCTGATGCGCCTACTCAATTCAATCCAGGCTTAGGTGGTGCGCCAAATCAAGGTGGACAAAGTTCTCCAAAAGTAGATGATGGAGATCGTACTGTTATTCATCGTCCGGCTGCTCCTTCAGGTGCTGGGAAAAAAACGGAAGATCCTGCAGCGCCAGCACAAGCGCCAAGCTCTTCTACACGTAAAATTATTGGTTGGTTAATCACATTTACGCATGATGCATTTGGTACCGATTATCGCTTATATGAAGGACAAAACTCAATTGGTAGAGAGGTAGGTTCTACCTTGCGTATTATTCAAGATGGAAGTATTTCAAGTAAACATGCTACTATTTTATGTAAGAATTTTAAGCTTTATTTACGCGATGAAATGGCCTCTAACTCGAGCTATATAAACGGTGAAGAATTGGCGCCAGGTGCCACTAAAGAAATTCATGATGGCGATACAATTAAATTTAGTAATACCGAGTTCTTATTGCGTACAGCTTTTATAAAATAATGAATATGATTAACAAATTAAAATTTGTCCTCGTTTTTTGTTTGATTTCAAGTGGATTGTTCGCTCAACCGTTCATGCAGTTAAATCAATCGACCAAGAAATTTCCTGATATTGAATTACAGTTTCATAATCGTAATCCTCAATCCCTTAAAAAATCAGATGTTAAATTGTTTGATGGAGATAAGGAAGTTGATTTTGAACTCAGCGAACTGAATGATTCTAATTCGACTAAAGGAAAAGATATCCTAATATTATTTGAAAACAGCTACTGGCCGGAGTATAATGCATCACGTGAGTACTTCAAGCTATTAATTAAGGCGTCATTAGAAAAAGGTTTTCAAAAAAATGATCGTTTTTATATTGCTGAATTTGATTGGGATACCGATGGGGAAATTTTAAAATGGAGAAATCAGCCAAAGAGTGGATATAAAAATCTTGATTCATTGCTTAATGCAATTGATCAGATTGATTTTCCTTTTTACATAACGGATAAAAGCCGAAAGCACCATAACACAGAATTACATCGTGCAATGGTTGCTGGATGTAATTGGATTAAGGACAAAAAAGGTGGCGTAAAAGCGGTTTTTGTTTTCTCTCAAGAAAATAACAATATCTACAATACGCAGGTTACTCAAGAAAATGTAATTATCAATTCGAGAGAAAAAGATGTTCCAATTTATTGCGTACGATATCCATATGTTTCTGAAAAATATTCCGAGACAAGAATTGCGAACGAATCTTATGGAATGCACATAGATGCCAATACAACGGATATGGAACCAACAGCTAAGGAGCTAACCAAAATGTTTCTTTCTGTCCAAACTAGAAGTATTGGAAAAAAATATGAACTTAAATTAAAAGTAGATCATACCGCCGATGGTAATGAACATGCGCTCTATTTAAAAGTAAGTGGTGCTGAGCAATATAAGTTGACGTATTCAAGTCCTGCTTTATTGGCTAATATCTTAAAAGACCCACTTTACTTAATTCCTATTTGTTTAGTCGTAATCGGATTAATCGTATTTATTGTATTAAGATTAAAAAAGAATAAGCGAATACACGAGGAAGAAAAAGCAAGGCAAGAACGCATGATTGCTGATACAAAAAATCAGAATGAACAAGCTATTCGATCGCAAGAAGAGAATTTCAAACGTACACTACGAGAAAAAGAAGAAGCCGAAAGAAGGGCACAGCAAGAGCAAGCAATACGAATGCAACAAGCAGAAACGTATAACAGAATGCGTAATCTGCCTCGTGCTGCATTTTTATTAGATCAATATGGGAATCATTATAATTTAAATATGGTGATTTGTAATATTGGCCGTGGCGACACCGCTAATATTATTTTAAATGATGCTGATGTATCGCGTAATCACGCGGCCATTGGCTTTGAAACAGGTCCTTCGGGAATGTCCTTTGCCTATTCAAGTAATTTTTATTTGTGGGATACCGGAAGTACCAATGGAACTTTCGTGAATGAACGAATTCTTAAAAGACCCAATGAGCCGGGCTACGGACCAGTTATTTTGAAGCATAACGATGTGCTTCGTTTTGGAAAATTAATGTTAACATTTAATTGCTAATGAATATGCAAACACTTAAAATAGGTTTTCAAGAAAATACACACGTTGGTTTAAAGCGTAAAGCAAATGAGGACTCTCATGGTCATAAGAACATTCCAGGTTGCGGACATGTGTTCGTAGTATGTGATGGAATGGGTGGTCACGTGGGAGGTAAAGTTGCCTCTCAAACTGCGGTGGAGTGTATCCTTGAATATTTCAAAACACATATAGGTGGTAACCCGAATGTAAATATTCATGAAGCCTTAAAATTTGCCAATACGCAAGTTTTTGCAAAAGCATTAAATGATCCAACCTTGAAAGGAATGGGGACAACCTGCGTAGTAGCTATCGTTCAAGAGGATGGAAGAATTTACTATGGCCATGTGGGTGATAGTCGTATTTATTTGCAAACAAATGGTAAATTAATTCGCATCACGAAGGATCATAGTTTTGTTCAGTACTTGGTTGATTCTAATCAAATTTCCGAGGAAGAGGCAGAACAACACCCCAATAAAAATCAAATTTTAAAGGCCTTAGGAATTGATGAAAATGTAGAACCAGAGATTCCTAGTGAGCCTATTTGTCCATCAGCTGGTGATATTTTAATGTTATGTTCTGATGGTCTTTGTGGTATGACTACCGACAAGAAAATGGAAAAGGTGTTAAACGAAAAAAATGATGGAACCTATTCCGACAAATTAATTCAGTTAGCCCTCGATGGTGGTGGTGCAGATAACGTAACTGCTATTGTTGTTAAGGTGGAAGAAAGTCCTTTTAACAAAACAACCTATGCCTTACCAAAGCAATTGTATAATGCGCCGCAAGCTACAAGTAATGACACAGGAAACAAAAAAACAAGTGGTATTAAACAATTACTTGAAAATTCTAAAATAAAAGCGTTATTAGTAGTCATTGTATTGCTTTTGGCGGGGATAGTTTACATGAGTATTGGTGGTAAGGGTGGCAAAAAACATAAAGATAAAAACCAAGTTAGTGGTACTACAGATAATGACGATGTTCAAGCTGAAGATGACGGTGGTTGGTTTGGTTCAATAAACATATTTAGTGGAAATAGTAGTAAGGATGAGGAAAAAGTGGTTAATGTTAATTCTGAAAAAAAAGAGGATAAAAAAGAAGATAAGTCAAAAAATTTAAAATCTGATACGGTAAAAGTTCCAGAAACTATTGCTCCTTCAAATAACGAACCTGTTGAGCAAGACAAAAATAAACCTTCAGAGAATAGAACTGATAATTCGCCAAAAGGTGAAAACTTAGAAAAGAATGAAACGAATCTAAAAACAGAGGCGCAAGCTAATCCAGTTACACCTAATCAAAATAATAATCCCACAATTATTAAAGAAATTACCCTTGATAAAAAGTTCAAACCGAAATGTGCACAAAATAGTGATAAAATTTGGGATGAAGTCCTTGTATATATAAAAGAAGTAAATAAACCGAAATTGGATAAATTAACAGTAAAGGAATTAAGAGATTTAAATCCTGATGTTGAAAATCATCAAGTAAAGAACAAACAAAGATTAAAAGTTAGTAAATAATTGCCTCCATGCTCAATACCATCATCGGTAATTATCGTGTTGTGCGTTACGTAAATTCGGGCGGTGTAGCCGATATTTATGAAGGGATTGATATGTATAATGCGCATCAGGTAGCTATAAAGGTGCTTAAGCCTGAGTATATAAATGATGAGCAATTAAAGGAAAGGTTCTACAGAGAAGCAAGGATATTAGCGAATATCAGTCATCCAAGCATTGTTAAGATTTTATTTGCTTCTATGCATCAAACCTATCCTGTAATGGCGATGGAGTTTTTGCAGGGGGAAGACATGAATTGTTGTTTGAAAAGAGATGGAGCCTTGCCCATCGAAATTGTGCAATCATTTTTCTTGCAAATTTTAGATGCAATTGGTTATGCACATGCTAATAGTGTATTGCATCGGGATATAAAGCCAAGTAATATTTTTATTACAAATGATAAACGAATTAAAGTCCTTGATTTTGGTATCGCAAAAGTAATCGGACTTTCTTTTGATGCTACTGGTACAGGTTCTACAATGGGAACACCTGCTTACATGAGTCCTGAGCAAGTAAAAGCCGATAAAAGAATTGATGAACGCTCGGATATATATTCGCTAGGAGTTACATTGTATACGATGTTGGTTGGACAAAATCCGTATCATCATATAAAATCACACTACGAAATTTATCAGAAGGTCGCGAATGAGCAACTGCCATTTATTTCGCAATACCCGGTATTATCTGCTGTTATAAATAAAGCAACGCAAAAAGATAAAGACAATCGCTATCAGTCTATAGAGGAGTTTAAAAATGATTTTACTTCTGCATTGGTTAAGCATCATCAACGGAATAACTACGTGGCAAAACTTTCTAACAAGAAATTAAAAAAACGATTAACGGTTTATTTAACAAGTGCGGCCGTACTCGTGAGCTTCTTTTTAATTGGTTTGAATTGGAATAAAATAAAAAATGTTTTTCCTGAAAAAGCGGCGGTTGAAAAGAAGAAGAAAGGTCATGAAGAAACGACAACCAACAATAACCATGAGGAAGGAATGGAGAATAATATTCCGACTGTTGATGGGACTAATGAGGACAATAAATCCATTGATCCTGATCGAATCCCAACCTCTGATCCTGAGATCATCCGTAAAAGTGATGATAAAATTTCTCGGTCTGAAAAATCATACGATACGGTTAGGCCAATCGATTCACCGAAGTCGAAAGCACCTGATGATTTTTAATTTTATTTAAAATGATTGGACAAATTATTGGCAGTTTTAAAATTGTTCGTTTCATAAAATCCGGCGGTATGGCCGATGTTTATGAGGGACAAGAAATTAATATCGGAAAAAAGGTGGCTATTAAAGTTTTGAAATCTAATTTTCAAAACGAAAAAGAAATAGTTAATCGCTTTTTTAAGGAGGGCAGTGTATTAGAGCAATTAGCGCATCCAAATATTGTTCGCGTATTATATACGACAGAACATATGGGTTGTCCAGTAATGATCATGGAGTATTTAAATGGAGAAGATTTAAATGACCATTTGGCAAATAATGCTCCTTTGGATATTGCGATAATTGAGTCGTTTTTTTTACAAATATTAGATGCTGTGATTTATGCACATTCTCAAAATGTCTTACATCGCGATATTAAACCTAGTAATATTTTTATAACGCAAACTAAGCAAATAAAAATCCTTGATTTTGGTATTGCAAAAATCCTCGACTCAAATGCCGAAAATACGCAAACAGGATTTGGCATGTACACACCAATGTACATGAGTCCTGAGCAGGCAAGGGCTGAGAAAAATTTAACGGCTCATACCGACATCTATTCATTGGGTGTAACGTTGTATACAATTGCTGCTGGTGAAAACCCTTATCAAGGTTTATCGCAATATGAGATTGGCAATAAAATACTAAATGAACCATTGCCGAAATTGAGTGGGTACCCTGATAGCTTTAACCAAGTAATTGCAAAGGCTACCGAAAAAAACAAAGAGCACCGATATCAAACAGCACTTGAGTTTAAAAATGCATTTGAAACTGCTTTAAAAGTAAATGGTGGTCAGACGATTAAAACAAAAGAGAAAGAGCAAATTCAATCACCTACTAACGATAAGCGAGGTAATATAGATGAAGTTGGGAAAGGTGGATATTCCCCGCTTACAATCGCGCTTATTATATTTTCATGTTTTTTATTAGCAGGAATGCTATTTATGAATATGAAATATACTGGTAAAAAAAATGGACGTCAAGTGACCACTACAGTTGAAGAGCCTGTAACACCCGATGTTGAAGATGATGAAGGATTTTATGGTACAATAGTTTTAGGTAGAGATGATAATAATAAAGACAGTACTAAAGTAGAAAAAGTGAAAAATGAAACGATTATAAAAAAAGAACCTCCTGAACCTCCTAAAAATAAACCGAAATTAGAAAAACAAAAAAATGAAAACTATGATAAATCAAATAATTCTGATAAGGATGTAAACAACGAAGCAAAAACAGAAGTTAACTCCACAAATAATTCATATTCGAATAATACTTCAACAAAGACAGTCACACTTGACAAAAATTTTAAGCCAAAATTTAGTGATTCTAGAGTGTGGAAAGAAGCTTGCGATTATATTAAAAGATTGAACACTGATTTAAATGATTTAACTCCAGGTGAATTAAGATATTTAAATCCTACTTTAAGAAATGATCAAATTAAGCCAGGGGTAATTCTAAAAGTTAGACCATAGATTAATTATACTTTATGCTCAACAAACACTTTGGTAATCATCAAACCATTCGCCTTATTAAATCAGGAGGGATGGCCGATGTTTTTCAAGGTGTAGATAAAACAACTGGAAATCTAGTAGCCATCAAAATTCTGAAATCAGATTTTCAAAATGATGTAGATGTTGTAAAACGTTTTTATAAAGAAGGGGCTGTTTTAGAAAAATTAGATCACCCCAATATCGTAAAGTTTTTATTCAATACCGAGATGAATGGGCATCCAGTTATGGTAATGGAGTACCTAGAGGGGCACGATATGAATGACTTTTTGAATAAGGATACCATTATCGATTATAAATTATTTCATCAGTATTTTCTTCAAGTTTTCGACGCGGTAATTTATGCTCATTCGCAAAATTTGATACATCGCGATATTAAGCCAAGCAATATTTTTGTTACGAAAGAAGGAATTGTCAAATTATTGGATTTTGGTATTGTTAAAATTATGACTGATACCATTAACAGTAATACAACAACTGGGTATGGGTTTTTAACACCTTCCTACATGAGCCCTGAACAGGCTAAGGGTAGTAGAGTGATTACAAAAGCAACAGATATTTATTCATTAGGTGTTACCATGTATTCTATTTTGAATGGTAAAAATCCATATCAGAATATGATGGCATTTGAAATTGGACATCATGTAATTCATAAACCATTACCAAAATTAAAAGGATTTACAAAGTTGAATAAGGTGATTGCAAAAGCAACCGCCAAAGAACCTGACGATCGTTATAAATCGGTCTTGGATTTTAAAACTGCATTTGAAATTGCATTTGAAACAGATGATGAACAATCAAAAATTTCTACATTTATTAGTCATTTTAAAAAAGTATTAAATGTTAAGTCATTTATAATAGGTGTAATTATAACTTACTGCTTATTATTATGGGGTAATTGTAATAAAGAAAATGAGATTCCGCGGGATCCAGATGATAATGATACATTGAGTAAGATAGAATGTGGCAGTCAAGTATGGATGAAATACAATTTAAATGTAACCAATTTTAGAAATGGAGATCCAATACCTCAAGCACAAACAGAATTGGAATGGATTAATGCAAATCAAAGCAAACAACCTGCTTGGTGTTATTTTAATATGGATCCTTCAAATGAATTGAAATATGGGAAGCTGTACAATTGGTTTGCAGTGAACGATGTTCGTGGTTTAGCTCCTAATGGATTTCATATACCAAATAAAGAGGAATGGTATAACCTAAATCAATACTTAGTAATTGATGCAGGTTATAAAATGAAAGCCACCTCAGGATGGCAAATTAATACTAATGGAAGTAATAGCAGTGGATTTTCAGGTTATCCAGGAGGATATCGATATAATAATGGTGAGTTTCATAGTGTAGGAACAAACGGGTATTGGTGGAGTGCTACTGAAATTGATTCAGTTTTTTCCTTTGGCTGTGGTCTAAATTATTTGGATAAAGGATTAAATAATAATAACTTTTTTAAAGGTGGTGGTTTGTCTGTTCGTTGTATTAAAGATAATAATGACTCACTTCGTTTTAAATTTTTGGATAAAAATAATCCTTATTATATACAAGACCTTAAATTAAATACGAATTGGTATATATATAAAGGTGGCTCAATTGAATTTGATGAGGCATTAAAAAAACAAGTTAATGGTTATAAGATTCCAACTTATGATGAAATATTTAAATTACATGATAAAAACAAAGTTGCTGGACTAGGCACAATAAAAAACGGAATTTTATATGCATCACACATGGACCCCGCTTTTTCTGTTGTAGGTGTTGGTCATTGGTACTGGGTATCTGATCTACATAGCGATAAGGATACAGCATATGCCATTAATATGTATACAGGTCATAAAGTAAGTATTAAGAAAGTAAATTCCGGCTTTAATGTGTATCTCATATTAATCAAGAATAATTAATAGTGTCTTTTTTATGATGACTTATTTTTAATTTTACTGAAGGTATGTAAACGCAATCGGAATACACTTTAACTATGAGTTATCTAAATCAGTATATTGGAAATTACAAAATAGTCAGCCTCATCAAATCAGGTGGTATGGCCGATGTTTATTTAGGGGAGGATATCAATACTCAATATCGCGTTGCCATCAAAATCCTGAAAGCGGATTATAAAAATGATCACGATGTGGTTCGTCGTTTTTATATTGAAGGTGCAGTTTTAGAAAAGTTTGACCATCCTAATATTGTTAAGTTTTTATTCAATACCGACATCAACGGACAACCAGTAATGGTAATGGAGTACTTAGAAGGGTATGACATGAATGAGTTACTGAATAAAAAAGAACCTGTAGCTATTAACTTAATTACAGATTATTTTTTACAAGTTTTAGACGCGGTAATTTATGCTCACGCTAAAAATGTAGTACATCGCGATATTAAGCCAAGTAATATTTTTATTACCAACGATGGTGTGGTAAAGCTGCTTGATTTTGGAATTGCCAAAATATTGCTCAGTAATTTAGATCAAACTAAAACTGGTTTTGGTCAATTTACACCTACGTATATGAGCCCTGAACAAGCAGCAATGAAAAAGGAAATTACGGAGAAGTCAGATATTTATTCATTAGGTGTCACATTGTATTCTTTATTGAATGGTAAAAATCCTTATCAGGATATGTCTGCCTTTGAAATTGGTCACCAGGTTTTGCATGAACCATTACCTGCTCTTACAAATTATCCCTATTTAAACAATGTGATTGCGAGGGCCACCGCAAAGGGTATTAATGAGCGATTTAATACTGTCGAAGAGTTTAGAAACGGTTTTATTCGTGCAGTTAACAAGAGAGAAATTATCGAGAACTTAGATAATGATGGCAGGGCTGATGTATTTAATAATGATATGAACCAAGCGTTAAAGTTATTTGGAATTTTTTTAGCTGTTATTATTTTATTTGGATTCTCAATGTCTTTTTTTAATGATAAATATTATCCTACTTATTTTGAGGCCGGAAATGAACCTAATTCAATTACACCTACGCAAGAAGTTGGTTATCCCTACACATCGAGATTTCGTTATTTTTTAGATGGAGCTAATTATATAAAGGATGAAAGTTTAGATTGCATTTGGTGTATCAATGAAGATGGTGCAATGAATTATAGTCAAGCTCAAAAAAAAGAAACAGAAAGTAATAGAATTCCTAAGTTTAAAGAAATTGTCAAATTATACGATAAAAATTTTTCTGCAGGAACTGGTTTTCAAAAAAACAATCAGTTTTTCCCAGCTCATATGCATCCCATATTCTCGGCTGTAGGTGAAGGAAGTTGGTTTTGGGTATCCGATAGGCATTCCAACCCCAATAAAGCTTATGCTATCAACATGTACAACGGTTTAAAAGTAGCTTTTGATAAAGAAAATCCAGCTTTCCCAACTCATTTAATTCTTATAAATAGGTAAATATTAATTTGGCTGATTTTATTGACCTTTGATTTTATGTAATCAATAATTTTCTATATTTGAAACAGCGGTAGTTGCTTCTTTATTAAAGCTATTATGAATCATATTAATCAGGTAATTGGTAATTACAAAATAGTTCGTTTTATCAACGAAGGGGGACTTGCCTTTGTATACGAAGGAACAGAAATTTCAACGAATGCCAAAGTGGCCATTAAGGTTCTTAAAGAATCGTATGTGCACGATTGTTATCAACGGGACATGCATTGCAGCGAAGATTTTCAGGGGTATATGAATGGCGGCGCTGAAACTGGTCGTCGGGCAGCAACTGACATTATTAGCCTGCTTAAAAATTCAAATAATACGAACACTAAAAAATAAAAAATTTATGAAAATAAAATCATTCATTTTCTTAAGCTTGTTTGCCTTTTATAATGTAAATGCTCAAAAATCAGATGTGAAATACGATTTCTCATGTTACAATACAGATCCATTTACTGCAATAAATAGTTTAGGTAATGATTTTGAAGAGGCAATGTTAAATGGGTCAGGTGCCGAATCCTCAGTAGGAGAAGAACAAGACCTTGGAAAAACGGCCTATGAAGAGGTTAAAAAGGAATATAAGTTTATTGAGTCGGGAAGTGAGCTGGAGAATTTAAAGCGAATAGTTGCTAAACTCAATAAAGTAATTCAACGACCTAAAGGATATACCTATAAAATATTTTTAATTGATACAAATGTTGTAAACGCGTGGACCGTTGGTGGCTATATTTATTTCACAAACGAGATGTATAAATTTTGCAAAACGAACGATGAAATTGCTTGTATACTAGGTCATGAAATGGCACACAATGAACTGGGTCATATCGGTAAGCATATTAAGCGATTTAAAGCCGCTAATAATATGTTTGGTGAAGGGTTCGGAAATTTAGCTGCTTCTTTAGGTTCGCTATTTACTACCCCATTTAATCAAAAAAATGAAGCGCATAGCGATATGGTGGGAATGGATTATGCCATTGCGGCAGGATATGATGCTTGTCAAAATATTGAATTGTGGAAGCGTATGAAAGAAAAGGAGGGTTCTTATTCATTTATTAATGGTATGTTAAACACTCATCCATATTCCGGTACTCGCTCCGATTGCGCCAAAAATCACCTTAAGATTAATTATAATAAAGACTGTAACAATTGAGATATTTTAAACTGATTTGCCTGTTGGTGCCAATAGCATTTGTGGGCTGCAATGCGGTTAAAGAACCAGAATTTGTACGAATTGATAATGTTAAATTCACGAAGCAAGTAGAAGGTGACTTATATGCCGATGCTACTCTAATCATGCGAAATGAAGCATTGATAAGTTACTCCGCATCAGATATTAATTTTGAAGTGTTTTATAACAATAAACATATTGCTGATGGAAATTGTGTAGGGCCTGTTGACTTCGAAAAAAATATTGATCAGTCGGTAAATGCAAATATTATTTTTCATACTGATTTGCTATTGGATGATGTCGATGATCTTTTGAATAAGGATTCTATTTTGTTAAATATTAATGTAAGTGGATTGTTTTCAAATTTAGAAATGAAAGCAAATGCTAAAATTGATAAATACATTAAAACAAAAGAACTAATGGATGCTACTATCAGTAGCTATATCTCCGATAGCAATTGCAAAGTAGAAAAGTTATCGTTAAAGAGTATTTCAATTCAAAACTCAGTCATAGAGCATCAAACTAAGCTAACTAATCCTTTGCCCATTGAATATACATTGAAAAGTGTATCATTTAATGTTTATAGTGATGTAGAAAAAAGAAATAAAGTGGCTGTATGGAATAATGATTACAATAAGATAATTAAACCCAATGCCTCCGATACAATTCAAGGCAATATTGTAATTAATAATGCGAACTCAGCCTTAACAGGACTGTTTAAAGCAATGTCAGGCGATAATACATACTATGTTGACGGGAAGGCTAAAATATCAATTCATAATAAAGAATTGGATGTACCAATTAACATTCAGTTTATTTTAGATTTAATTAATCAAAAAGTAATTATAAAGCCATAAGCTATGAATAAGAAAATTTTTATAGGGTCTTGTATAGGTTTAGCTGTTTTAATTTTAATCTTAACTAATCCAAATCAAGTTTCACACAAAGATGCAGTAAAGCTCAAGTTTAATGCATTTATGCAGAAAACAATGAATGAAAAAACCAGTGAGGGCGAAGATGGTGGGATAAGCGTAACTAGTCAGCTTGGAATGATGTTCGGTAGCTCAATTATTGATCGTTTAGTGGAGACAACTGTTTCGTGTGATAATTACTTATTGTTTTCATTAACTACAATTACATTTGAGGGGGAATCAAAAGTACTTGGTCTTGGAATTTTAGGTAATGTTATCATTTCCGATAAGGTTGATGAGGAGTTGGATAAAAAGATGGATAAGGTAGGGTTGTAAATTAATAACAAAATTAAATATCAATGATGGCAAGAATTCTTTTGGTAATTGTTTTAATTTTATTTGTTTGGTTTGTGCCACGTCATATTACAGATCCAAATAAATCAAATGAAATAATTATTATTGATTCTGTTTTTCAAAAAGACTCAATTCAAAATAATCTTTTTGAAAGGATTGATATAGTATATGAAGGTAAAGGCAGTATCTATGACAAGAAAATTATTTATGTCGTGGATAGTTTAATAAGAAAAGAATCTAATGGAGAAGTTGATGGAATTAGGGGGGTGCTTAAATCAAAGATTGAAGAATGTGTGTATAAAAAAGAGGAATCAATAGCAAGATACTTCGCAGCTTATAGGAGAAAAACTAATTTTATAATAAATAAGAAGGATAGTATTTTAAACAATTGATTACTTCTTTTAGTATTTTTTAACTTTTGAAGCCAAATAAAAATATACACTATTAAAAATTAAAAATAGACATATTACTTTTTTTGAAAATTAATTTGAAATTTCATGAATAAAAAACATAAAAAATCTGATAGTAACTATCTTTTTGTTGTATTAATAACTGGATTATTGTTTTTCTCAAATTGTAGTCCGGAAAGCAATTCGGATATTACGCTTTTAATCAATGATTCGACATTAACTCTAAATGCTGATAATTGTGCTGAAATAATTAAAAACGTAGCTAGTGGTAAATCAAATGATTTTGAAAGAAAAGCTATAGTACTTATTGATAGTATGATTAAAAACGAACCAGAAGGACTATTTGGAATTAAAAATCCAAATGGAATAGTAGGAGAGTATGAGAATGCACGAGCGAAGGCTCAAGCTGAAAAAGATCCTACTAAATATAAATTGATTCAGGAACAAATCGTCAATTTAAAGGATGCATTAAAACCAAAAGATAAAATAGTATTTGATGACAAGGAGAAATCACTTGTTGATAGTATTTACAGTTTAACATCGAATAAATTTGTGAACTCAATTATTAAAAATATGTATCGCGATGAGAATAATCAATTGTATGTTAAGTCAGCAAGTGGAATAAAAATCCTATTAAGCGATATGCTTCTATCAGCTAAATACTTAAAAAAGCATCCTGAGAAAGCTGATTTGATTCCTGATCAATTTGCTGATGGAAGTTCCTTCAGAGGTGAGCTATTAAAGGGTAAGAATTAAAACAAATAATTGTTTTAAAATCAAGATTTAAAGGTTTTAAATATGATAAATACCTAATAAATTAAGTTATTTTAAAATTGTTTTATAAAAAAATAATAAAATAAATCAATTAGGAATTCTACTTTACAAACTATCAAGTAACCTTATTATTACTAATCGCCTTTTGTCTCGTGCACTTAAATCTTTTTATCGATTCATTTCTTTTTGAACGATGTTTCGTCGCGCAATTCTCTACTCGCTTTCTCCACAGCACATAACTGCTATGCTTTAATGAAGCTTTCATCAGATTACGCACATCTTGCTCTCTTAATCCGAATTGAACTTTGATGGCATCAAAAGGAGTTCTATCCTCCCAGGCCATTTCAATAATGCGGTCTTTGTTTTCGTCGGATAGCGCTATTTTCATTAGTTCGTCTTTAATGTCGACATTCCGCCATCTATTTTTAATACTTGCCCAGTCATCCAACTGCTGTTATCTGACAATAAAAATGCAGCCATACTGGCGATATCATTTGTATTACCGATGCGTTGTAAAGGGTGACGTTTGCCACTTTGCTCTATTTTTTCAGGAGTATTTATTAATCGACCAGCAAGAGGAGTTTCAGTTAATGATGGAGCAATACAATTGACCCTAATCTTTGGAGCTAATTCAGCAGCTAAAGAACGCGTAAGGCCTTCTACTGCTGCTTTGCTCATAGCAATGCTTGAATGAAATGGCATACCTGTCTGTGCTGCTACAGAGCTAAATAAAACAACGGATGCGGCTTCTGACATCGAAAGATTCTTTTGATAATATTGAATGCATCTAAATGCACCTAATGCGTTAATTTCAAATTCCTGTAGAACATCAATTGGCTTTATAGATCGGAAGGGCTTTAAATTAATCGTACCAGGAAAGTAAACGAGTCCATCAATTGGAAAATCGAATTCAGGTAAAGTACAATCAGTAATTGGTCCCTCGTAGGTATAATGATTTGTTGATGTAAGTGCTGTTCTTGAGATAGTATAAATCGTGAAATGATCGTTGTATAAATCTTCACTTAATTTTTGTGCTATTGCTGAAGACGCGCCAATTAACAGTATGTTTTTCATATGATACTAAACAACTGTTTTTCGATAATGTTTTTAATCCAAGAACATCGTTTTACGCGTTTTTTTATTGATGATAGAATAATGCGTTTTTGTAAGGTTTTGTGAGGTTTGAATAAGGATTTTTGAGTTGATTTTGTTGATAAAGTAATAGCTCAATATGTCGGAAATGGCTATTTTCTTATAGGTAAAACAGTATAGGATTACTATAGAAGTTTATTAACAATAGTAGAATAAATCGATAAGATTGAGTTTGTAATCGATGTATGCATTTTAGTCCAAAAACGACTGTTTTTCTGAACAAAAACAAGTAACCATTAAATCCTTGATTTGGTTAAAAGGTCAGAACAAATTAAAAAATCGAAACATGAGAAAAATTTTATTAAACATCGCAGTTGCCGTTACAACAATGTCTTTAGGTAGTTTATCCACTTTCGCTCAAAGCGGAAATTCAACAGGTGTAAACTCACAATCTTTATGTACAGCTGATTTCGCCTTCACTATCGACAATTATGGAATGGTAACATTTCGTCCTGTAAGTACGGATCCTAACTTATTTTATAATTGGGAATTTGGCGATGGCGGAACAAGTGGTATTATGGAACCTAATCATTTATTTACAAACGGTTCTTATAAAGTTTGTTTGAATGTATTTGATGGTAATCAATGTAACGATTACATCTGTAAAACAGTCAATGTTTCAACGCTTTCAAATCCTTGTACACCTATATTCACAACGATTCAAAGTTTGGCACAAAACAATTCTTATACATTCTCTTTGTATAATAATTGTGCAGCCAATGCTTGGAGTTATGCATGGAGCTTTGGTGATGGTACATCACAGGCAGGAGTTAGTCCAACTCATACATTCACTACAGCTGGAACTTATACGGTGTGTGCAACAGCATATGATAGTTTAGGTAATACCTTTACTTGGTGTGATAATGTATTTGTACCTGTAATTTTAGGTGTAAATGAAAACAATGTTTCTAAAGTTTCATTATTCCCTAATCCAGCAAAAGACAATATTACTATCGATAATTTAAGTGGTAACGAATCAATTCAATTATCTACAGTGGAAGGTCGCGTAGTAAATCAAATGATGAATGGTGATGCTCAAAAAATAACTATGGATATTAACGAATTCCCTAGTGGTGTTTACATCATGACGATTAACGGAAGCAAAGGTACTGTACAAGAAAAAGTGATGATTAATAAGTAAAATTCTCGACTAAATAAGAATGCAGCCTGGACAAATTGTCTGGGCTGTTTCCTTTTTGAAGTAATTGTTTTTTCAGTACATTCGTGAGATTTAAACTTTTATTAAAACATGAGTGTACATATTAAAGCAAAGAAAGAGGAGATTGCATCCGTTGTATTAATGCCAGGTGATCCATTAAGAGCAAAGTTTATTGCAGAAAATTGGTTACAAGATGCAGTGTTAGTTAGTAGTACGAGGAATGTTTATTATTACACCGGTACCTACAAGGGAAAACGAATTACTGTAGGTGCAAGTGGGATGGGTTGTGCTTCTATTGGTATTTATTCGTTTGAGTTGTTTAATGAATACGATGTAGATTGTATCATTCGCATTGGGACAGCTGGTTCTTATCACGCAGAAATAGGTGTTTATGATATCATCAACACAGATGTCGCTTGCAGTGAATCTACCTATGCTGAATATGCTTTTGAAATACCTGGAAATGCTTTATCACATGTTGGAAATGCTTACGATATCATCAACGAAACAGCAAAGTCGATGAATATGAATATTCGAAGCGGAGCTGTTCATTCAAGTGATATATTTTATCGAAAATCGAAGGAACTACCAGCAGTAGTTAAAGAACACAATTGCTTGGTAGTAGAAATGGAAGCCTTTGCCTTATTCGCTAACGCGATGTACTTAGGAAAATCAGCCGCTACACTTTTAACAGTTTCCGATGTTATTCCTACAGGTGAAGAAATCTCAGCTGATGATCGAGAGCGCTCATTAAAGCCAATGATTGAGTTGGCGTTGGAGAGTGCGTTGAAATTATAATATTTTTTGTATTTATTGCATATTTTTTTAATTTTAGCCTATTAAAACTAATATATGCAAAATATTACCCGAATTCTGATTTGTTTAATACCCGTAATCAATCTTTTATCATCGTGTAGTGGAGGGAAAGAGGAGATTAAATTAATCCCCGTAAAAACTGATAAAAATTATCAGTATATAGATTTAGAAGGAAAAATTAAAATTAATCCACAATTCAGCTATGCTGGTTTATTTCATGATGGAATTGCGTTAGTGAAAACATCTGGTGAAAATGAAAAATATGGATATATAACCGAAGATGGAAAATATCTAGTAAACCCAAGTTATATTCATGCAACATGTTTTAGTGAAGGTTTGGCTTGGGTAGTATCTGAGAATGGTCCTCCAGTAGCTATTGATAAGCAAGGCAAAACAGTAATTACATTAAAAGATGCAAATCGCGTTCATGCTTTTTTCGAAGGAATGGCTGCGTTTTCAGTGACAGATACTTCTGGCGAGAAATGGGGATTCGTAGACAACACAGGTAAAGTAGTTGTGAATAATCAATTTTATTCGGTGGGACGATTTTCAGAAGATCGTTGCTCGGTTAAAAATAAAGAAGGGAAATATGGATTTATTGATAAGGAAGGCAAACTGGTAATTAATTATCAGTTCGATGGAGTAGAAGAGCGATTCATCAATGGGACTGCAGTTGTTAAGTTAGGCGATAAATGTGGTGCAATTGATAAAGACGGAAAATTTGTTATTAATCCTCAATTTAAAAATATGCAAAATGATGGGGATTTATTTTTAATTAAATCAGATAGTAAATTCGGCTGGTGTGACAAAACCGGAAAATTTGTAATTAATCCTCAATTTGATTTAGCCTTTTTATTTGGCGATTCAAAAATGGCTCCTGTACAATCAGGAAAATCTTTTGGATATGTTGATAAAGAAGGTAAAATAGTTATTAATCCTCAATTTGATGTAGCATTACCGTTCTCAAAAAATATGGCTTGCGTAATAAATGCAAAAAAGATTGGTTTTATTGATCAAGAAGGTAAATATATCGTAAATCCTCAGTTTGATGGCCTTAGCATCGATTACACTGCATATCTAATGAACGACGTAGTTGATTATGAAGTTGAAACTGACTATATAAATATTGATGCAATTACACAACGAATTAATTTAAATAAACCAGAAGGATTAAACTTTCCTTCGACCTTTGGAGAGATTAAGAAAAAATTAAATAAAAAAGAGAGTGATTTTAGTTCATCTAATGAAACATTTTTATTAAATGAGAATATAGGAAATAATGTGAAAATGAGCTTAAGGATTATAGGAAACGCTTTTTCGTATAATCCTTATGGGGGACTTGATGTTTTTATGTATGACAATCAGCCAAGTGATTTTATATATGATATTTATTTGACAAACTGTGCTTTTGGAAAAGGAAAACAAATTACAGACGCGTTAGTCAAAACACTAAAAGGGTATAATGAGTTATCTGTAAATGATAATAGTAGCATTTATTCTAATGGTAATTCAAAAATAGTTTTCATGGTTTATTCGTCATTTGTTACAATCTATATTAGTAAGTCATTCGATTATAATCCTGATGATTATTCTGAAGGTCAAGGTGAATCGTACGATTATGAAATGCCTTCAGAGGAGATGCCTGCCACAGAAGAACCAGCTTTAGAATATCCTCAATCAGGTGGATTTTAGTTTCATGAAATATTTTTTAGATAAGTAATACACTTTAATAATGTCTAATCGTTATAATCCTGAGTATATCATCGGTAGCGGAGGGATGGCCAATGTATATTTGGCTCATGATAAAGTATTTGAGACAAAAATAGCCATCAAGCAATTACAAATTCAATTTATCAACGATAATGAGGTAAGAAAACGATTTATTTCTGAAGCTAAAATGATGTATCGAATGAGTCATTCGAACATTGTTAAGGTAACCGATATGATTGTTCAGGATGATTTACTGGCATTAGTAATGGAGCATGTAGAAGGGGAAACGTTGAAAAGGAGAATTGATAATAGCAAAGGTAATGGGTTGAAAGATGATGAATTAAAAGATATCTTTTTACAATTATTAGATGCGCTGGGGTATGTTCATCAGCGTGGGTTTATTCACAGAGATATTAAACCTTCCAATATCATGATTGATAAGTACGGGAAGGTTAAATTATTAGATTTCGGTATTGCAAAAGACATTAATGAAACCATAGATTTAACTCAGGATAATCATATGGGTTCAATTCGTTATATGAGTCCAGAACATATAGTGTCATCCTCCAATGTCACTTTTAGATCAGATATTTACAGTTTAGGAGTTGTTCTATGGCAGGCTGTGAAAGGTGTTGAACCAGATATGCATCGTCCTTTACCACTCACGAATACTAAATGGGATAATATCATACAGGTAGCAACAGATAGTAAGCCAGAAAGGCGTTATAAAACTTGTTCTGAAATGATTCTTGCGATTAAGAATGTCGATGAAGGAACTTTACCTGTCTCACCGCTAGTAATTGAATCAGATGCTAAATCAACTAAACTTTATAAAATACCTGACGAATTAGTACATATAGTTGGTAGTATAGAAATGACATTGAGTGAAATTATTGCCAAACTTACCATGGAATTATCTAATAGAGGGTATTTTAATCCGCATGACAAAACGTTTATAGTAGCCAATGAGCCTCAGTTAAAAAAACTATTTAAAGAGCGTTCTAGTGTTACTGAGGAGGAACTTACCAAGATCATTGAAAAAAGGTTGAAACAAAAATTTACGGACTCCGAGTTGGTATTGATGATATTCATTGCAGTGGCTATATTTGCAATGTTATTTTTATATTTAGAAAATCCAGATATATTATAATTAACAAACATGAAAAGATCCGATTTATTAAAGATGATATTAGGCGTTGTTTTAGGCGCGATTGGCTTAATGTTATTCAAAGCTTGCGAAAAAAACAAGTTGCCCAATAAACCTAAATTGGCCAAAAATATAGATCTTGAAATCAATCAAGGTGAATCTATAAAATTAATAGTTGAGGTTGACGATGGTTGTACCGCTCAATGGTATAATCAACCAGAAGGTGGATCAGTTATAATTAAAAATACAAACTTAGATGTAGATAATTTGGCGGAGACTACAACTTTTTATGTTGAAGCGGTTTTAAAAGAAGACCCTGATAAAGTTTCCAAAGAAAGGTTAGCAGTTAAAGTGGAGGTGTTTAAGGATGATGAAGTTGCTGATGAAGAAGACGAACGCAAAAAAGATGATGAAACTGCTTCAGATAATAACAAAGAAATAGAAAAAGATAAAGATAAAGATAAAGAAAATGTAAAGGATAGAGAAGTGTCAGCTGAGCAAAGTCCTGAAAAAACTAAAAAAACTGAAACACCTTTCGAACCAACCAAAGATGAAGAACCTGTTCTAGTAAATGTAAATTTAGGTTTATCACAGGATAACGATTCTCCGAATTATTTTATTATTTCAGATGATATATGGAATAAAACTGATCTGAACGAAATAACTGTAGTTTACTCAGTACCTAATTCTACAAAAAATGCACAAGATTTAAAAAAGAAGGTAAAAAGAGGTGATACAAAATTTACATTTTCTTTCTCTAGTGATTATCATCATACCAAAGGATTGGTTTACATTTCAATAAAAGATACTAAACAGTATAAATTCAAAAACACTTCAACTAATGCTAAAGCCCCAATTTCTTGTCAAAATTAAATACTTGTTTTTTCTTTCTCTATTATTGATTACACAAGCCACTTATAGTCAAGGAAAAAAAATAGTATTCGTTCATCAGACAAATGTCTCCGCTGATGATTTATACTCACGATATAATTATATTTTTGAAAATATAAGGAATAATAAATTAAAACAATATCAAATAATAATTTATCAGTTAAGTGATGTTGAAAATGATGGGACAATATGGACTTTTGCTGGTGGCAAAATCAAAAATGTAAATTACGATTCAAAACGTATAAACAATTGTGACACCTCTGAATTTGGTTCAACTGTTAGAAAAATTGTAAATAAGCAAATTTCTTCAGCGCCTTGTAAATATTATTGTTATAAAACAGATGTTATTGATTTTAATTATGAAAAAATCAACGATAATTCTCAAGATAATATTAAGAGTTTGCTAGAAGTATCTTTTGATAACAAAGAGGAAAATATATTTTTCGTTTTTAAAGATTTAAAGGATGTACAACCTAGTACGGTTTATTTTGAAAGAGATACAATTTATGGTAAAGAAGGGGCTAAAGTTGATCTAGATCCAGTCTATTCAAAAGATCCAATGGAAGTATATTGGAGTCCTACCTATGGTTTAAATGATGTGAAATCAATAAGACCTACATTAAAATTAGAAAACAATACAGAATATAGTCTATATTATAAAGATGCTAACGGATGTTTTAGCAATACAGCTAAAGTTTTTATTAGAGTAGCTGCGAAAGCAAGAATATCAGCCTCAAATAAAGCTAAATTCATTTTCGATAAAGAAACTAAATTCTTTCGTTTTCCAAACGAAACAGATGTAATCTATCGTGGTGCTTTAAATCCCATACAGTCAGGAGGTTCTTATTTCATTTTTACCAATACTAGCGAATACTTATATTATAAATTTGAAATAACTGATTTGAATGACGAGATGGAGCCATACAAATCCGCAGTGTTAGAAAAAAGCAATCTGGTTTTTGAAGATAATGAACATGATTTTAGTGATGAGGATGAATGTTTTCGTTTCATCGCTCCGTTTAAACCTAAATTTAATAAAAGTAATGAATTTGTAGGTGAGCTTAAGTTGTATTCTACGGACAATATCGACGATGATAATTCATGGGTTTTAAATGACAAGCAAATTGTATTGTTTAATTTTTGCGCGGACATTCACTGATTAATTCAAATTTAAAAAAAATATTAATAGAGATATGATAAAAAATAAAATAAATGTAAGCTGTTTTATAATTTTTTTAATTGTTTTAATAAGCGACATTTCGTTTGCTCAAATTGTAAATACATTTGACACAAAAGGCAGAGAGTTCGCTTTTGACGAAATAAACAATGTAATTAATCGTGATAAAATAGATGTAATATTTTTCTGTCAAACAGATAACACTACTAATCAGCAATATCAATTAGCTGCGAAAAAATTAATCAATGATATGCAATCCAAAAGAATGGGACAATCTATCAATATCACGTTGGTGTTTTTTAAAACAAACTTAAAAATTATGTCACATAAATCTTCTCCAAATAATAAAGAAATATTGGAGACAGAATGTTATATCAATACCAAAAATAGTGCTTGCGATTTTAAGAGAATTAGAAGTAATCCTAATTATCAAGATTTTAAAGTGGAAGAATTTGGAAATGGAAGTTTCGATGATTGGCATTATGTTACCCCTCCATCATCTTGCCCAAGAAGTCAAAGTGAATATTTAAACTTTTACACTGATTTTTTAAGTGAAATATATTATCCAACATATACTGTTGAGGAAAGATTACTACAATTAAATAAGAGAATTGACGATTTGCAAAAGCAATTAGAAGATAAAATAAAAGAAGTTAAGGAGTTAAATGAAGATATAAATGATAGGATAATTACAATTCTTAATAAACTAGATAAATAACTATGAAAAGTATTTTTAGAATTATTATTTTAAGTATTTTATTGTCTAGTTGTGAAAAAGATCTCAAATGGAACTTGGTAGCTAAACCTGAAATAGGTAATCCAATAATTGTAGATAATTCACTTTACAAAATAAAAACAAGGGTTGAATGTTCTTTTAATGGTAATGATGATAACACTGAATTTGGAATTTGTTGGTCATATAATTCTAATCCAACGATTGATGATAAGTTCATTAAATATAGCAATGGAAGTGAAGGTATTTTTGATTTTGAAATTAATTGGGATGGCAATGCTACTTACTTTTTAAGAAGTTATGCGAAGAATCAATTAGGGGTTTTTTATTCTGATACCACATTAACATTAAATTGGGGTGGTGGGCAGCAAAATTTACCTATTCTAAGTAGTCTAAAAGTTTCAAATGTTTTCTTTAATAATGCAAGAATTCAAGCTGAAGTTAATGATGGTGGTATTGCATTGTCTGATAGAGGATTTTGCATATCTACTCAGTATAACTTAGATATTAATAATTCAGATTTTATTGTACATACAGTAGGACCCAATTATCGTATGGATTCACTTTGTGGTGGATTACAAGATGGAATTACATACTATGTAAAAGCATACGCTGTTAATTTAGCAGGAATAGCTTACAGTGATACTTTATCTTTTACCACTAAAAAGTTCTATAATGTGGGTGAAATAGGTCCAGCTGGAGGTTATATATTTTATTATAAAGCAGATAGTATAGGTGGATGGAATTATTTAGAAGCGGCGGCTACAGATGCAACTTCTAAAAAATGGAGTAATAATTTATCAATAACAGGTGTTCAAGATTCGTCAATTGGTAGTGGTTATCAAAACACAATTAGCTTAACAAGTAATTTTAATAATATAGCTGCTTTAACTTGTAGTGGGTTTTATTCAAATGGTTATCAAGATTGGTTTTTACCTTCTCGTGATGAGTTAATACTAGCCAAAAATATTTTGTTCGATAATAATTTAGGCAATTTTCAATCGAATGAATTCTATTGGACTTCGACAGAGGATAAATATTTTGCTTTATGGAATGCATGGGTAGTTGAAATGAAAGTGAATAATTGGAATATAATTTCCTATGATAAAAAAACAATATTTAAAATTAGACCAATCCGAAGATTTTAAGACATGAAAAAAATATTATTCATTATTATCTTAATGATGTCTTTTAATGTTACTTATTCGCAGATAAATACTAGACAGAGACAGTTAAATAATAAGGTGAAATCTAATGTAGATTTATCCTATTTGAAATCTAATTGGGATTCAACTGATTTGCATATAACTACATTTCGCGATAAAAAAGAAATAAAAGTTGCAAATACACCTGAGTTGTTTATGCAATTAGACAATGTTCCTGCCGTTTTTATTGACGCTAAAAGTGGAATGTATTATTACAATTTTAAAGCAGTGTCTAGTTCTTCCAATTTGGCTCCGTATGGTTATTATATTCCTAAGATAGAGGATTTAGAAAATTTAATGAAACAAGACAATCGCTTTGCTAATAACTTGAGTTTTACTAAATCTAATTATGATATTGACAAATTAAATTACAATTATACAGGAGCTATTGTTGTGAGCGAAGGTGGATTTGTAAAAAGAGATCGTTATAAAAGATTATGGTTGAATTCTGTTGGTGACGATGGTTACAGTTATGTTTTGAAAATTGATACTTTAACAAATAATGTAAGCAAAGATTGGGAGCCAGCAAATAGTGGATTCCCAGTTCGATGTAGAGAGTTATTAGAAGAAAAAATAAGATTAGTAAATGATTATGATTTCAAATTATTAATGCCCGACAGTTTTGAAGTTGTTCAAAATAAATTTGAAAAGCATATAAGAAATTTCATGCCTCATAATAGTAATCGTTTTGTATTAGAAGGTAAATTAAAATTTGATAATGATGGAAAAAACATAAGTGAAAGATTCAAGGAATTCAATGCAAATCCGGAGGTAGATACATTGCGTAAGCAATTAACTAATGAGCTTAATTTATACATGTCATTTCCTTTCTATAATAATATACCTATAGCATGTTTATCATCTTTTAGGATTGAACTAAGTTATCAAGAAAGAAGTCGAAAATTAGTTGGAGCAAATAAATCAATCAATTCGAATTCTATTTTAAATAATGAGCAAAAGAACATTTTAGTTTCTCATAGAGGTGAATTAAATTTAAAGGCGGTCACCATGAAAATTAATGATGTTTCAAAAAGTTTTTCTCTAATAGATAATGTCAAGTTTAAAGGGCCATATAATGCATTTTATTCTTTAATACCTGGCTTAGGTTATACTAAGGTTGGGCTTCCCAAAGGAAAGTCAAGTCCATTTTTAATGGCGTCTATTCCGCTTTTATTTTCAGCTATCGGAGGCTATTATTATTCAGACATTTCTTATAACAAATATAAAACAGAAGGTTATATTAAGTCAAATTTTGATCAAGCGAACATATCCCACAAGGTTTTTATTACAGCTAGTTTAACCTATGGTGTAATGATGCTTTATGATATATATAGAACTATAAGGCAGGGTATTGTTAATAAAAAAAATGAATTGGAAATTAACGAATTTGTAAGAAATAGTAAAGAAAAAATTGAATATCGTTATGACGCTAATAAATAAAATGATAAGCCGTAAGGGAATTTTTAGATTAGTTATTTTGACTATTCTAAATGTAATTTTTTTTGCAAATAATGCTAATTCACAAAACCTTACTGTTATTGGTACTGGAACTGGGTCTAATACAACAACTAGTTATCCAGCCCCCTTTGGAAACTATAATTTTGGAGCAAAGCATCAATTTTTAATTTTAGCTTCAGAGTTGATTAATTCTGGTATACCAGCAAATGCTTTTATTAATTCCATTGGTTTTAATATTACCAATGTTAATACTTCAAATCTTATTTTAACAAATTTTAATTTAAAGGTTTTTTCGGCTAATTATAGTAATCCACTTGCTAGTACATTTGTTTCCGCAGGCGGATTTGTCACATTAAATGATGTATCTGCAACTCAAAATATTAACTTATCTAATGGTTGGAATTCCGTAAATCTTACAAATGGTTTTTATTGGGATGGCATTAGTAATTTAATTGTTGAGACATGTTTTAATAATACAACGAGTACACAAAATGTATCAACTGAATGGACAACAAACTTAAGTGGAAGTGTATTTACTAGGTATTATAGAGCAAATTCATCAACAAATTGTTCTTCAACTACCACTACCGCAACTTCAAGCACTACGAGACCATTAATTAGAATGGGGTGGGGAATACCATCACCAATTATTACTCCTTTTAATTCCAATGGAACTATTTGCACTGGAACCAATTTAACATTACAAGCTAATAATTCCTTTGGACAAGTTTATTGGTATTCGAATTCATGCGGAGGTAATCCTATTGATTCAGGAGTCTTTATTACAGTTAATCCAAGTGTCTCAACTACTTACTATGCTCTAAATTTTTACAACGGTCAATATAGTTCTTCATGTGGCGCTCTATCGATTAACGTAAAGGCGCCATCTAACGCTGGAAATGTTTCAACTAATCAATTTATATGCCTCGGGAATTCACCCAATGATATGAGAGTATATGGATATGTTGGTGATAACTTTCAATGGCAAAAATCCTTCGATAATATTAATTGGACATCTATTCCGGGTGCGACAGATGATACTTTATTTAGCAATTTAGCAGGTATAATAAGTAGTACTACTTATTATCGAGCTATTGTTGCAAATACGCCTTGTTCATATGATACTTCTTTAAGCATAACTGTAACACCTAAACAATTGCCTAATGTTTATGCTGGAGCTGATCAACAAATTTGTAGTGGAAATACAACTACATTATTTGGAAGTGGGAATGCAGTTACTTATGTATGGACTTTTGGAGGGTTACAAATAGGGACAAATAGTTCAATTTCAATTTCACCAGCTTCGTTGAATGCTAATTCATATGTCTTAGTTGGGACCGGTGCTAATAGTTGTATAGGAAGAGATACTATTGTTGTATTTGTCGATTCAATTTCTAATGCAGGCTTTTTAGGGCCAAATCAAACCATTTGTCAGAATACCACTCCAGCCCCGTTAATTTTATCAGGATATAAAGGGACGATAACTTGGCAACGATCTTATGATACAATAAATTGGGTTGATATTTTAACCGGTCCATCAATTTTGCCTTCCGCTTCAATGGGAGTGTTAAATAATTTAACCTATTTCCGTTGCGTTGTTAAGAATAACTCTTGTCCTTCAGATACCTCGAATTATATTTTTATTGCTTTAACTCCAGCATCTGATGCTGGTATCCCATTGGGTGGAGGCGTGGTCTGTTCCGGAATCGCTCCAACAGCTCCAATCGTTCTATATAATTATGTTGGGAATATTCAATGGCAAAAATCAACGAATCAAACTACATGGTCTAATATAAGTGGTGCTACTGATGATTCATTAACAGTTGCTCAAATAGGCATTTTAACTGTAACTACATACTATCGTGCAATCGTAACAAATAACCCCTGTCAATCCGACACATCAATTGTTAGAAATTATACCGTGATAAGCGGTTATACAGCAGGTGCAATTACTCCTTCATTAATTCAAGGATGTCAAGTTGTTTCTACTGGAACATTATCGAATAGTAGTTGGATTTCACCAAGTATTACATGGGAACAATCTTTTGATAATGTTAATTGGTCCATCGTAACAAATTCTACAAACCTTACAGGTTTAAATTCAATAGATCTTGGATTGCCTACAAGTGTAAATAAGTATTTTAGAGTAAATGCAACTGGTTGTCAGGTACCGTTATATTCCAACGTGGCTTCAATTATTGTATCATCAGCTCCGCAAATTGGAACGGCATATCCCTTTTCCCAAAGTATTTGTAGTGGAACTGCAACTCAATTATTTCTTTCAAGTTATTTAGGCACAATTCAGTGGCAATCTAGTACAAATGGCTCTACTTGGACAGCCGTAACCAATGCAAATAATGATACATTATCAATTAGCTCATTATCAACTACAACCTATTTTAGAGCCGTTGTTACAAGTGGAAGTTGTGGTTCATTAACCTCAAATATTGATACTATAATTGTTTTTACTGCCCCTATTTCAGGTAATGCTACTTCCAATCAAACTATTTGTGCTGGAAGTACACCTACACAGTTGACTTTAACTGGTTCATCAGGTATTATACAATGGCAAACATCCAATGATAATGTAAATTGGAGCAATATATCAGGTGCAAACGCTACAATATTAGCGGCTGCTCAAATGGGAGGTGCCTTAACTTCTACAAAATATTATCGAGCGCAATTATCCAATACAAATTGTTCAAATGTTACCTCTAATGTCGTTACTATTACAGTTAATAATGTTGCTGCTGGCATTGTAACTTTAGACCAAACGATTTGTTCAGGAACATCACCAGATAGTTTATTTTTGATTAATTCTGTTGGGAATATACAGTGGCAGTACTTGGCAAATGGCTCTACATGGTTGAATCTTTCATCAGCGACTAATGATACATTACCATCAGCTTTAATGGGAAACCTAACAACTACGGGCTATTTTAGAGCTGTAGTTTCGAATTCTCCATGTCCTTCTGCGATATCAAATTATATTATAATTACGGTAAATCCTGTTAACGAATCGGGAGTAATTTCTTCTAATCAAACTATTTGTTCGGGTTCGTCGCCATCATCATTAACAGCTAGCTTAACATCTGGTACATTACAATGGCAATCATCACCTAATAGTATAAATTGGAATAATATATCAGGTGCAAATGCTGCATCATTGACTGCTGCACAAATGGGAGGCGCATTGACTTCAACGAAATATTTTAGACTTATTGCATCGGGCTTTCCATGCTTAAATGACACATCAAATGTTATTACAATAACAGTAAATCAACCCAATAATGCTGGTATAATTTCTTCAAATCAAACTATATGTTTAGGTACAGTCCCTCTTGCATTGACATCTAATTCAACAAATGGAACATTACGATGGCAAACTTCAATTGACAATATAAATTGGTCTAATATTTCTGGTGCTACAACTTCAACTTTGACTCCAGCACAAATGGGTAACTTGACAAGCACTAAATATTTTAGACTTATAGCTACTGGATCCCCTTGTTCCAATGATACATCAAATACAATTACCATTACTGTTAATCCTTCATCGGTTGGAGGAACAGCTACCGCTAATCAGACAATTTGTTATGGACTTACTCCTGCACCCTTGACATTAACAAGTTATACTGGTACCATACAATGGCAATCATCTATAGATAATTTAAATTGGTCAAATATACCTGGAGCGACTGCAGCAACCTTGACTTCTACTCAAATGGGAGGTGCTCTATTTTCTACTAAATACTTTCGTGCAGTTGTAACTAGTGGATTATGTGCTTCAGTAATTTCTAATCCAATAACAATTACTATTTCTAATGTAAATTCTGGAACAGCTTCAAATAATCAAACTATCTGCATTGGAACAACACCTGCGCAGTTAACCTTAACAGGCTTTTCAGGTTCAATACAATGGCAGTCTTCTAATAATAATTCTACTTGGTCGACTATTACTGGAGCTACTTCTTCTATTTTATCTACAGCACAAATGGGTGGTGCACTAACGCTTACAAAATACTTTAGAGCGCTCGTAACATCTGGGTCATGTACAGGCATTTCTAATACGATAACGATTACAGTGGTCGCTGCAGCTGTAGCAGGGACAGCAAGTTCAAATCAAACAATTTGTTCTAATACTTCACCCAATAATATTGTTTTAACTGGTTATGTTGGTAACATACAATGGCAATATTCAAATGGTACTTCAACGTGGTTTACTATTCCAAATGCAACAGATGATACTTTAACAAGTGCTCTGATGGGTAATTTAACAGCAACTAGGTACTATAGAGCATATGTTACTAATTCACCATGTACAAATGCATTTGTATCTAATACAATAACTATTACTATTGGACCTTCAGCAGTTGCAGGAACTGCAAGTTCTAATCAAACAATTTGTACAAGCACATCTCCGGCACAATTAATATTATCAGGTTATACCGGTACCATACAATGGCAATCATCATTAAATAATTCAACGTGGACAAATATTAACGGCGCAACCGCTGCAACATTAACTTCTGCGCAAATGGGTGGTACATTAAGCTCTACGAAGTACTTTCGAGCTGTTATAACTAGTTCAAATTGTTCAGCTAATTCCAACACAGTTGCGATTAATGTAATTTCAAATCCAGTTGCAGGCACGGCAATTGGTAACCAAACAATTTGTTCTGGTTCCACACCTTCGAATCTAATTGTTTCAGGTTATAATGGAAATATTCAATGGCAAGTTTCTACAAATGGCTCAAATTGGGTAGACATTACGGGAGCCGTTAACGATACACTATTTAGCTCCTCAATGGGCAGTTTAACAGCTACTAAATTTTATCGTGCCGTAATAACTAATTTACCATGCGCAACATCGGCCTATTCAAATACGATTACTGTTACAGTTTCACTTCAGTCAAATGCTGGAGTTGCTTCATCCAATCAATCCATATGTATTGGCTCAACTCCAAGTGCAATCAGTTTAAGTGGTTATACAGGTGCTATTCAATGGCAAGCTTCTACTAATAATCTTAATTGGACAAATATCAATGGTGCGACATCTTCAACATTGTCTTCGGCTGGAATGGGAGGAGCGTTATTTGCAACTAAGTATTTCAGAGCAATTGTTACTAACTCACCTTGTTCAAGTGTAATTTCCAATACTGTGACAATAACTGTTGATTCACTACCTGTTGCAGGAACAGCATCTTCGAGTCAATCTGTATGTACAGGAACATTAGCAAATAATATTACCCTAACGGGCTATAACGGTTTAATACAATGGCAGTCTAGAACAGGTTCTACGTGGGGTAATATTAATGGCGCAACAGGTGCTACACTTACATCTGCACAAATGGGAGGACCTATATATGTCAATAAATTCTATCGCGCTATTGTGAGAAATGGTACTTGTCCAAATGACACTTCAAATATTGTAACAATAACAATTCTTCCGGCACCAACTATTAATGCAGGTAATGATCAAAATGTATGTATTGGAAATAGTGTATTATTAAATGCAATACAATCAGGAGGTAGTCAAATATTATGGAATAATAACGTTCAAAATAATGTATCATTTATTCCTTTGACAACAACAAATTATGTCGCAACCGTTTTAGGTACTAATGGATGTAATGCACAAGATACCGTAACAGTTTTTGTCAATTATCCCGACACAGTAAGCCTCTACATATCCGCCCTCAATACTTATTATTACAACGGAATTCCTTATTCTCAGTCTGGAGTATTTGTTGATTCTCTAACGAATCAATATGGTTGTGACAGTATTGTTACGATTAATCTGAATATTGTTACTGGATTGAGTCAAGAGGAATTAATAAAAGTCATAAAGGTCTTTCCTATTCCTTCAACAGGTATCTTTAATATCGACTGTGAAATATGTGATTTTAACAATTTAGAATATGTAATTACTGATATCAATGGAAGAGTAATCAGGGATGTTTCAAGTGACAAAAAAACAATTGATTTGTCTAATGAGCCTAGCGGAATATATTTTCTAAATATGCTTATTGATGAAATAAATATTAGAATTAAATTGGTGAAATTATAATTTTATGGTAATTTCATTAAAATTTTATTTCAAATGAAAATCATTAAGCTCAGCTTACTGCTATTGATACTAGGTGCTAAATTATCTTTTTCACAGAGTATAAAGTTTATTGGCTTAAAAACAATAGCCTATCATCCTGAATATCAAGAGTGGGATTCTTGGCCAGACCAATGGTATCCCTTAAGTGAAGCAGAAACATTTAGCATGTATATAAGCGAAGAAGTAATTGGTAAGATTTACAAAGTTGTTTTGTACAAAAACGGAGTTCAATTTACAGAAGCAGCTGTACGTTATGACTCTCAAAAATCAATCGAGGTTAGGGATGCATGGTCTAATAAATATGTTAATTGTTATAAGGATGCTGATGGTGATTATATTTATACTGTTAATGTTTCATTAGAGCAATTATCAAAAAATGCTGATCCGTGGACTGATAAAGACAGTATTATTTATTTCTGGTTCTTTTCCGCAAATATTGGAATAGCATTAAGGTAGTAATCGTTTTGTTATGTCATATCATAAACTGAGTTTTGATAAAATAAAACTCACGCTAAATACATTATCAAATAGAATTTCTGCTAGATTTCCTGAATCAAGTTTACTTACTTTAAGTAAGGAGTTAACTACCACTTTAGATAAAATAAAGAACACAATTGAGATATTAAAAAAACCTGATATTAAGGCAAGAATATTTTTTTATTGCTTTTGCTTAATCCTTGTTGTTTTCTTTGCATTCGGAATAATTAAATTATGTGATTCAATTAAGAATGAAAATGAGGTAAATGCCTA
The DNA here is from genome assembly GCA_903847585.1 of uncultured Bacteroidota bacterium. Taxonomy (GTDB): domain Bacteria; phylum Bacteroidota; class Bacteroidia; order AKYH767-A; family OLB10; genus CAINEC01. The sequence continues at coordinate 95,522 of CAINEC010000031.1, forward strand.
TATACAGAGTATGGAAGCTATGATGAATACATTTTTATTAATAGGAGGAGCTATTTATTTTATGTATAAGTATGAAGAGCGAAAAAAGGAAAAAATTATTCTTCGAAAAATAAAAGACCTCAGAATTTATATTCATGTAATTGATATGCACCAGATGAGTAAAGATCCATTATCAATCTCCTCATTATCCACTCAATATTCAAATAAGGAAATGCTGACAGATTATGAAATGAATCGATATCTTAATTATTGCTGTGAATTATTGGCAATAACATCAAAAATGGCTGTTCTTTTTGCAAATGAAAATACCACAGAAAGGGTTAGTGAAGCTGTTCATGAAATAGAAATGTTGTCTGCAACACTCAATAGAAAAATTTGGCAAAAAATTGCGCTGATTGGTGGAATTGCAAATTCATAATATTGGTAGAGCATGTATCATACACTTAAAGAATCATTACAGAAGAATGCTGATGTATATGTGATATTGGTTTTTACAGGACTTGTTTTAGGAATAATAGTATTTGTAAAATCAGGACTTAATATTATCTGGCCATTTCTTTTTATGCTTTTAAACAATTTAATTTTTGTTTACATCATTAATAAAACAGTTTATTGGACCATCAAAAGATGGTTAAGGATTAAGTTATACTAGTTTTACAAGACTATACGCTGTAATTTATTTAATTAGGTTGTTTTTTATTGTAAAGATACTTTTTATATAAAATCCTTTTGTAAACATCTATAATTAGCTAATTTTGTTTTTACTCATTGATAATTTATTTCTTGTATAAGTTTATAAAAGAAAGCTAGAATAAATTATTATATTGCTTGATAAATTATTACCAATAGTTAATTATCACATAAACAAAACTTCTTAAATCTATGAATTATATTAGACGAATACTTGTAGTAGTTCTATTTTGCTTTGCCATAAACATTTCAAAATCTAATGATAATTTTAATAAATTCAACTTATCTGGGATTCAGCTTGGTGAAGTTAAAGGGGAGTGCACAATGAATTTATGTGATAGCTATATGTTGGAAGGGAGTTCCAAATTAATTTACTCATCATGTTGTCAATTTATGGTAATCAATGGTAGAAAAGAATATTTAAAGAATAATTCGCAATCAAGTCCAACAACAGTAGAGTTAGAAAATGCCAACTATATAGTAATAATTAATTACACAAAGTTAAATTGCAATGGAAAGGTATGTTGTGATATGAAAGGTGAAATGACAATTACCAATAAAAGAAGTGATGAAATCAAAGAATTTAAAGTGTATGGAAGTGTGAATTGTGAGTAAATAATTTGCCCCTTGTCTTATTTTTAAATTAATAATAATACAT
>CAINEC010000032.1 GCA_903847585.1 uncultured Bacteroidota bacterium
GCAAGAATACCCTAAAATTTGGAATTATGTGAGACATGAAGTGGATCAACGAAATAAAACGGCTCAATTTATTTTAACGGGTTCCTCAAATCCAGAGGAAAGTGTAAAAATGCACTCCGGTGCAGGAAGATTTACGGTGTTGGATATGCGCACAATGAGCTGGCAGGAAATGGGACATTCAACTGGTGAGATCAGCTTGGGTAAATTATTAAATGGAATTAATCAACAAACTATTGATACTCCAACAGACCTTGAATTTATTGTAGAGCGAATTATAAAAGGAGGATTTCCTGGTTTACTGAATAAAACTTTAGCTCAGGCAATGGAAATCAATCGTGCTTATGTTGATTTGTTGGCAGAAGTAGACATGAGTCGTGTTTCAGATGTCAAGAGAAATCCCGAGAAAGTTCACAGCCTGCTGCGCGCACTTGCTCGTAATGTAGCAACAACAGTTGATATCACAGTGCTAGAAAAAGATGTTAAACTAAATGAAAACACAGATATTTCTCGTCCCACAATTTACGATTATTTAGAAGCCTTAAATCGTTTGATGCTAATTGAAGATCAACCTGCATGGAATACACATATCCGATCATCAGCTTCTCTGCGTAAATCCGCTAAACGTCATTTTTCAGATGTTGCTCTTGCAGTAGCTGCATTAGGTATAGGGAAAGAAGCCTTGATAAATGATTTAAAATTAACAGGATTTTTGTTTGAATCATTAGTCGTTCACGATCTGAGAGTTTATGCACAAGCGAATGACGCTAAAGTATATCATTATTATGACTCAACTGGTTTGGAGGTAGATGCTATTGTGCAAAAGTACTCTGGCGAATATTGTGCTTTTGAAATTAAATTAGGAATCGGGCAAATTGATGATGCGGCTAACAAATTGTTGAAATTTGCTTCAATTTTAGAAGACTCAAGTAGCACAAAGTTACAATCATTGAATGTGATTACTGGAACAGGTATAAGCTATGTGCGAAACGATGGAGTAAATGTAATTGCACTTTCTTCACTTGGTTTCTAATAAGATTGAATAACTTGTAAGTTAAAATAATAATAATAGTTGCCATAGTGGTAGCGCAAAAAAAAAGTAATGAAATTGAAAATATTACCCCTATTAATAAGTGTGTTTTTTAGTTGTGATTTTAATGCACAATCCATCACTGGTAGCTTCTCCTTGCTGTCGAATCAGCAAATAAAACTAGAAGGGTTTAGGGGCCTCAAAACCTATTCCATTTCAACGGCTACTATCGATGAAAAAGGAAATTTCAAACTTTCTTATTCTAAAGAAGACATAGGTGTTGCTTACCTGATTTCCTCCGATGAAAAACCGCTGTTTGTATTGTTAAGTGGGGAGGATGTTGAAATTACTGGTGAAGCATTGAGTGCTGCGGAAACAATTCACATTAAAAAAGGAAAAGAAAATCTCTTGTTTGAGCAATACGCTAAAGAGCATCCTCGAAGGGAACAGGCCTTGAGTGCATGGATTTATTTGGAGAAGATTTATAGCTTGGATCCATTGTTTTCAATACAAAAAACACCTATTGGGAATATTCAAGCAGAAAAACAGCGAATCAAAGAAGAAGACGCCTCATTTTTAGCAAGTTTACC
>CAINEC010000033.1 GCA_903847585.1 uncultured Bacteroidota bacterium
ATCAGGACCAACAGAAGTTGTACCATCGGCCATTAAATATTCAGCAGAAGTACCGCCCGCTTTTACAAACCCGGCACCTTTATAAATACCGCTGGTATTTACTGAAGTAACATCGGCATTACCTAATTGGATTTTATTGCTGGAATCTACTATAGCTCCAGCTCCTATAGCTGTAGCATTTGATAAGTTTCCGGTAGCTACATCAGCATGATTTCCTAGAGCAGTATTGTTGGAGCCTGATACATTAAAATAAAGTGCTTGAACACCATTTGCAGTGTTATAATTACCAATGGTATTATTATTCAATGCCGCTGTTCCACTTGCTACGTTTTGTGTACCACTAGTGTTAAAAAAAAGAGCCCCTGCGCCAAGTGCTGTGTTGGAATTAGCATTACTAGCACGTAATGTATTCGTTCCAATTGCAATGTTATCTGAACCATCATTATTATTTAGTAAAGAGTTGGTTCCCATTGCGATGTTATTATTACCAGTGGAATTAGATAAAAGTGCAATATAACCAGCTGCTATATTACCATAGCCAGTGGAATTAAAAGGAAGTGCAGCAATTCCAATAGCAATATTTTCGTCCACATTACCACCACCACGACCGACGGTAATTCCATTTACTTTAATATCTGAAACAAACGTTTTATTACCAGCAAAAGTTTGGTCGCCTGTAGTTACTACACCACCGCTAGAAGCATCAGCTGGTGTTAAACTTAATGCACCATTGGTTATGGTACCACCATTAGCCGAAGGTGAATTGCTTATAGCACCCATGGTAGTTGCATCACCACTTTTTGCTGCATACAACGCATAAGGCACGCTCGCTAATTGCTGTGTTCCAACAATAGAGTAATTACTACCTCCTGTAGGATCTGTTTCGGTTTTGATAAAATAAGGACCATTAGCCCAATCAATATTTGAAAATGCTCCTGTAACTGCATTGCCAGCTCCAATCTGCAACGACAGTAGGCCGTTTGCGTTAGTAGTAACAGATTGCGTTTCAGAAAATATTTCCAAACCTTGTGCATTACCTTGTAGTATGCTGATTTTAATTCCTACAGCAGTATTAGCCATCAACACATTATTACTGTTGCGCAATACCGATTGGTAAGTTAAAGTTTGTGGCACTTGCTGCGCCTTTACATCACTAGTAATTAAAGTGCTACATATTAGTACAGCGCCAATAACTAAACGAATACAATTTTTCATAAATACAGGATAGTTTTATTTTAATTTCCTGCAAGAAATCAAAAAAGTTTTTTCAATTTTAAAATAAGTTACGAAACATCTTTTTTATGTTACGAAAGCACTAATCTCGACTTTAGAATTAAAAAAGCAACGAAAAAACCGAATGAAAATCGGAGGTGATTAAAATTTTCAAATCATAAAAAACTAACGTACTCCAAAATCAAATAAAAACTAAGATAAAATTTTGTAACTACATTCTATTCAACAACTCTTCCCTAATTTCTTTCGTAATGGAGATTTCCTGATCGGCAATAAACAATGATTTGGTATCAATCTTTTTGATTTGATTAATATTGACAATACAAGAACGGTTGACTTTTAAAAACTGATCAGCAGGTAATAGTTGAAGCATTTCCTGATTGGTAGCACGAACAATTAATTTGCTTTCATCCATCATAAATATGTCAATGTAAATATGATCATTCTTCATATAGCAAATATCATCGATCATGATTTTCTCATAAAACGAACCTATCTTTAAAATAACATGCTTTTGTTTTGCAGCAACCGTATTCACACTTTTATTAAAATTTGTCCAGCCAATTTCAATTGCTGAATATAAATCGGTTGAAGAAAATGGCTTTACGATATATGCTATTGGATGAATGTCTTTTGCCCTATTAACCGTCTTCGAATCTGCATTAGCCGTTAGAAATATAATCGGAATTGCAAATCGATCTTTAATTTCATTCGCCAAATCAATTCCGTCTTTATTGCTTCCTAAATTAATATCCAATAAAAGCAAATCGGGATGCTGCTCTTGCACCATTTCTATCGCATCAGCATAGTTACCTACCTTACCTATTACAATATAACCTAGTTTTTCTAATGCCAATGAAATCGTCTCCGCAATGATTATCTCATCTTCTACTATCCCAATTTTAATTTTATTCCCTTTCATTACAGCTTATTGCTTTACTTTATTATCCTTGAAATTTATAACAAACATACTTCCCTTATCAAAATAATATTTCGCACTACCGCGTATCTGTTTTGATAAGCCATTAACTAATCTTAGTCCTAAGGTAGATGTCGTCTCAAAATTAACATCATCCGTTAAACCAGGACCATTATCGCGATACGTAAGCTGATACGCTACATCATTAATTTTCTTTAAATGAATCTGAATTCTATTCTGCTGCTTATCCGACATGGCATATTTGTAACTGTTGGTTAATAGTTCATTAACAATTAATCCTAAAGGAACAGCCACATCAATTGATAAATAAAGTTTATCTTGTGTTAAATCAAATTGCACTTTCCTATTTTGATTGTCGAATAACTCACCTACTTTGCTCGACAAATCACTAATGAATGAAGAGAACTCGATATTGCCTGGATCTTCATTCTGATACAGATTATGATGAATTAATGCTATACTATTAACGCGACTCTGTCCTTCTGAAAATGCTTTTCGTGTAGCTTCATCTTTTAAATTATCCTTCTGTAATTCCAACAATCCACTTATTACCTGCAAATTATTTTTAACCCGATGATGAATTTCCGATAACAACAAATCTTTATCATTAACGGCCTTTTTTAAATCGATAGTACGATTCGCAACTTTCAATTCCAAATCTAACTTTTGCTTTTGCAATAAACGTGTTCTGTATTTAAAAATAAAAAATGAAACAGCAATCATTAGTATAAAAACAACCACAAAAAACCATAACTTAAAATAGAATGGTTTTACTACTTCAACAAATACTGAAATGTTTTTCTTTGTCCATTGCCCGCTAGCCAACTGAGCTTTTATCTGAATTTCAAAATTACCATATGGCAGTCCACTCACACGTAAAATATTTTCATCAAGATATCTCCATTCATTATTAATTCCAATAATTTTATAAGCGTAGCGATGCTTTCTTTTTTGAAAATCGAGTAATTGAAATTCCAAATTCAAAAATGACAATTCATGCTCAAATAAAACCTTGTTTGTTTTTTTAAGTTCATCAAAGCAATTAGTAAATGTAGATTCACCTTGTGATAATTTCAACGCTGATATCAAACGAAATGAAGGTTCTACTACTAATTGTTCGTTTTTTATCAATGCACCAGGGTCAAAAGAAATTAATCCATCTAGCCCACCAAAAAACAATTTTCCATCACTGGATTTATAGGAGGAAACACGATTAAATTCATTGTGCGGTAAGCCATCGACAACGGTATAATTATAAGGTGTAAAGTCTACTGTATTAAATCGCATTAATCCATAATAAGTACTTATCCACAAATTATTATAAGTATCAATCTCGATACGATATAATATCATTGATGCAAGACCATCGTTAATCGTAAATTGCTTTACATTTAATGAGTCACCTCTGAGTTTCCAGTCGAATTTAAATAACCCTTCTCCGTTAGATGCTATCCAACAAACACCCTTATCATCTTCTTGTAAATCATAAATTGAAGAAACAGATAAGTAATGTGATTTTTCTTTAGCAAGACTACCGTAATAATCAACTATCTTTTTGTTTTTAATAATAAACAATCCATTTTCTGCAACAGCTATTAATCCTTTTGTTTTTGATTTTACAAATCGATATACATTTTGAGCAGCAGGAAATTCTTTAGAAGCATACGGCAATTTTTGACTTACATGCGACGA
>CAINEC010000034.1 GCA_903847585.1 uncultured Bacteroidota bacterium
ACCCATCAGTTAAACTATGGTGACATTCGCGAAGCAAAACTGATTATTAACTTTAAAATTAAATAAGTATTAAAATGGACCATCACGTACTGATAGAATCCTTCTCGGAATTCAAAGAAGTAAAGAACATTGATCGTGCAACCATGATGAGTATCCTCGAAGATGTAATTCGTGGGATGTTACGCAAACGCTATGGAACAGCCGATAATTTTGATGTTATCATCAATATTGATAAGGGTGACTTGGAACTTTATCGTAATCGTGTTATCGTTGAAGATGGCATGGTGGAAGATCCAGTAACTGAAATTGCCTATTCAGAAGCAATTAAAATTGAACCTGATTTTGAAGTAGGAGAAGATTTAACAGAAACAGTAAAGTTGGGAGATTTTGGTCGTCGTGCTGTATTAGCATTACGTCAGAATTTAGTTGCTAGAATTTCTGAATTGGAAAAAGATGGTGTTTATAGAAAATATAAAGATCGTGTAGGTGAAATTTTGACTGGTGAAGTATATCAAATCTGGAAGAAAGAAATTCTAATTTTAGACGATGAAGGAAATGAATTGATTCTTCCAAAGAATGAAACAATTCCTGCTGATTTCTTTAAGAAAGGTGATGCTGTACGTTCAGTAATTCAACGTGTAGAAATGGTTAACAATAATCCACGTATCATCTTATCTCGTACATCACCTGTTTTCTTAGAGCGTCTATTTGAACAAGAAGTGCCAGAGGTATTTGATGGATTAATCACTATTAAAAATATTGTTCGTGAGCCAGGCGAAAGAGCAAAAGTGGCGGTTGAGTCTTACGATGATAGAATTGATCCGGTTGGAGCTTGTGTAGGTATGAAAGGTTCTCGTATACACGGTATCGTTAGAGAATTGAGAAACGAAAATATCGATGTAATCAATTACACTACAAATCTTCAATTGTATATTACTCGTGCATTAAGCCCTGCGAAAATTACGTCTATTAAGTTAGATGATGAAACGCATCGTGCTGCTGTTTATATGAAACCTGATCAGGTATCATTGGCAATTGGTAAGGGCGGACATAACATCAAATTAGCTGGTCGTTTAACAGGTTATGAAATTGATGTTTATCGTGATAGTGAAGATGAAGAAGAGGATGTTGATATTGAAGAATTCAGTGATGAAATTGATTCATGGATTATTGATGAGTTAAAAGCAATCGGTTGTGATACTGCTAAGAGTGTTCTTGCTATTTCTGTGGAAGATTTAGTAAGCAGAACGGATTTAGAAGAGGAAACAATTCGTGAGGTGGTGAGAATTCTTCGTTCAGAATTTGAATAAAATGATCTCCGCTCGCCCGGAGACTAATAAGGGCGAAAAATCACAGTAAGGCAATTCCGCCTTATTATTAAAAAAAGAATAATTAATTCGAATGGCAGAAGATAAAGCAATACGCCTCAGTAAAGCAGCAAAAGAACTTAATGTAGGTCTTACGCATGTGGTGGAATTTCTGGAGTCGAAAGGTATAGTGATCGATAGTAATCCGAATACCAAGATTTCGCAGGAAGTCTATTCATTGTTACAAGACACCTACATGCCAGATCGTTTGGCAAAGCTCGATGCTCAGGAAATTACTCGTGAAAAAATGAAACGAGATAATGTAGTTATTGAAGCAACAACATCTAAGCCTGAAGCAAAGAAGGACGCTGAGTCAGATAATGATGATTCTTTGAAGAAGAGTTTAGATGAAATTAAATTAGCCGCTGCAGCTGAAAAGAAAACTGCAAAGAAAAAAGAAGACCCTAAGCCAGAGCCAGAAGTAATTAAAGCTAAGGCCGAAGTTGATGCTCCGAAAATTCTTGGTAAAATAGATTTGGATGCGGGTAAGAAGAAGACTAAAAAGAAAGAAGAACCCGTTGAAGTAAAGCCTGTAAAAAAATCTGCAAAAACAGAAGAGAAAAAACAGGTAAAAGCAGAAGATAAGAAAGCGGAAGAAAAAACGACTACAAAGGAAAAAACAGAAACTCCAAAAGTGGAAGTTGTAACTCCTGAAGTGCCAGTAGCTGCTCCTGCTCCTGAAAAACCTATTGAAACAGCGCCAGTAGTTGAGCCACCAGCAAAGGCTCCAGCAAAAGAAGAACCTACTAATTTGCCTCCTGAGCATATTAGTGTTCGAGTAGAGAAGTTAAGCGGACCAAATATCTTAGGTAAGATTGTATTACCTGTTGATCCTCCAAAGAAAAAGCCTGTTGCATCATCATCAGATTTTGAATCGGGTCAACGTAAGAGAAAGCGTAAAGAAAAACCAGGTGGAACAACACCTCAAGGTGGAGCACCAGGAACAGGTCAACAACGTCCTTGGCAAGGTGGTCAGCAACGACCAGGTGGAGATAATCGTCCTGGTGGAGGAAACCGTCCATTTAACAAAGGTGGAAATAAAGGTCGTCCTGCTCCAGCAACGCAACAACCTAAAGTTGAACCTACCGATAAAGAAATTCAAGATCAAATTAAAGCAACACTTGCTCGCTTAAGTGGATCAGGTAAATCGAAAGCTTCTAAATTCAGAAAAGAAAAACGTGATTTACATGCTAAGCGACAAGAAGCATTAGATGATACAACAGACAAAGTAATTAAGGTTACTGAGTTCGTATCTGCGAATGAGTTAGCGAAAATGATGAATGTACAAGTAAACCAGATTATCGCTACTTGTATGAGTTTAGGTTTGTTCGTTTCAATCAATCAACGACTCGATGCTGAAACAATTACAGTTGTAGCAAGTGAGTTTGGTTATACTGTTGAGTTCGTCTCTGCTGATGTGCAAGAATCAATTACAGATGATATTGATGATGAGGCAGACTTAGAAACTCGTGCTCCAATCGTAACTGTAATGGGTCACGTCGATCACGGTAAGACGTCACTGTTAGATTATATCCGTAAAGCAAATGTAATTGCAGGTGAGGCCGGTGGTATCACTCAGCATATCGGAGCTTACGAGGTAACACTTGAAAACGGAAGAAAAATTACTTTCTTAGATACTCCTGGTCACGAAGCCTTTACTGCGATGCGTGCCCGTGGTGCTAAAGTAACCGACGTTGCAATCATCGTTGTTTCTGCTGATGATAGCGTCATGCCACAAACCAAAGAAGCAATTAATCATGCTCAGGCGGCTGGCGTTCCTATCGTATTTGCAATTAATAAAATTGATAAACCAGATGCTAATCCTGAAAAAATTAAGGAACAGTTAGCATCGATGAATTATCTTGTTGAAGACTGGGGTGGTAAATATCAAAGTCAGGATATCTCTGCTAAGAAAGGATTAAACGTAGATAAGTTATTAGAAAAAGTATTGCTAGAGTCTGATTTACTCGACTTAAAAGCAAATCCAGAGCGTTTAGCAAAAGGTACTGTTATCGAATCTTCACTTGATAAAGGTAGAGGTTATGTAACGACAGTACTTGTTCAAACAGGAACATTAAAAATTGGTGATGTAGTTCTTGCAGGTTGTTATAGCGGACGTGTAAAAGCGATGTTTAACGAGCGTGGGGGAAAAACATCAGAAGCAGGTCCTTCGCATCCAGCTTTAATTCTAGGTATGAGTGGTGCGCCTCAAGCAGGTGATCAGTTTAATGTGATGGAAGATGAAAGAGAAGCACGTGAGATTGCAAACAAACGTTTACAGTTACAACGTGAGCAAGGAATACGTACACACAAGCATATTACACTCGATGAAATTGGTCGTCGTTTAGCAATTGGAAACTTTAAAGAGTTAAATGTAATTGTTAAAGGTGACGTGGATGGATCAGTAGAAGCATTAGCAGATTCATTGTTGAAATTATCGAATCCAGAAATTCAGGTGAACGTTATCATGAAAGGCGTTGGACAAATTTCGGAGTCGGATGTAAACTTAGCTTCTGCATCCAATGCAATCATCATCGGATTCCAGGTTCGTCCTTCTGTAAGTGCTCGTAAGCTTGCAGAAAACGAAGAAATCGATATCCGTTTGTATTCAATTATCTACGACGCAATCAACGAAGTGAAAGCCGCGATGGAAGGAATGCTTGCGCCGGAATTTGAAGAGAAAATCACTTGTAACGTTCAAGTTCGTGAAACATTTAAGATTCCGAAGGTGGGGACAATCGCAGGTTGTATGGTGTTAGAAGGTAAGATTAATCGTAATACTAAGATTAGAATTATCCGTGATGGTATCGTTGTTCATAGTGGTGAATTAGCTTCATTAAAACGATTTAAAGATGATGCTAAAGAAGTTCAGGCTGGTATGGAGTGCGGATTAAATATCAATAAGTTTAATGATATTCAAGAAGGCGATATTATCGAAGGGTACGAACAAGTTGCTATCAAGCGAACGCTTGCTTAAAATTAGTTTATCAAATATCTAATGATAAGGAGAAGCGTATTCTATGGAGTACGCTTTCTCTTTTTAAAATAACATTCTTGATTTAAAATTGTAGTTGCTATATTTAGTAACCTTAAAAATTCAAATTATGAAAAAGCTATTACTTTCATTCTTTATTTTATGCTCATTCGCTTCAGTAAAAGCATTGGCTGGTGTTGGAGACACAACCGTTGTTCAGGCGTTTACTTTTAACTCGCCACAAAGAGCTTGGTTTGTTTTCCCTTCGGATACTATAAATTATGAAAAAATTTTAATGCTGTATACACTTAAGTGTAATCCAGCGCAATTCCCTGAATGCGGAGAATGGGATTATTTAACGAATACATATGTGTACAAGCATACGGGATTAATCGATAGTACCTTGCGTTCTCAAAATTTATATTTAGTCAATGGAGGTAACTTTTCTTCTTTTACTTACTCGAATACTCCAACGTATACGCATAATACACATTGGGATTACTTTATTAATCATTTAGCAACTACTTCACTAAACACGTACACAGTGGCCGGCGGAACTACTGGTGCTAATCATCCTTTCGGAACTGCAAACAATTTATCTAAGTCGCAGTATCTATGGCGTGCCTCTGAACTAACGGCTGCGGGTATGGGTGCTGGTAATATTACAGGATTGAATTTTTATTTGCAAAATGTTGGGTCTCCATTTAATAAGCTTACTATCCGACTTAAAATGGTTACAGCAGATACATTAACTGCAGCTACTACTAACGGTAATGGATTTACTACAGTGTACAGCAAAGGACATGATTTTGCGCCAAATACTGCAGGTTGGAGAAATATTCAATTAACGAATTCATTTTATTGGGATGGAGTTTCTAATTTAATTGTTGAAGTTTCATTCGACAATGCACAAACAGGCGCAGATAATATCATTTCTTCAAATGTGACCTCATTTAATAAATCAGGTGTTACGAATGCTTCAAATGATCGTACATTAAAAACACATTATGCATCTTATGTAGAAGTTCCTGTTAATCCTGATATAGCAGCTATCGATTCATTTATTACCGTTTCTTTTTGGGCTTATGGCGATCCAGCCCTACAACCGATGAATGGTACTACTTTCGAAGCGGTTGATAGTAGTGGTAATCGTGTGATAAATTCTCATACTCCTTGGTCTGATTCAAAAGTGTATTGGGATGCTGGTAATTTAGGTACTAGTTACGACCGTATTTCTAAATCGGCAACTGCAGCCCAAATAAAAGGTCAATGGAATTATTGGACATTCACTAAGAACTGTCAGACAGGAGCAATGAAAATTTTCCTAAACGGTGCAACCTTCTTCACTGGTGGAGGAAAAACTAAGTTAATGACGGGCATAGATAAATTCCGAATTGGTAAAGGAAACTGGAATGGGTCTCTTTCATACGATGGAAGAATTGATGAGTTTGCTGTTTTTAATGTTGAATTACCTCAAGCAACGATTCAACAATTTATGAATAAGAAAATTGATGCTACGCATCCTAACTATAATAATCTTGTAGCTTATTATAATTTCAATGATGGTAATTATTTCACTGCGGCAGATGCTTCACCCATGAATCATGGACCTGCATATTTTAGCTTAGGTGCTGATAATCCTTTGAAGTCAGCATCAGAAATTAATTATGGATGGAATGAAACAAATTTACGTCCTAATATATCATTTGAACAAGGCGTATATACGTCACAGTTAGATTCAATTTTTGTTTTAGATTCTGTTATGAATCCTCCAACGCAAATTGTTGCATATCTTGATACAATAAACAATGTGGGTGTGCCAACAGATACGATGGTAGTATGGCCTTTGGGATACACTAATTTTATTTATACTCCGCAAGGACAAATGATTGATTCAACATTAACACCTGCTGATGGTACGATTAATCAATCGGTATATACTTATTACACGTATTCACCTAATTTGATTCGTTATGAAATGGGACGTTATATCACTCCTTATGGTAATGGATTAAGTTTAGGTAGTGGTTGGACATGGACATTTGATGTAAGTGATTATAGAACATTATTACACGATAGCGTTGATATGTCGGCTGGTAACTGGCAGGAATTATTAGATGTGAAGTTTTTATTTATCGAAGGAACACCACCTCGTAATGTACTTGGAATTAGAAATCTTTGGAATGGTAACTTTAACTATGGAGTTGCAAGTAATCCAATCGATAATAGTTTACAAGCGCTTACGGTCGATTTAGAACCTAATGCAGTAAATGCAAGATGGAAATCTCGTGTTACAGGACACGGAATGGATTCACCAGGAAACTGTGCTGAGTTTTGTCCGAAGAATCACTATTATAAAGTGAATGGTACTACACGTTATACGAAGTTAGTATGGAGAGATAACTGTGATTATAATCCACTTTACCCTCAAGGAGGAACATGGGTTTATGATCGTTCAAACTGGTGCCCGGGTGCTGAAGTATGGACGTACGATTGGGAGATATCTAACTTTATTACTCCTGGAACATCTTTCACATTAGATCATGATGTGCAGGCGTACACGCAAACATCAGGTTGGGATTATTATCAGATCGAAGATCAATTAGTAAGTTATGGCGCTCCAAACTTTACAAATGATGTAGCTGTAGAAGATATCCTTGCTCCAACAACAAATCAAATGTGGTTAAGAAAAAATCCTGTTTGCTCTTCACCAATTATTAAAATAAAAAATACTGGATCTGCAACGCTTACTTCTGCAACCATAACTTATGGTTTAGAAGGAGCAACACCTACGGTTTATAACTGGACAGGCTCTGTTGCGTTTATGCAATCTGCAACATTAACGCTTCCTAATTTTAACTGGATTGGTGGAGCTACTAAATTCTATGCTTATGTAAGCAATCCGAATGGAACAACTGATCAATATGCATACAACGATACTATGCGTTCGAACTTTGTATATCCAAGTGCTACACCATCAATTTTCGTTATCGAATTAAAAACGAATAGTGCTCCAAACGAAAATAGTTACACGGTGAAAGATGAAAATGGAAATATCATTTTATCAAGAAGTGGTCTCGCTGCTAATACGTATTATAATGATACGCTTAATTTACCAAGCGGATGTTACCGTTTTGAATTACTTGATAACGGTGAAGATGGTTTAGCATGGTGGGCGAATACAGCACAAGGAACTGGTTACGTACGATTCAAAAATACAATGGGTAATGTGATGTATAATTTTAATTCTGATTTTGGCGGTCAAGTATACAAGCAGTTTACAGTAGGAATTGCAACAGGAGAAGATGAATTTATTTTGTCGAATGTCACTAACCTTAACGTCTATCCGAACCCATCTGAATCGATGGTATATATCGATTATAACTTAACGAATAGAACAGATGCATCAATCGAAATTTTAGACTTGATGGGTAAAACAATTTATTCTACTAAGGATGAAAATGTAACTGCAGGAAATAGAGTAGTGGATATGTCTGAATTTAGTAACGGCGTTTATTTCGTTCGTTTGATTTCAGGTAATCAGCAAATGACAAAGAAACTAATCATTAAAAAATAGAATCAATAAATTAAAAACAGTATGAAAAAGATAGCAGTACTCTTAATTGGGTTTGTGATTTCAGTAGGTCAGTTGCGTGCTGACGAAGGTATGTGGCCACTTATTATGATCCAGCAATTGCAGGATAGTATGCAGGCACGTGGATTAAAATTAACAGCAGATGATATTTACAATATCAACAAGGCTTGCGCTAAAGATGCCGTTGTGCGTTTGATGTCGAAGCAAAACAGAATGTTCTGTACAGGTGAAATCATCAGCAGCGAAGGATTATTTTTAACAAATCACCATTGTGGTTATGGTGCTATTCAAGAGTTAAGTACGAATGAAGATAATATTTTGGCGAATGGTTTCTGGGCTAAAAATAAAGGCGAAGAAAGAAAAGCTAACTTCAATATCGGATTACTTGCGAGAGTAGAAGATGTTACTTCAAAAATGCTTGACAGTATCAGTTTAACAATGGATGAATCAGCACGTGCAAAAGCCGTTGCTGATAAGTTAACGAAGTTACAAGCATCATTAAAAGAAGGTTTAGGCGCAGATAAAGACAATTATGTTGTTGAAGTTGTTCCTTTTTATGCAGGAAATAAATTTCTTGCAATGTATTACATGGTTTACAAAGACATTCGTTTAGTTGGTACGCCTCCAGAAAATATTGGAAAGTTCGGTGGTGAAACGGATAATTGGATGTGGCCACGTCATACAGCTGATTTCAGTATGTTCCGTATTTATGCAAACGCTGACAATAAGCCGGCTGAGTATAATGCAAGCAACAAACCGTATGCTCCATTACATTTCTTCCCAATCAATATTCAAGGAAAAAATCCTGAAGATTTTGCAATGATCATGGGATACCCAGGAAGAACACAGCGTTATACGTATAGTAAAGGAATTCAATACTTCGCATCTAAGGAGCGTCCAATGCGCGTTAAAGTTCGTCGTGATGTATTAGATGTTTACGAAGAGTTTATGCATGCAGATCCAAAGATTAAATTAATGTATGCTGATAAATTCGCAGGATTAAGTAATTACTGGAAAAAGTTTATGGGTGAAGCATCTGCACTTCCTCAACAACAATTATTCGAAAAGAGAAAAGCAGAAGAAGATAAGTTGAAGTCGTGGATTACTGCAAATAATAAAGGTGCAGTATATAATGAGCTATTCAGTTTATATGATCAGGCATATGCGCAACAAGAAAAGTATGGTTTATACAGTGTGTATTTTCAAGATGGAGTGAGTAACTCACAGCCAATGGTGTTTGCTTTAGGACTTTCAAAATTAGAAGCGTTACTAAAAGATAAATCAAAATCAGAAGAAGCGAAGAAAGCTGCTGATGAAATGATGAAAGAATTAGATGAACAATACAAAGAGTATTTTGATCCAATTGAAGTAAAAGTTTTAGCAACGGTATTAATGCACTTAACAGAAGATTTAGATCATGCTAATCTTCCAAAAGAATTAGTAGACCTTTCTGCTAAATACAATAAGGACTATTCCAAAATGGCGTCTGAGTTATATGCTAAGTCATTCTTAACTTCTAAAGAGAAGATGAAAGCATTTTTAGCTTCTCCTTCAGCGAAGAAAATGAACAAGGATATGATTTATGTAATTGCTAATGCTTACATGAATAAAATGAATGTAGATATGCGTCCGATTTCAATGGAAATCAATAGCAAATTGAGTCGTGCGAATCGTTTGTTCCAGGCAGCTATGTTAGAAATGGATAGCAAGAAATTATATTCTCCTGATGCGAATGGTACTATGCGCCTTACTTACGGACGCGTATTACCGTACAATGCGAAGGACGCGGTATCTTATAAAGAGTTCACCACATCAAAAGGTATTCTTGAAAAGTATACACCAGGTGATATCGAATTCGATGCTCCTAAGAAATTAGTTGAAATGTTAAAAGCTAAAGATTTCGGTCAGTATGCAGATAAGGACGGAGAATTACATGCTTGTTTCTTAACAGACAATGATATTACAGGTGGTAACTCAGGATCTCCAGTAATCAATGGAAGAGGGGAGTTAATCGGAACTGCTTTCGATGGTAACTGGGAAGCAATTGCAAGTGACTTTGGGTTTGATGCTAATTTGCAAAGAACAATTTCATTGGATATCCGCTATACTTTATTTATCATGGATAAATTCGGAGGCGCAGGATATTTGTTAAATGAAATGAAGATTGTAAAGTAATTACAATTTGACAATAGAGTAAAAGGCTGCACTAAAATGCAGCCTTTTATTTTATACCCATTTTGCTAAGCCAATCAGCCGCAGTTTTTTCGTAACCCGAAATTTTTTCTTCGGAAAGTTTGTTGGCTAAACTAACCATCATGGACATACGTGGATTTTTTGCAAAAGCATTTTTATGTTTGATGATGAACAACCAATATAACGCATCCCATACCTCACACCAATTTCCCTTTTCATAATTGCTCATTTTTAAAATGTAATTAGAGCCTGAGATGTAAGGCTTGGTGCTCATTAAGCCACCGTCCGCATACTGACTCATTCCATATACATTCGGAACCATCACCCAGTCATAAGCGTCAACAAATAGTTCCATAAACCATTGGTAAACCTCATCTGGATCGAATTCGCAGAGCAACATAAAATTCCCTGCAATCATTAATCGCTCGATATGATGTGCATATCCATGTTGTAGCACTTTTTTAATTACATCATCAAACGGAACGATGCCTGTTGTACCGTTGTAAAATGCAGGAGGGATTTTTTTGTTATATTGAAAGTGATTGTTAGTTCGTTGATAAACTCCTTTATGAGCATAAACTACGCGAATAAATTCACGCCATCCTAAAATCTGCCGAATAAATCCTTCGATAGAATTAATAGGTAAATCACGCTGCTCAAATTCTTCAATTGTTTTTTCAAGAATATAATCAGGGTTGATTAATCCAACATTGAGCATAGGTGTTAATATGCTATGAAATAAAAAGGACTCTCCATTAACCATCGCATCTTGATAGATACCATAATTGTCTAATCGTTCTTGTAAAAAACGATCTAACCATTTTTTACTTTCTTCAAAAGTTATTGGATACAGAAGTGAAGTTGCATTTCCAGGATTATTGCTGAAGTTCTTGTTTGCATATTCAAGAGCTTCATTAATAATGGTCGATTGATTAATTTTCGGTAATGCATGAACGATAGTGCCTTTGGGCATTTTCTTTCTGTTATCGGAATCGAATGTCCATTTACCACCTGTTGGCTTTTCTCCTTCTAATAAAATGGAAAATTGTTTTCTAAAGTGAATGTAAAAGTCGGTTAGAAAAAATTTATTTTTAGACTTCAGATATTCATCACTGTTTTTCCTAGTTATAATAAAGTTCGGACTTTCACTCCAACTGATTTTTATCGAGTGTTTTTTTGCGTAGCGATTTAATCTTCTTTCAAGCAAGTAATCATTTACATCTGTAATAAAGATTTGCTGAATGTTTTTTTCTGATAAAAAAGCAAACAAGTTATCGAGCTTTGCAATTGCAGAATTATAATCGATGTAATTAACTTGATAGCCGTTGTTGATTAATTCCTGCTCATAAAACTTCATCGTTGCCCGATGATAGGCTATCTTAATTTTATGAAATTTAAAATGGTTAAAGAATAATTCGTCTTCAACTAAATAAACATCGTTGCTTTTATGCAAAGCAGGATTATTTTCAAAAAGTTGATTAGGGAATAGGATGCTTGCTGAATTCACCTAATTACAACAACTGATGTTGACATTAGTTTTTTAACTTTGAACAATGAATGAATATTTAGAAATCATAATTAGAACTGGAGCGGTTTATTTGTTTATTATAATCGCCATTCGAATTTTTGGTAAAACAGAATTGGCTCAATTAAGTGTAACTGATTTAGTTTTTATTTTACTTATCAGTAATGCAGTTCAAAACGCGATGGTTGAGATTGATGCTGGAAATGATCAATGGAAATCATTGAAAGGGGGATTAACAGCCGCCTTAAGTTTGTTTGTTTTAAACTACCTTATTAAACGCTTAACATTTAAATCGAAAACACTAACAACACTTTTACAAGGAGAGCCAGTCATGTTAGTGCATGGTGGTAAAATCATTAAACGACATTTAGAGAAAGTAATGATTACAGAAGATGAATTGTTAGCTGCGGCTCGCGAACATGGTGTGGAATCCATAGATAAAGTAGATCTCGCAGTTCTGGAAGCAGATGGAAATATTTCAATTTTGTCGAGCAACTTCCATCATCAGACACGAAAAAAACGTCCGCACAAAATCATTCACAAACAATAATTATTCGATTACAAAAGTGATTGAAATAGTACCTTTCTGAAAAACAGCCTCGGTGTCAGCAGGCACTTCAATCTCTGAAAATTTGGTTTTATAAGCAACTTCTTTTGCCTTTTGTAATAATACTGTGCTTGTTGTTGTAGATCCTCTTGCTGGTCCTTCAGCTAAAACTACATTCCCTTTTGTATCAACTGAAATATCTAAAACTATTCTACCTTCTTCCTGGTATTGTTCATTTAGTTGAGGGAGAATACGGATATTCCTACCCGTTAGATTGGCAGAAATTGGATGTTTTTCAGTAGTTGAAAAAGTTCCGGGTGAATTCCCTTGACTACCTTGGTTTCCTTTAGGTGCGTTGTTTAAATCACGTTTTGGAAGTTTGATTTCGTCAGGAACAATGAACGAAGTTGTATAAAATTCTTTGATGCTTTCTAGAAAAGCAGACGCTTCCATCCTCGTTTTAAAATCGCCAACCCTCACTTTAAAATTAGGTTGTTGGTACAAAAGATAAGATGGCGTATTTGAAAAATTATTTGAAAAATCTGTTTTTATTTCTGATGCCTTCGATCTTTCGGAACCAAAGTAAAGCTGAATTCTGTAACCCGTTGTGGTCTGTTTCATTAGCCCATTTCTTTTATGTCTTTCTACCAAATCAGAGATTAATTCATCGCTGGAAGGAGTAACATTCTGATTTTGAGCTTTTACAAGTCCATTTAGACAAATAAAAGTTAAAAACAGCAGGCTTATTTTTCTGGTTGAATTCATTTTTCAAAAATAGATAAACGCTAAATATCTTTAATCATTATGCACGATATTAATCGAGGCGGAGTACAATTAACAAATTAGACAGATTTTAAATTCATAAAATGTTTGATTTTTTTTCGTGTTATATTCAGATTGTACTAAATTCGCGGCTGAAAAAATAGGTTTTTGTCGCAGTTCGGTAAAATCTAATTGATAAAAATTTAAACAATTTAAACGACTTCATATGTCTCGTTACGTATCCAGGTATTTGACAATCACATTGTTTGCGTTGTTCCTGAACGTAATTTCTCTTTCCCAAGTAGCTGCTCAGCCAGATGGCGCGGCTATCTTCAAAGCTAATTGTACTTCTTGCCATGTGGTAGGCGACAATAAGGTTGTAGGTCCGGGATTGAAAAATGTTCACCAACGCAGAAGCGAAGAATGGTTAGTTAAGTGGATTAAAAATTCTAGCGCGTTAATCAAGTCAGGTGATGCTGACGCAGTTAAAGTATTCGAAGAGAATAACAAAATTGCGATGCCAGCATTTAACTTATCTGATGACGAAATCAAATCGTTAATCACTTACATCAAAACTGAAAGTGAGAAAGCTCCTTCTGCCGCGGCTCCAGGAACAGCTGATCCAAATGCGGCTCCAGGTGCAGAAAACCAGGAAGATGGTAGCCCAACGGTACTATTGCTGGTAACACTTGGGTTAGTTGCATTATACTTCATTTTAAATAGCGCTAAAAAAGGACTTGAAAGAGTAGTTCGTCAGCGTGAAGGTTTACCGGAGCCTCCTATTTATAAAGGTAAGGCTTGGGTTCGTGAGCACAAGAAGCTAATTGCTGTTATCATTTTATTCTTAGCAGTTGTTGGTAGTGTGAAAGGTTGGTATGCGCTTTCTGGTGTTGGTATTCAAGAAGGTTATGAACCAGATCAGCCAATAAAGTTCTCTCACGCTTTACACGTTGGGCAGAATAAAATTGACTGTCGCTATTGCCACTCAGGTGCTGAGAAGTCAAAGAATGCTAATATCCCTTCACCGATGGTTTGTATGAACTGTCATAAATATGTTCAACAAGGTCCAAAATACGGAACAGAAGAAATTGCTAAGATTTATAAAGCAGTTGGTTGGGATAAGGAAAAGCAAACGTATACTGGAAAGACTAAGCCAATCCAATGGGTAAGAATTCATAACCTGCCTGATTTAGCTTACTTCAATCACGCTCAGCACGTTAAAGTTGGTAAAGTAGAATGTCAGACTTGCCACGGTGAAGTTGAAAAGATGGAAGTAATGAAACAAGCTTCTCCATTAACTATGGGATGGTGTATTAACTGTCACCGCGAAACAGATGTTAAGATGGAAGGTAATGGCTACTATAAAGATCTTCACGAGAAGTTTAAAAAACAATATGGCCCAGATGCTAAACTTACGGTTGATAAAATCGGAGGTTTAGAGTGCGCGCGTTGTCACTATTAAAATAATAAGTAAACAATTAATCTGAAATATACTCCAATCACGGATATGGAAAAAAGATATTGGAAAGGTGTAGAAGAACTCAATAACACTCCTGAGTTTACACGCTTACGCGATAACGAGTTTTTTGAGCACTTGCCGGTAGATGAAGTCCTTAATAAAAAGGCTGCATCTGACTCGTCAACAACACGTAGGGATTTCTTGAAATTTTTAGGGTTCAGCGTAGCTGCAGCTTCTCTTGCTGCCTGCGATGCTCCTGTAAAAAAGGCGATTCCTTA
>CAINEC010000035.1 GCA_903847585.1 uncultured Bacteroidota bacterium
TGAATCTTTTAAAGTAGGTAACCCGATCTTACCGAATACATCCGCCTTTATTAAGTTTTCTGGTAGTAATCCCTGTGCTAATTTAGAAAAGTCAGACAATTCTGGTACATTTAATGCACTTTGTATTTCATCCAAGGATATACCAGAGTCTAGTTTATCTTTGGTGTTTTTTAGATCATTTAGAAAATCAGGAGCATTTAAATTCACAAAAAGTATTTAACTCGTGAATTCGGAATTTCCTATATAAATTTAAACTTTAACCAAGAATATCGGGCCAAGTTGCTTTGATACCAGCAAGATCGTCTGGAAGCACAGTCAGCGTAACGTCACGAAGTGCTTGCTTTGCAGCAACGATTTCAGCCTTCTTTGCTTCGTCGTTAGCTTCTGCTGCTCTCATAAAGTCGATGTTCGGTTTGAGCGATCTCCCTGCCAGCGAAAAAGAATATCCCTGCAATAGCTCCGATAAATGGGTCTTTTGTCAGAGCATATCCGATGCCTTGAAGTGCAAGGCAGATTAGAATATGGGAAATGTTAAGATAGTTTTTCAAAACGCTTTAATATTTGCGCTCATAGTTTAAATTGCTGAAATGATAAATGCTAAAAGTTCTTCGTAACGAAGTCCATAAGCATTCCCTGCTGGACTATATTCTTGCGTTATATTTCCTTCAGAATCTTTTGTCTCTTGAATTTCATCCCATTCATCGTAGCAATAAAATCCATATTTATTAGGATCAAGACCATGTGATCTCATTATGTCTCCAACTTGTTGTGCAGATGCGCCAAAATGAATCCGTGCATTATCACCTTTTTTGTCGATAGCTGAATTAAATTTAAACTTGCGAAGATTGGATTTTATTTCAAGAGCGGCCAATTTTTCTGATTCTTCAATTTTTAAAAATGTTTTTTTACGCTCATCTGAAGGTTGGATTGTTCCTGTTCCGGCATATACAACTGACCACTTTTTAGTGATCGTTCCCAAGGATTGAGTATCGTCTGCGCCCGGTTGGACATTCCCACTTGAATCAAAACCAAGACGCGCAGTAAAAGTAGCATTTCCATCCCAATGCCCCATATCAAAACGTTCGTTATCAGGAACTGCAATCTCCCCTTCAGTAGCAGCGGTATCGGTAATATAAAGTGCAGGGCGACCAATCGGATTTTTGAGTGTTAGTAATCCCGTGTCTAATTTATTATCAACAAAATCCCAAATATCGTTTCCAATCGTCACGCGAGTGTCTGTGTTAGTGCGGTATCCTAAGCTAGATGGATTGCTTGAACCCCCCGATATTATCATTCGGGCATCACCGAGATTGTTTTGCCCTGTCATAAACGCTATGTTACCAGCGTGTTGACTATCGCCATTTCCATACTGGTTAATTCCAGCACCAAGCGAACCTGAACCATAAGCAGTTACGTTTGCATAAATTTGCATTTCTTCCCTTCCAGTTGTCGTGCTAGACTGAACTTTGGACTGCGCGTTTCCATACATATTAAATGTTGGAATCACGCGGAAATTGGCGTTTGTCCAAGTAACATCCCCAAAAATCATAAAATTACTTGCACCAGTATAACTTTGGGTTAAGTAATAACTCCCATCTGTAATAATAACCACACGTCCTGATGCCACTGCAAGATTAAATGCCGGGGTGCTATCAAGCACTCCTGTAGGATCAGCACCGAAATCCTTCACATTGACCAGATCAGCGAAGCGATTTGCCAATGTCCTTGGCGTATTCGATCCAGTTGAAGTCAACCATGCATCATTGCGCAATGATGGTGTCATCACACCGCTCACTGCATTGGCGATGGTTGCAACGGTCCACTTTCTCTCTCCTCCAGCTACTCCGTCTTGTGTGGAATCGTATCCAACCAAATAATCGGCTGAACCGGTGTTTGATACATCTCCTGTTGTAAATTGATTGAACTTAATCGCCATATGAAATTATTTAGTAAATTAATTTGTTTTTTTTTTAGTTTAAAGTCAAAAGATATTTTGTTCTATTTACAACACTCAACATTTCGTCTTTGATGTTTAAAAGATCGGAATCAGCCTCTCCCAGTAATGATGGGATTTCATCCGACAAAAAGGAAACTATATCATTAA
>CAINEC010000036.1 GCA_903847585.1 uncultured Bacteroidota bacterium
CAATGGCTTCAGAATTTCTTTGATCAGTTTGGGAAATTTTATTGACATAGCTTTAACTCCTTGTTTATTCTTATTTTAGCTTTTTATGCTATCTATAATACTCGATTTTCTTGGACTTTTTTCGACGTTCAACACTTCTGGGTTTTCAGCTTTTTCTATTTTCTTCGTGAATAATTCAGGCTATACCACAGGAAAAGTCTTTACGACAGGTGATATTGGACTCGATACCCTAACGGACTTTACGCCCACCGCCGATAAATTACTCCTCAGCAAAACAACCTTTGCTGCACTGACAAGTATTGTTGGTAACGGATTCAGTCAAGCTACTGACTTTGCCGTTGTTGAAGATGATTTCTTGGTAGAAACTAGCAGTGCTTTCATCGTCTATAACAGCAACAGTAGCAGTCTTTTCTATAACCAAAATGGTAACGTCCCAGGACTAGGAACAGGAGCCGAATTTGCTGTACTAATCAGCAATCCAATTCTAAACAGTAATGATTTTATCCTGGTTGCGTAGGAAATTAGAGTTTGAGCGCGATCGCATTTTTTCTTAATTCAGGAAGTGCGATCGCTTTTTTTATGATTGATTGCCCCTACACCAAGTAGTTGTAGAAGTCAAGCTTTTTTGAAAAGATCTTACCTTTTTCGCTGAAACCCTTATTCTCTCGTTAGAAGAATATTACTTTTTTTCATTGTCTTAAAATCAATTTTGTTTTAAGATTATCAAAGTTAATGATTTTTAGATGAACCACTATGACAACCTTCTCCTCGATCGCGTCTGTTTATATTCAACTTACGAGTTTTGCTAATTTGATTAATTACGAATAAGATTTGTTTGTCGGAGCCGTTTTTGAGTAAGGCCAGTTAGCAGGCTTTAAAAGAGGTACTTTTGCAGGAAATTAGGCATTTTGTAGATGGAAAGGTAATAATACAGGTACGGTTGAAGTTCAGGGAATGGGCGATTTATGTTATCTTTGACGGCAAATTATGACGAATCATGGAAAGAGTCATTAACGGAGTATTTTGACTCGTTTTTAGCATTCTTTTTCGCTGAAATTTATCAACAGATTGACTGGACAAAAACACCTCAATCGTTAGATAAAGAGTTGCAACAAATTACGGCTTCTTCGGATACAGAAAAATGTATTGCCGATAAGCTCTATCAAGTTTGGTTATTAAATGAGCAGGAAGTTTGGATTTTGATTCATATTGAAATACAAAGTCAGTATGATGCCAGTTTTTCTCAACGGATGTACATTTACAATTATCGTGCTTTTGATTTGTATCACAAGCCTGTGGTTAGTTTAGCAATTCTGGGAGATGAGCGGACTAATTGGCGACCGAATCATTTTCGCTATGGTTTTGCTGGCTCTGAGGTGACAATCAAGTTCTTGATCGCTAAACTGTTGGATTATGAATCGCGCTGGGCTGAATTGGAGTCTAGTCTGAATCCATTTGCTATGATTGTGATGGCACACCTGAAGACGAAAGCAACGACGGGCAATGCTGAACAAAGGGAGTTTTGGAAGTGGTCTTTAATTCGGGGTTTGTATGATCGGGGATTAACGAGGGAAAAGATTATCAAGCTGTTTCAAATTATTGACAGAATGATGACTTTACCTAATCCTTTACAACAAAGTTTAGATGTTAAAATTCAACAATTTGAGGAGGAAAGAACCATGCCTTTATTAAGTAATATGGAACTTCGTGGTATGGAACGAGGTAAAGAAATTGGTAAGGAAATTGGTAAAGAAATTGGAGCATTGCAAAATGCTCGTGATTATATCAAGGCAGTTTTACGAGTTCGTCTTGGTGAAATTCCTTTAGAAATAGAAACTTATCTAATGCAAATTTCTGATTTATCGGTATTAGATAAATTATTAATATTCGCAGCGACAACAAATTCTTTTGAGGATTTTAAGCAATCAATAGGATAAATTCGTTTCAAATTATTGACAGAATGATAACTTTACCTAATCCTTTACAAGAAAGTTTAGATTTTAAAATTCAACAATTTGAGGAGGAAAGAACCGTGCCTTTATTAAGTAATAGGTCACTTCGTGGTATGGAACGAGGTAAGGAAATTGGTGCATTGCAAAATGCTCGTGATTATATCAAGACGGTTTTAAAAGTTCGTTTTGGTGAGGTTTCTTTCGGCATTGATAGTTCGCTTGAGCAGGTTTCTGATTTATCGGTGTTAGATGAGTTGCTTAAGTTGGCGGTGACGGTTGATTCTCTGGAGGATTTTCGGCAGTCTATCGGCA
>CAINEC010000037.1 GCA_903847585.1 uncultured Bacteroidota bacterium
ATGATTATCGATGGTATCGATTACTGCGTAGTTTATCTGGCCTATTGTCTTCCCATCATTATCCTTAATATTTAACGTTTGATCCGCTACAATAAAATGAGCATTTTGTCCCCACGCTACTAAATCAACATCCTGAGTGCGGCCATTGGTTTCAAATACGATAGAATCTTGAACTACATAAGGCAACAACTGAGAATTGGGGTCTACTGTTACCTCGACAAAAATCCAAAGACTATCACCTGCTCTTACTTCTATATTATCGAAACTTCTACCTGGTAATCCATTAACATTCATTCGGAAATAGGACGAATTACCTCCTGCTAATCGAATATTTGAAATACTAATTGGCTGGTCGTAATCATTATAAATACGAAGGTTTTTTGTGACAGAGCCGATGGTTGCAAATACCGTATCATACATGATTGTATCTGTTGAGAATCGTAATTGCACATCCCCTGATGTCAATAGTTCATCCTTACGACAAGAAGTGGTAAACAAAGACCACGAAAGCAAAGAAATCAGTAATAATAGTTTTCCGTATTGTTTCATTAAATAATCGCAGGGTAAGAAATCGATATCACAAATTTAAATTAATTCAATTACAACGATAAAAGCCACTTCATCGTATCTACGCCATCGGCATAATCTAAAATATCAGGTTGTTGAGCAGATCCACAAGGCAATCCATTTAAACCAACGCGACATTGAATAAGCTCTTTATCCCCTTCTAATTTCTTTTCAAGGTCTTCCAAAGATGAATAAAACTCATAATGCAAAACTGAAACTGGAGTTGCATAGGCCTCATTTTCTCTTACGATTAAAAAGTTATTGGTTAGAAACGGAATTCCGTCCAATAGGAATAAGGCTCGATGATAATCGTAATTATTCATGTACTTATTATGCTCCATTAAGTTTGAGTAGGACTCAATTGCTTCAAAAAATGGATTGAATGAATATCCTTCGGGAACATAAAGCTTCGATACGTTTCTGCATCCCAAACCGAAATAATCAAATATATCATGTCCCAATTGGTTTAACTCAGCCTCCGTTTCTTGTCCGCTAAGCACCGCAATCGAATTTCTGTTTTTACGAATCAGCGATGGATACTTCCCAAAATAGTAATCGAAGTAGCGAGCCGTGTTGTTACTTCCCGTTGCGATCACGGCATCCATTCCTGATAATTGATTAACAAATTCCAACTGATTTTGGAATTCCGGATACATTTCCAGAAGAATATTTGTCAAATCCGGAATCAAAACAGCATCATCAGAAGATAAGCGAACCTTGGCTTTATGCCCTGAAAGTAGGACGCAAAGCAGGTCGTGAAAGCCAACCGCCGGGATATTTCCAGCCATCACAATTCCGATAGTTTTTGGATTTACGACCTCACTTTTCAACTCAATATTCGCTTCAACTAATTTATTTAAATTATTTGTTTCAAGTAAATTACAGATTTCTTTTAAAGCATTTATAGAATTACTTTTTGCAAACCAGGCATTCTTATTTTGAGCTTGAACTACCGCATTAAATAAAGGATTTTCGTAGTTATCGTAAATGGTCTCCATCAAAACCTGGAGCGCACTCCCCCATTTTGATAAGGCTGAAATTCTTTGTTGAAAGGTCATTTTATTTTTGAGTAAGGTAAATGGAAATCGTTGGATAATTATGTACTTTTGTGGCGAATTAAAAGTCAAAATTACGATTTAAACTATTACACTATGGCAATTAAAATAACTGACGAATGTATCAACTGCGGGGCTTGTGAACCTGAATGTCCGAATAACGCGATTTACGAAGGTGGTGCTGAATGGAGATTTTCTGATGGAACATCGGTAAAAGGTATGTTCGCAAAGATGGACGGAAATGAAATCGATGCTAATGCTCCTCAGGAACCGAAAATGATGGATACCTACTACATCGTAACTGATAAATGTACGGAGTGCGTAGGGTTTCATGATGAGCCTCAATGTGCTTCCGTTTGTCCGGTTGACTGCTGCGTTGATGATCTTGACTTCCGTGAATCAGAAGCAGAATTACTTGCAAAGAAAGAAAAGATGCATGCTTAATCATGCTTAACTTAATAAAAAACGGTCGCTTTCAGTGGCCGTTTTTTTTTACAATTACCTGTTCAAGAAAAATCACAATAAAAGGCAAAGGAAAGTTGTTTCAAATTAGATTTACCATATCATCCATGAAGAAAAAACTGCTTTTTATTGCTACCGCTTTACTCATGTCGACGTCTGCAATTTGTCAGACAGCAGACACTATATCGCTTAAGCCTGCTTTAGCCAGATTGGCGATAATGGGCGATAGTATTATTAGGGGTAGTAACGATACGATCCGTTTAGAATGCAATCAATCATTTTCAAGTTTACTGGATAGTATTCTTAATTTAAAATCGAGTGAGTATTTAAGCTTCCACGAAGTAAAGGCCCTTTCCATTTTAAAATCACCCGACAATGCTTTTGTCATTTACAATTGGATGTGTCAGACGTATTTCCCCTACCCGCAGTATAAATACTTCGGATACCTAAGAACCCTCGCTAAAAACGGAAGTTCTCTCAAGCTTTATAAACTAACTGAACAAACCTACGAGGATAATCAAGAAAGAGAAGCTGGAAAATTTGGTCCTGACAACTGGACAGGCTGCGTGTATTACAAGATTTTATTGAGTAAGTATAAAAACAAAACCAACTATGTTTTATTAGGATGGGCACCTCATAACCAGCTATCAACTCGTAAAATCATTGAATCATTAAGTATCAGTAATGCTCGTGTTCAGTTTGGAGTTCCAATTTTCAAAACTGGTGCACGACCTCGACCACGACTCATTTTCGAATACAGCTACAAAGCAACTATGTCGCTGAATTATAACAACGAGAAAAAAATGATTGTCTTTGATAACCTCAGCAGCTCCGATCCTCGTCCTGAAATGAAAACCGTTTATAGTACTTATGGTCCTGATATGAGC
>CAINEC010000038.1 GCA_903847585.1 uncultured Bacteroidota bacterium
AGTAATACTTTATTCAAATGATTGTGTATTTTTGAAACACAAATCATACGAATGAAAAAATTACTTGTACTACTCGCTTTCTTCTTTTGTGTAACAGCTAAGGCGCAACAGTCCGACTCACTGATTATTTCTAAAATAATTCATCAAGCACTTACCAATAGTGAATGTTATCCTCGATTAAAATATTTATGTAAAAATATTGGTCCTCGATTAAGTGGTTCACTTAACGGAGAAATGGCAGTGGAGTATGTTAATCAACTTTGTGTAGAACAAAAGCTCGATACTACCTTTTTACAGCCCGTCACGGTTCCGCATTGGGTACGAGGAGAAAAAGAGCAAGCGTATTATAAGGTCAATGGAAAGAAATCTACAGTAGCTATTTGCGCATTAGGTGGAAGTATTGCTACATCTAAAAAGGGGATATGCGCACCTGTTATTGAAGTGCATGATTTCGATGAGTTGAAAGCATTAGGGCGTGAGAAGATTGAAGGAAAGATTGTTTTTATGAATCATCCAATGAAATCTTCTTTTGTACATACGTTTGATGCGTATGGTGAAGCGGCAGGCTTTCGTTGGGCGACCGCACAAAATGCAGCGAAATATGGAGCCGTTGGTGTTGTAGTTAGATCAATGACCTTAGCGTTAGATAATAATCCGCATACTGGCGCAATGGGTTATAACGATACGATTATAAAAATTCCAGCATGTGCAATTAGTACCATGGGTGCTGAAGAATTAAGTGCTGCAATTAAATCTAATCCGCAAGTAGAATTTTATTTTAAGCAGTCGTGTGAAAAATTTCCGGATGCACAATCCTATAATGTAATTGGAGAATTAAGAGGAAGTGAAAAGCCTGATGAGATTATTGTTATTGGCGGACATTTAGATTCATGGGAGTTGGGTGAGGGTGCACATGATGATGGTGCTGGAATTATGCAATCGTTGGAGGTGCTAAGGATATTTCAGAATTTAAAGATGCAACCAAAAAGAACGATTCGCTTTGTTGCATTTGCCAATGAAGAAAATGGAAGTCGCGGAGGAAAACAATTGTTAGCGTATGCGAAAGAGCGAAATGAAAAAATAATTGCAGCCATTGAAAGTGATGAAGGCGGATTTACGCCTCGTGGATTTTCTTTTAATGGGGATTCATTAAAGATGCAACATGTGATGAGCAAGCAAGAATTATTTTATCCTTACGATTTAAAATACTGGGAAGAAGGATATGGTGGAACAGATATCAATTATTTAAAAGAAGTTGGTGCGTTATTAATTGGTTTTGTTCCCGACTCACAACGATACTTCGATGTACATCATGCTGCAACGGATGTTTTCGAGAATGTAAATAAGAGAGAACTAGAATTAGGTGCTGGAAGTATGGCGGCCCTTGTTTATGTATTAAGTGAATATGGAGTTAATCCGTAATATTTTTTTTAAACAATTTCTATGGAAAATTTTGATCGCAAAAAACATTGGGAAACTATTTATCAAACTAAAGAATTGAAGGACGTGAGTTGGTTTCAACCTAATCCTGAAACATCATTAGATTTTTTCAAACAGTTTAACGTTTCTTTGAATGCTAAAATTATTGATGTAGGTGGCGGCGATAGTTTTCTTGTAGATCATTTACTAGACTTAGGTTATACCGATATTACGGTGTTGGATATTTCCGAAGCAGCTATTGAAAGAGCAAAAGAACGCCTCGGTGAAAAAGCGAATCAGGTAAAATGGATTATCGAAGATGCTGCGAAATTTCATCCAACGGAGATGTACGACTTCTGGCACGACAGGGCCGCATTTCACTTTTTGACAGATGAAAACGAGATTAGTAATTACCTCGAAACGGCGCAGAAATTTATCAATCCAAATGGCGTATTGGTTATAGGAACATTCTCTGAACAAGGACCAACAAAATGCAGTGGCATTGAAATCAAACAGTATTCAGAAAATACAATGACGGAGCGTTTAAAAAAATACTTTGATAAAATTAAATGCATCACTGTTGATCATAAAACACCGTTTGAAACAATTCAGAATTTTGTCTTTTGTAGTTTCAAAAAAACACATGCAGCGTAAAATCTAGCTCGCGTATTCTTGTCCCCACTTATGCAAGGAATGAATACTAGGCAATAACTTTTCTCCTTTTTTAGTTAATGCGTATTCAACAGTTGGAGGAACGGTAGCAAAGACTTCCCTTGTAACGATACCATTCGCTTCCATGTTTTTTAATTCTTTCACGAGCATACGAGTATTAATTCCTTCAATGCTTCGCTCCATTTCTTTAAAACGCATCTTGCCAATTGATAAATGATAGATGATTGGCATAGCCCATTTACCACCGATAATATCTAAAACATCCTTTAAGGTACAATTCGTTTGAGATTTTTTTAATTTATTTTTTGCCATAACTCCTTGATTGTAATCATTGCTTTACTATAGGTTACTACTGTACAATCGTGTAACTACTTGCAAAAGTAAAGTATTGAACGTAAGTTTGCAACACATTTTTTTAAAACACAAAACACGATAATAGCTATATCAATTATCTATTCTTAAAAGTAAATAATTTAAAAGGATGAACGATGTATTGAATGAACAACCCATAAATGTTTTTGTCGTAATTGCGGAAACGTTAGAAGGATGGAAAAATCCAGGAACTGAAGACGGCAAATCAGTTTTGATGGAGCATTATAAATGGGCTGCTGAATTAAAAGCAAATAATAAAATTATTTTAGCAGGGCCTACTGATTTTGAATTGACATCAACCAATAAGATTAATCCAATTGGACATACCACTGGAATTATTGTCTTGAATGTTAATTCAAGAGATGAAGCAATTGAATGGGCAGAGAAAGACCCATTTCATATGAATGGATATCGAAATAATAAAGTTCATTCATTTAAAATTTCAATTACAGATAAAACTATATTTGAGACATTACAAAAAATAACAAATCATCTATGAACGGACAATTATCAAAAACACAAAAAATTATTTATTGGGGATTAACAGGACTTATAACATTCATTTTTGCCTTCAGTGCATTCGGGAAACTTACTGCGAATCCTGAGGCGGTTAAAATGGCAATGGGCTTTGGTATTGATGCAAGTACTTACACGATGCTGGGTGTAATAGAAGCATTAAGTCTAATCTTATTTGTTATTCCACGTACAGGAGTACTTGGAACATTATTATTGACTGCTTATATGGGTGGCGCTATCGCAACGCATGTACAGCATAATATATCTGTTGTTGCACCTTGCATAATACAAGCATTAATATTCATTGCTGCATTTTATCGTTTCCCAGAACTTAGAGCTAACTTATTAAATTCAAAATCATGAACAGAGTCCAGGCAATTTTAACAATCGATACTGAAAATCTCCCAGCGAACTTTCCAGAAATCATAAAGCACGAACAAGAGGTTGTTGCGAAATGGAAGGAAGAAGGAATTCTCGAAAGTCTTTTTTTACGTCCAACCCGAAATGGTGCTGTACTAATTTTTAAAGATATGGATGAAGCAAGAGTAATGGAGCTTATGCAAACTTTACCGCTTTATCCGCTAAGAAAAAGTATTGAATACTATTCGCTGATAAAACAATTTTAAAAACAGCATTTAATGTATAGATGAACGGCGCAATTTATTTGCGCCGTTCTTATTTTCTACTTAATTATGTATTGATCCGCATCCTTATTCGCAGGGAATCGTTTTCGAAAAGCTAATAGCTCTTTGTAATTTAAAGTGATAGTTTCAATTCCTTCTTTATTTGGTTTTAATGTCGATAGTTTATTTCCTAACATATCTAACGCAAATGAATAACCGTTATAAGCAATCTCATTTCCATCCTTTCCTACCCGATTAATACCACAAACAAAAGCTTGATTTTCGATGGCACGAGCAATCAGTAATTGTTGCCATGCATAACTTCGAACCGCAGGCCAGTTGGCTACATTAATCATTACATCGTAACGATACTTGTTTTTCGAATCAATATTTCTGCTCCAAACTGGAAAACGTAAATCGTAACAAACCAACGGCATTATCTTCCATCCTTTCAATTCAACAATCAGCGCTTTATTTCCCTTTGTGAAAACGGTATCTTCTTTCGCCATGCTGAATAAATGTCGTTTGTTATAATATTCAACAGTTCCATCAGGACGCATCCAGATAAAGCGATTGTAATACTTGTTTTTTTCTTTGATGATAATACTTCCACAAATGACCGATTTCATACTCTTCGCGGTCTCTCGCATCCATTGCATGGTAAAGCCATTCATCGCCTCCGCACATTGTTTTACGTTCATTGTAAATCCGCTGTTAAACATCTCCGGCAATACAATGATGTCTGTCGATTTTGGTGCAATACGAAGTAATAGTTTGTTCAAATGTTTGATGTTGGCAAGTGCATCTTCCCATTTCAATTGCGTTTGAACAAGTGTAATTTTTAAGTCTTTCATTTGATGCGATGTATTTTTTCTGCTGCTTTTTCTAAGGTTACATTATCCTTCGCAAAGCAAAAGCGTAACATTTTAGTATCAACAGGTGATGAATAAAACACAGAAACAGGAATGGATGCAATTCCAAATTCTTTGGTTAAACGAATGGCAAGGTCTGTATCTTTCTCGTTAGAAAATGAAGAGTAATCTAGTAATTGAAAATAAGACCCTTTACACGGAGTAAATGCGAAAGAGCATCCTTCAATTAGTGAAAGAAAGTAATCACGCTTAGCTTGATAAAAAGAAGGTAGATTTAAATAATGTTCTTCGTTTTTTAAGTAGGCCGCTAATGCAACTTGCAAAGGAGTGTTCACTGAAAAGACTAAGAACTGATGCACCTTTCTAAATTCTTTCATTAAATATTCGGGAGCTAAACAATAACCCGTTTTCCATCCCGTAGCATGAAATGTTTTTCCGAAGGAGTAAACAATCACACTTCTGTTTTTCAAATTTTCAAATCGTGCTACACTTTGATGTATTTCTCCATCAAAAATAATATGTTCATATACTTCATCACTCAATACAATAATGTTTGTATCTCTTGTGATTGCATCTAACTGTTCAAGATCATAAGCTGTTAAAATTGTACCCGAAGGATTATGAGGGGTATTTATCATAATCATCTTTGTCTTCGATGTAATCATCTGCTTTACTTCTTCCCAATTAATTCGGTAGTCCGGTGGCGTTAGTGAATACGGTTTTACAATTCCTCCTGCCAATTCTATCGCAGGTTTATAACTATCGTATGCTGGTTCAAAGATGATTACCTCATCACCCTTATTGACAAATGCAGTAATAGCAGTGTATAATGCTTGTGTACCTCCTGCTGTAATGGTGATTTCACTTTCAGGATTATAGTAGGCTCCGTGAACCTTTTCTGTTTTCTTCGATAATTCTTCACGAAGTGGAAGTAATCCGGGCATCGGTGCATACTGATTATGATTATTCATCATTGCCTGATGATATAATTCAATCAACTCGCGAGAAACTTCAAAACTTGGAAAGCCTTGACTTAAATTAATTGCGCCCGTTTCATTCGCTAGTCCCGACATAATTGTAAATATCGTGGTGCCTACATGTGGTAATTTACTCTCAATACTGTTCATCCGAAGAAAATATTAGTTGTTCAAATATAATCTCATTTCTTATACCTAAAATCAAATAATAAAATTAACACAATAAGTAAAATACAATTAAGATATTTATTGCGTCATAAGATTTTTGATTAAATTTAAAGGCATCTTTATTTCATTAATCACGAACACATCGAACAGAAAAACCGAAAGTTTTAATATTGTTGTAATTATTCAAATCACTACTTAAGTAGTCGAGATAGTGACTATATGCTACTGTAGTCTGAATAGATGATTGAGTTGAACTATACCAATATCCATATTTGTTAATTGTACTGAATGTGCCATTTGGGTCACGTTTCCCTCCAGGCAGACCATTAAAACCACTACTATTTGTTGCTCCCGTATTAGGACTTGCCCAATGAATTGTACTAATTTCTTTCATGGCTCCACCAGCAATAGTGCTCCCTCCCAAATAATTTTCCATAGTCGTCCATTCAGATTCACTAGGTACATGCCAACCAGTAGGGCATAAACCACGAGAATCAGCTACTGCATACCAATTATATAATTTACCATAAATTTCAGAATTTGAAATGTTGTAATTATAGTCTGTACAAGCCCCACTAGTGGTAGAATTCCATTGTGAATTGTTTAGTGTAGATGGTATCGTAGCTCCGTTCTTGTAACGTGTTGTTTTTAAATTCTCTTTCATCCAACATTGATTACCAATTGAAACTACGTTATAAACATTTCCATCACGATCGGTAACTGTAGATGGACCTCCTGAACAACCTGAATTGTTTGAAGTGGGATTCGTTGACATAGTAGAAGAATTTTTTTCACAAGAAGTAAAAAGTAATATCATTCCAATAATCAAGCTGGCTGCTATTTTCATATAATTTATTTTCCACGAAAATAATAAATTAAAAATACAGATGATTGTATATTTTAATAAAGTAATTATCAAATAATTCTAACATGTAATTTTGCTAAATTCAAATGCTATTTTAAGCAGGATTATCGAATTTTATTTATTCATTTTTAATAAATTAGTATTTAATCATTTATCTTTATCGCATATAATGTAAACTATGAAAGTAATTCGTATTTCCCTACTGATGGTATTGATTTTTGTAATTAAAATTTCAATTGCTCAAACTACTATCGGATTAACTCTAAATACTGGTAACAATATTTCTGATGGATATACTTTGTTTAGTCCGATGAGTAGCTTTAATTCTTATTTGATAGATCGTTGTGGTAAGCAGGTTAAAACTTGGACAAGCACCTATCGACCAGCATTAGGGTCTTATC
>CAINEC010000039.1 GCA_903847585.1 uncultured Bacteroidota bacterium
AAAAAATACCCTCTATCTTTGCAAAATGAATTTATCGGTTGTTTTATTCCTTGAGAGCCTTGGCGGTGGAGAAGTAATGGTCATCTTACTTTTCATCCTTATGTTTTTCGGCTCTGAGAAAATCCCAGGTATTGCTCGCGGATTAGGCAAAGGAATCCGTGAAGTAAAAGACGCGATGAATGGCGTTCAAGACGAACTCAAAGGAGGCTTACGCGAAGCGGAGAAAGAAGTCAACAAGATTAAAGGCGACGTAACCAAAGACCTCCCCGACACCAACGATATCGTTAAATACACCTTGGAAAGCGAACCTTTAGCGCAGCCGAAGTCGAGTTGGGTGGTGGTGCCGGTGCAGGTTGAGGAAACAGTAGAGAAAAAACAGAGTGAAAAGGAAGAATAGAATTCCCTATCCTTAATCAATTTTTAAACACTACGCCTTAGCTGTTACACGTTTACGTGCTTGTTTTTTTACTTTGCTTGATTTTATCCTATCGAATAAATTCACTAATAAATTGTTTTTATTCCTCTGATAATGGAGTTGGATCAAAAGCAACATCAACATCATCTAATTTGAATTTCTTTTTCATTGAGCAAAATATTTTTCAGTTAGATTTAAAGAATGAATCGTAATAACGTTTTGCGTGTAGGCGCATACCTTCAGGGTTGGGCCTACACGCTGTTATGGTTTGTTATTAATAGTTTCCTTTACCTTCAACACAATGTCTTACCCCGCCCCTTGGGTTCTCCATATCCCCAAAGTACCTTGGTATAACATGACAATGAAAATGAAATACAGTCTGTCCTGCAGCCGCACCACAATTCATCCCAATATTATATCCATCTGGTTTATATTCCAATTCAATTAATGATTTTGTAATTAAAATGCTTTTATTTAGCTGGTTTCTTTCAGAATCAGTTAGAGCGAAAAAGTCAGGCGCCTCACGCTTTGATATAATAAGCATGTGACCCGGGGATACAGGGAATATATCTTTTATTATTAAAAAATCGTCTGATTCAGATAATATTCTTGATTCAGGAATTGATATAAATGGATTATTCATAGTGATAAATTAGAAGTGGTTTCCAACCTTCAATCATATTGAATTTATCAAAGAGAGAAAGCATCCTTCCTTCAACTTCTTTATGGTTTTGGGCATTTAAACTCAGTAGTATTGAATTTTTCAGAGAATGGCGGTGTTCTTCAGTAAAGAGAATGTTTCGATTAACAATTTCATTTTGATAGCTTAGAGCGGGGAGCCTATCGAATTTACCTCCTGAACCTCGATTACATTCTTTACATGCAATTACAAGATTCCAAATACCGTCTGGATTTATATGACTCAAATCTGGTCGTTTAAAATACGAGTGCGCAATAAAGTGATCGACATCGGGAAAGTCTGAATCTTCCGAATTTGTAGTAGTATTAATTTTCTTTTTACAATAAAAACAACAGCCATGCTGATATGGCAGGAGAACTGAAACGGCGCTCCGAAGGTTAGTTCGATCTGTTGATGACACCGAAACAAATTCATCAGTTGCTTGATTATAGACCAGGAAATTTGGCGATAAATTATTCTTCCATGCCTCCTCAACAATCTTCCAACGACTTTCATTCTCATTCTTCAATTCTTCAATTAAATTCTGCTGTTCTAGTATGGCATTGATGTTATCAGTTAAAATAAGTTTTTTTTCATTTGGTAAATGCTCAAAAAGAATATGTTCTTTTTTAATAGCACCACCACCAACATTGTGGAATGCATCAAAAACATTATTGTAAATATTCTTTTCAGCGGTTTTTAATAAATCATTCCAATTGCTATCAATTTTATATTGATCGAAAGCTTTTGTTAGACTGTTTTTACCTGCTTGATATTGGTGTGGGTTTTTTTGATAATGGGACAATAATGATTTCAAGAAATCATCCCGCAAATCTTCGTAGGTGATGAAGTTTTTAGGCTTTAGGTTAAGCAATGTTGAGGCTAATGCAAATTTGTATGTTGAAACATTTCTTCCGAATAAAACTATAGTTCGGAGCGTCGAAACAACAGATTTGTCTGAGCTATAAAATTCCTGAATAATTGGTTTCATAATAATTAACCATAACGTTTTGCAGCTACACGAAGTTGGCGATTTCGGAGACGAAAACTGTCTGCCACCAATGAACTTGATACGAAGCACAAAGCTTCATTTAACCACTGAACCGCCAATTTCTTGTAGGTGCTGTTATGGGCTGTAATTCTTCTATTCCGTCTCAATTATGTAAACAAATTTCTTTGCCAATTCCACCTGTTGAGTTAATGATTTTCCTGTCAACAAATTTACTGTTTGAAGTTTTGGAGGGCTTGATAATAATTCGATTAAACCTGTCAGGTAACTTGATTTTACTCCGTAAGACGCATTTTCTGCTCCTGTATGTTTGGCGTTAATAATACCAATTAAGTTTCCTTGGTTGTCAAAAAGTGGACCGCCACTATTGCCAGGTTGAACAGGTGCAGATATTTGATAAGAAGTAATGTCGCCTTGAAAACCAGTTTTTGAACTTACTATTCCATTCGTCAGTTTTATCTCGTCCCCCATTGAAGCTCTGAGTGGATAACCTAAAACAAAAATGTTTTCTCCAACACCCGCAAGGCTAGTTTTTATTGTGAAAGGTATAGTCCCTAATGAAGTAAAGCTATAGTCGTCAATTTGAACTAATGCAAGGTCATTGTTTTTATCAGAAACAAGGACTTTAGCTTTATATGTTTTGCTAAAATCTGAATTAATGCCCCTTACTTTAATTGATTTAGCTCCATCTATAACGTGATAATTTGTAACAATTATTCCATTTGATGAAATTCCAAATCCAGAACCAGATGCCAATTTTGAAGAATTACCGGATTTAGAAATGTTATCATTTGAAGATGGGTAAAGTTTAACATACAAACTTTTAGGTCTGTCATTCCACATTATATTCATAAATCCATTTTCAAAACTTATATATAGCTCTTGGATAGTTTTGTTACCCATATACCAATTAGTTTTAAAAAGGTATGGTGTAGCTGTTGGATTTAAATATGCTTTTACATCTCCCACATTCCACCCCCAATCCGTGGCGCCTTGCAAATAAATAAAATTATAAGTGTCTGATTTTTTGATACAGGCTATTTTATATTTAGGGGTGTTTGACGTTGCCACTGCAGCTTCATAAATTCCTTCTATTTCATCTGCTCCATTTGTTTTCCAATGCTCTTTCAATTTGTATTCATTCCAGCTAGTTGATTGAGCCATTAGAATAA
Organism: uncultured Bacteroidota bacterium; assembly: GCA_903847585.1. GTDB lineage: Bacteria > Bacteroidota > Bacteroidia > AKYH767-A > OLB10 > CAINEC01. The sequence continues at coordinate 3,276 of CAINEC010000039.1, forward strand.
ACGAAAACATAATCATAATCATTGTCAAAAAGTATCTCATACTGTATTTTTTTAATTGTTTTTTCATTTTCCTATTATAGCCCATAACTACCATATACACGCTATAAAACTTCCTTATCAGTTAGTATATGGTTGTATTGGCGAAGGTTTGTTTCGTATATTTTATTGATGCTTTGGATAGTTGAATCTGACTTATTCCTTCAAATTTACTCCTTTCCCCTATTCCATCCAACTGTTTTGTACTACCCCCTAAAAGTATTTTTCAAGGAAACTTTTTTTGTGTTAAAAGTTTCCATAGTTTTGCGGCCGGAAAGGGAGTCCCCTGGCCGTAAATACCTTTTTAAACTATTACACACGTGTCTAACGACTGTAGAATTCTGGAATGTGCGCAAAAATTGTTTAGTCGCTTTGGACTAAAAAGCGTGACGATGGATGACATCGCGCGCGAAATTGGCATCTCCAAAAAAACGATTTATCAATCGTATAGCGATAAGGATAAACTCGTGCATGCATACTTCGATAAGGAAAAGCTAGAGCAAATCACCATGATGGAGGATATTTCTAAAAACTCCAAAAACGCCATCGAAGAAATCCTAAATGCGATGCAGTTTATGGGTAAAACTTTTTCACGTATCAACCCTAACCTATTCTACGATATGCATAAGTATCATCATGATTCGTGGAATCAGTTTAAAGCATTTAAGGAAGACTACCTCATGAAGTATGTCATCCGTAACCTCGATAAAGGCAAATTAGAAGGCCTCTATCGCGCTGATATTAATAATAAAACTTTAGCCCGCTTACGACTCGAGCAAGTTGAAATGGCGATGAATCCAAGCATCTTCCCTCCTGAGCATTTTAATCATGTAGATGTGCAAATTCAACTCTTAGATCATTTCTTACATGGCATCGCTACACTTAAAGGGCATAAGCTAATTAATAAATATCGTCAAATCGATGAAGAATAATCACACAAAACAATATACTATGAAAAAAATCCTGCTACTTCTAGTAGCATATGCAAGCATAACACAAGTGCGTGCACAGGATGCCAACAGTTCATTCTCACTAAAGCAAGCTATAGAGTTTGCAATGAACAACCAGCCCAATGTAAAGAACGCCTTGCTCGATGAAGCCATCGCTAAAAAGAAAGTCGATGAAATTACCGGTATCGGTACTCCGCAAATTAATGCTAGCGCCGACATCAACAAGTTTATCGAAATTCCAACCTCGTTTGTACCTGCAGAATTTTTTGGAGGTAACCCAGGTGAGTTTTTCGGAGTTCAATTCGGACAACCTTATACAGCTAGTGCAGGAGTAACTGCTACACAATTATTATTCGATGGTTCATATCTGGTAGGACTTCAAGCGACCAAAACCTATATGGATTTAAGTCGTAAGGCTACCGTTCAAACAAAAACAGAAACTGCAGTTAATGTAAGCAAAGCTTATTACGGTGCCTTAGTAGCCGATGCGCGATTGTTAATCATTGATGCCAACATACAAAGAGTAACAAAGCTTTTTAGTGATACAAAAGCACTTAATGATAACGGACTCGTAGAAAAAATTGATGTAGATCGTCTTGAACTTTCTTTAAACAACTTAAAAGTAGAGAAAGAAAAAGTAGAGCGATTTAAACTATTGAGCTACGCACTGCTTAAATTTCAAATGGGATATGATAACGCTAAGGCATTAACCCTAACTGATAAATTAGATGAATCCATTTTAGCTGTTACTGCCCTACCTGATTCAGCAGACTATACTAAACGACCAGAATACGGTTTGATCAATGTTCAGCGTCAATTGCAAGCATTAGATCTAAAACGTATCAAAGCTGGATACTTCCCAAGCCTAGTTGCTTTCGGTACAGCAAGTGCTAATGCATCTCGTAATGAATTCAACATTTTCAATACCGATTATCGTTGGTTCCCAACTGTTATTGCAGGATTAAAATTAAACGTTCCTATCTGGGATGGACTTCAACGTAAATCGCAAATTGCACAGTCGAAATTAACACTCCAAAAAGTAGATAATTCCATGGCATTGATGAAAAACGGATTTGCATTAGATTATGAAAATGCAAAAACATCATATCAAAACAATTTGGCTTCTCTGAAAATAGTTAAGAAAAATCAAACATTAGCCAATGAAATTTCACGAGTATCAAAAATAAAATATCAAAGTGGTGTTGGATCAAGCTTAGAGCTAATCGATGCCGAAAGCTCCGTGAAAGAAGCTGATGCTAATTACTTCAATACACTTTACGAAACAATTATTTCAAAAATCGACTTAGATAAATCAATAGGAACAATAACATTTTAATTACAATGAAAAACATCATTTATATTGCCCTAATCACATTAATCGTAGCTTGTTCGAGCGACGAATTAACGACAAAAAAAGCTGAATTAGCAGAGTTAAAAAAGCAAGAATCAGAAATTAAATCAAAAATTTCAACGCTTGAAAAAGACATCGCTAAGTTAAGCGGTAAAAAAGTAACGAATGCCCAATTAGTTGGCATTACAAAAATCAATAAGTCACCATTCTCACATTACATCGATGTACAAGCAAAAGTAGAAGGCGATGAAAATGTGACTGTAAATAGTCAAGTGCCAGGTTCAGTAACTAAAATAAATGTAAGCGCTGGATCTACTGTTTCCAAAGGACAAGTGTTAGCTGAAATTGACAATGAAACCTACATGAAAGGTTTAGATGAATTGCAAACAGCAAGAGAATTTGCCAATACTGTTTATCTAAAACAAAAAAATCTGTGGGAGCAGAAAATCGGAACTGAGATTCAATATTTACAAGCAAAAAACACGATTGAATCGTTAGATAAAAAACTAGCTACGCTTAATCAGCAAATTGAAATGACAAAAATAAAATCACCTATTAGCGGAGTGGTTGATGAAGTGTTTTTAAAGTTAGGACAAATGGCGGCTCCAGGAATGCCAGGTATCCGCGTAGTGAACATGAATAAATTAAAAATCAAAGCTGATATTGCAGAGTCTTATATTTCAAAAGTAAAAACAGGTGATGAAGTAGAAATCCTATTGCCAGATTTAAATCAAACTATAAAAGCTAAGCTATCTTACGTAGGAAAAGTTATCGATGCATTAAATAGAACATTCAATGTAGAAATAAGTCTGCCCGCTAACTCATCATTACACCCAAATATGGTGGCAGTGATTAAAATCGCTGATTACACAAACACGTCTACGTTTGTTTTGCCTGCTAATGTGGTGCAAATTACTGACGAGGGGACTTATGTTTTTGTTGCTGAAAATAACATTGCACGAAAGCGCAATGTAGTAGTAGGTAAAAACTACAAAGGCACTATTGAAGTTACGGAAGGACTGAATGAGAATGATCCAATCATCACAACAGGATTTCAGGATATTGTAGACGGACAATCGATCACAAATAATTAA
>CAINEC010000040.1 GCA_903847585.1 uncultured Bacteroidota bacterium
TATGGCTTTATTATCGAAGACGAAACAAACAGAGAAATCTTTATTCACCACAGTGGATTAATCGACAAAGTTCGTGAGAACGATGTTGTGTCTTACGAAGTGATTGAAGGACGTAAAGGTTTGAACGCTGTATCAGTGAAAAAAGTGCAATAATTATATACTATTGTATTTTCAAGTAACAAATCCCGGCTCAATGAGTCGGGATTTTTTTATGTAGTTCATCGAAATTTATAATTTTGTTTAATGCAGCGCCGCGAATTTTTTGATACACCAATAGAATATTTAAAAGGAGTAGGTCCTCAACGAGGTGATGTATTGAAAAAAGAATTTTCAATTTTTACATTCGAAGATTTACTGCATCATTATCCATTCAGATATATCGATCGTTCGAAGTTTTATAAAGTGGTTGAGTTAAATGCTGATATGCCTTATCTTCAAATTAAAGGGAAGCTATCAAGAATTCAATCTCATGGTGATAAACGTACTACACGTATCTCCGCAATTTTTTCTGATGATACTGGCTCGATTGAATTGGTTTGGTTTCAAGGAATAAAATGGTTGAAGAATTATCTAAAGCCAAATATTGAATACATCGTTTTCGGAAAACCTTCTTCATTTAATGGTAAGATAAATATTGTGCATCCAGAAATAGAAGAGTCGTCGAAAGCAGAGTTGTTTAACGGTCCTTCTCTAACTGGGGTTTATTCTGTAACAGAAAAAGCAAGAGCTACTGGATTAGATACAAAAGCAATTGTAAAACTTCAACGTAATTTAATTGCATCACTTCCAGTATTTGTTCAAGATGTTTTTCCTTCGGATATTTTACAACAACATTCTTTGTTGTCACTACGTGATGCATACATCAATATTCATTTTCCTAAAGATGAAATGTCGTTACGCTTAGCAACAAGACGATTGAAATTCGACGAATTATTTTTTGTTCAGTTACGATTGTTGCGCGCAAAAGCACAACGAAATGAAACGTATAAAGGCAAAGTGATTTCTGTCATTGGTGATGTGTTTAATACATTTTTTAAAAACTATCTTCCTTTTGAATTGACCAATGCGCAAAAGCGTGTTTTGAAAGAAATAAGAATTGATATGGGTACCGGCAAACAAATGAATCGTTTGTTGCAAGGTGATGTTGGTAGTGGAAAAACAATGGTCGCATTGTTAAGCATTCTGATGGTCATTGATAATGGATTTCAAGCTTGCTTGATGGCGCCCACAGAGATTCTGGCCAATCAACATTTTATTTCCATAAGTGAAGCGCTTAAGGATATGGATATTCAAGTGGAGTTGCTTACAGGTAGTACTAAAACAGCAAAGCGAAGAGAGCTCTTACAAGATTTATCAGAAGGACGTTTGAAGATTCTTATCGGTACGCATGCTTTGATTGAAGATCGTGTTCAGTTTAATAATCTTGGATTAGTTGTAATCGATGAGCAACACCGGTTCGGTGTACAGCAACGAGCTAAACTATGGATGAAAGATGGAGTGGCGCCTCATGTGCTTGTTATGACGGCGACGCCTATACCCCGTACGCTCGCTATGACATTATATGGTGACCTCGATACTTCTGTAATTGATGAATTACCTCCGGGAAGAAAACCAATTACTACTACACATCGATTCGAGTCAGCACGCTTAGCAGTACTTGGATTCATGAAAAGTGAAATTGCTAAAGGCCGACAAGTGTATGTTGTTTATCCGCTTATTGAAGAATCAGAGAAATTAGATTACGCTAATTTGTTTGAAGGATATGAAGCTATTTGCAAAGAATTTCCATTACCGCAATATTCAGTTAGTATTGTGCATGGCAAAATGAAGCCTGCTGAAAAAGATGCAGAGATGCAACGATTTGTAAGTGGCAAAACAAATATTATGGTTGCCACAACTGTTATTGAAGTAGGAGTGAATGTGCCTAATGCCTCTATTATGGTAATAGAGTCTGCTGAGCGATTCGGACTTTCTCAATTACATCAGTTGCGCGGCAGGGTAGGTCGTGGCGCA
>CAINEC010000041.1 GCA_903847585.1 uncultured Bacteroidota bacterium
CCTTTTAATGTTTTCATTAACTACATTTTCGTTTAACTCCATCTTGCTGCAAAAGTACTTTTTTTAATTATCAATTGAGTCGATAATGGCACTCGCCGAGATAAACCCCGATGTCCATGCATTCTGAAAATTAAATCCACCTGTTACCGCATCAATATTCATGACTTCCCCTGCCGCATAAAGGTTGACATATTTTTTAACTTTCATTTTTTTGAAATCGATCTCATTCAAATTAATTCCGCCGCAAGTCACGAATTCATCTTTATTGGTGCTCTTACCATTAATCGAAAATTCAGCAGCACATAAAGCAAGCGTAAGTTTTCGAATGTCTTGCTTAGAAGCATCCGCCCAGTTTTTATTTTCAAGTTGTAACGTTTCAATCAACTGTTGCCAATAACGTTTAGGGATTTCTGAATAACAAGAGCTTGTAATAATTTGCTTTTTCGGATTATCACTTTTAAATTGATTTAACTCTTCAAACAGCTCATCTTCATTATAAGTTGGAAGGAAATTAATTCTAATCTTAAATTGATATTTCGTCTCGGCAAAATGTGTCGCACCAAATGACGATAACTTTAAAATACCAGGTCCACTTAATCCCCAATGAGTAATTAATAACGGACCTTCACTTTGTAATTTAGTTTGCTGTACAGCGACTTTTACATGTTTGAATGATACGCCTGCTAAATCTTTTAGTCGTGCATCCTTGCAGTTAAAAGTAAATAATGATGGCACAGGACTCACGATATCAATGGATAGCTCTTTTAACATATCCCAAAAATGAGAACTGCTACCAGTAGCTAAAACGATTGCATCATAATCGGAAGTTCCTCCATGCTGAAATTGAATGGTCCAGCCTTTCTTTCCGTTTTCCTTCGGGATTATTTTCTCAATGCCCGATTGCGTTTTTACTTTGATGCCATATTGATCTACTGCATCTAAAAAACAATTGATAATGGTTGCTGAATTATCGCTCGTTGGAAACATCCTTCCATCCTCTTCGACTTTAAGCTTTACATCATACTTATTAAACCACTCAATGGTTTGTGTTGGGCCAAAAGTGTGAAAGGGTCCGAGTAATTGTTTACCACCTCTCGGATAATATTGGATGAGGTCTTTCGGATTAAAACAATGATGCGTTACATTACAACGACCACCTCCCGAAATTTTTACCTTGCCTAATACGGTGTTCGACTTTTCAAATATAGATATATCGAGATGCGGATTTTTTTCCGCCATGCAGATGGCAGAAAAAAATCCTGCTGCCCCTCCTCCTATTATCGCTATTCGTTTTGTCATTTCTAAAATAAATACAGGCGACCACAACTGATCGCCTGCATCTACTATTATTTTATTTTACTTTTTGAAAGTGGTTGTATCATCAATAATCTCAACCGATGATACTTTCATTGGGAACTTTTCTACTTCTTTATCTTCAGTTAAAATTTCATTCGACATAACACCTTTTAACGTATTACTATAACTCATTGGAGAAACTAAATTATCTCTTAAGCTACGCGCTAATGGAACTGCTTCTGTTTTATCTGTTACAATGGCAATAAACATATTATTCGTCTGCCAGTATTTCTTCATCGCAGCATTTACTTGCTCAACAGTTAAGTTAGCTAATAAAGCATCTGCTTCTTTTAACCAATCTTTGCGTCCGTAGAATTTACTATCTAATAAATATCCTAATTGCTGTTCTGGTGTTTGAGCATAAAGCTTCATATACGAACGTAAAAAAGTTCTTGTCAATTCGAAATCTTCTTTACTCATTCCGTTTGAAATCATATTACTCATTTCACGCAAGGCCATACGCAAAGCAAAATGTGCATGTCCTACTTCTATGTCTTTTAATTCTGGATATTGTCCTTTTAATCCTTTAGCCGTTTGCACTGGACGTAACCAGATAGAGAAGTAATTACTTAAACGCGGATATCCAGCTCTTGGAAGCATATTACTTCCTCCGTTGTTATACCACTCAATATAGGTATAGTCTCCATAATTCATTGAACGTTGCTCACGAATCTTTTGATATAATCGTGAATACGATTTACGATGTTCTCCTAACCATGAATTAGCTACCATCAATGCAGCAAAGTCATCATTCGCACGTGTAATGTCCATTGGGAATCCTGCGAATACAGCAGAACCTAACGCACTTTCTTTAGATACAATTTCAACCTGAATGCCATTTGGCTTTCTTCCTTTTCCTGGCTCTGGAATGGCCATCGCTGTTTTAGGTAATCCGCCTAAATCAGATTTTAATTTTGATAAAAAATCATCTGAATAGTTACCTGCAATTCCAATCGTTAAATTGTTTGTTCCAAAGAAGTTTTTATAGTGCGCTCTAACATCATTTAATGTAATACTGTTTACACCATCTGCTGTTCCATCTACTAAATGTGCCATGTTCGTTCCTCTGAATAAAAAGTTCTCTAAATACTTTTTACTGTACTCTTCATCAGAAGAAGAATGAATTACTTCACTCACATAATTTAATTGATTGGATTTTGCACGAGAAAAATCATCATCAGCAAATCGTGGATTTCTTAGCAAGTCAATTATAATGGGATAGAATTTATCAAGATTATCTTTGTGAACTTCAAATGTAAATACGGTTACTTGCTTATCAACTGAAGCATAATAACTCGCCGCCCAAGGATAGATTAAATCTTTAATCTCGGTGCTTGTCATTTTACCAGTTCCACCGTCTGCAACAACACTTGCAGTTAATGAAGTCAATCCTTCTTTTCCAACAGGATCACAAATTGACCCATTCTTGAACATTAATTTTACAACTACTAAATCTGATTTAGGTAGTTTTAGTTCTACTACATCGGCTGCATTAACCTGCAGACCTAGGATGAATAGAAATAGTATGGCGATTATTTTTTTCATTGGTAGTAATTATTTTATTGGACAATTATCGGATCCTGAAATTGTACCGATTGTTAATCCTGTAGATACATAATATTTATTCGCTGCATTCATTAAATCTTGCGGAGTTACTTTTTCATATTGCGCATAAGAACGATTTATTGATTCTGCATCTCCCGTTACCCAGATATATCCCGCAAGTGCCTCAGCAATATTAGTTGGACTATCCATACCCATTGCAAAGCTGTATTTCATTCGCATTTTAGCTTGTTCTAACGTTGTCGCATCTACTAAAGTAGTCTTTGATTTTTCAATCGCCTTAATAATTACGTCTTTTACATACTGCATATCTTTTTCATCTACCAAGGAAGCACTAATCATACTTAAGTAAGGATCTCTTGTGTTATATGCGCCGCCACCGATGTTACGAATTTTTTGTTCTTCAATTACAAGTTGCTTATACAAGTCCGATTTTTCAGAAAATAAAATCGTATTTAATAAATCCAATGCAGGCATATCAATTTTAGAATCATCGAATGCAGGCGACTTATAATTCAAAGAAACTACTGGAGGGAAATTAGGAACCTTTACATGTGCATAACGCGTTTCTGTTTGAGCAGGCTCAACTGGAATTTTACTCACATAATTTCCGCGCTGCCATACACCAAAGTATTTTTCTGCTAATTTGTTTACTGCGTCCGGATTAACATCTCCAACAACCAAAATAGTCGCATACTCCGGACGATAAAAATTCTTGAAAAAATCTAATGAGAAGTCATATTGATTTGGCATATCCACTACATCAGCAAAAAAGCCCATAGTTGTGTGTTTATAGGTATGTGCTGTAAATGCAACATCATTCATTTTTTCATCTAATTGCTCATACGGACTTGCAGAGTTTTTAGTGTACTCTCCTTTCACCGCACCAGCTTCTGTTTTAAAATCCTGAACAGAATATTTCAGATTCATAAAACGATCTGATTCCAATTCAAACATTTTATCTAACATCGACGCATTACCGGTCATATGATAAACTGTTCTATCTAACCAAGTGTTTGCATTCGCACTTGCACCAGTTGCTTTTAATGCGTTACTATAGGCTTCCTTCGGATATTTTTCTGTTCCGCGAAACATCATATGCTCGAAGAAATGCGCAAAGCCTGTACGACCTGCATCTACTTCATCACGTGAACCAACACGCATGATTATATAAAACGCTGCTAATCCCGGACTGTCGTAAGGAACCGTAACGACATTTAATCCGTTAGCCATTTTTGTTTGATAAATAGGATAAGGCAATATCTTATCGCCAGGACCTCCGATCACTACCATGGAGTTGATGGTAATTAGGAGTAGTAAAGAGATTATTTTTTTCATAAGTATGTTTTAGATGGTTAACAATCCGCCATTCACGTGTAATGTCTGGCCAGTAATATAAGTCGACATATCGCTAGCAAGGAAAATACAAGCATTAGCAATGTCTAGTGGAGTTCCACCGCGCTTCATTGGAATTTGTTCTCTCCACATTTTAACAGTGTCTTCGTTTAATACATCCGTCATTTCTGTCTCGATAAATCCTGGCGCGATTGCATTACAACGAATACTACGAGAACCTAATTCCTGCGCAATCGATTTTGTAAATCCAATGATACCAGCTTTAGATGCTGCATAATTCGCTTGTCCTGCATTACCTTTTACACCTACAATCGATGTCATGTTGATAATTGAACCACTGCGTTGCTTTAACATCGGACGCTGGCAAGCCTTGATCACATTAAATACACTCTTTAAATTTGTTTTGATTACTTCGTCGAATTGCTCTTCCGACATACGCATTAATAAATTATCACGCGTAATACCGGCATTGTTCACAACGATATCTAACGTAGTAAACTCAGCAACAACAGCATTAATTAAATCGTC
>CAINEC010000042.1 GCA_903847585.1 uncultured Bacteroidota bacterium
ATTTTTTCTTCTAGTTCCTCCTTGTCTTGTTCTTCTTTTAGGTGATTTTTTTCCGTTCCTATGCCGGTAAATTCGAATTTTAGGAAATTCGAAGCCTTAGTCAACTGACATTCAATGACATTTTCGCCATCAAAAACAATTTCCACAGCCCTGGATTTCAGCTGTTTAATATACCGAAAGCTTTTATCTTGAGCACTTTCACCAATGGCAAAAATACTGTCGGCAAAATTTGCCAGATGTTTGCTGCCTGCAATGTCATTTCGGGTGAGTGGGTTGAACAAAGATCTTTTGGGGGAGTGGGCCAAAACCAGCATAGACAGTCCATATTTGGTTTTTAGGGACTTTAATTTTTGCATCAAAGGCAAAGCCTCTTTGGCAGTGTCCATAGATTGGGTTCTTAAAAAGGTTAGATTGTCTATGATAATTACCCGTGATCCCGTTTGTTCAACCAACAATTCCAGATTGAGTAGTAGCTGCTCGTTGAAATCAACGAGCTCAGAGAAATCTGGATTGATTTCTAGTCGAAAAAGATTCTCAGCAAATTGGTAGTGGTTACAATAATCCGTAGAATACCGGTTTTCAAATTGCTTGTAACTCAATTCGAAATCTCCATAAATCACCGACTGTGGTTCGGCACGGAAGGGTAGGTACGAGTTGCCCGTACCCTTGGTAATACAGTCGGCAATTTGAACTCCGAGAATAGATTTGCCAACATTGGTATCGGCGGTGAGAATGCAGAGTTCCCCCTCATGCCATAGGGGCCCAAACAGCATATTCGGCATGGGTTGATTTTTGGCAATATCGATCCATTCATTCGCGGGCTTGATCGTTAATAGATTGTCAGAAATCGAGTGTTTAGTTTTATCCGAACTTCTCGAACTATTTGACCTGCCTGCGCCATTCGAATTGACGTGAATATCAATAGGGATGAACTCTTTAAACCCACTCATAGTCCATCGTCATTAATATCAATTCGGGCCATGTGACCGGCAGGTTTTTCTGTTATGTAAATGGTAAATCCCTTGAGGTGGGGATCTATTTGTCGCATCTCATCCATACAATTTTCCAATGCTTGCCATAGTTTGGCTTGGGTGATTTGCATACCATTGTAGGCAGTGGTTAAATTTAGAATGAGCGTATTCTGCTTTTCAATATATCCAAGTTTAGCATCCGGTAAAACGGCATATTTACGCAGTTCGTCTTGTAATGAATCGATGGTTTCAGACAAAAGCAGGTTTGAATCACGGTAGTTCAGCATATTATCTTCCTCCCAAACGCTTGTGAATTTCTGAAATGGACTCATGCTTTCCTTCCTTTAGCCATTCTTCGAGTTTACTCTTCTCGAAATACAATTTTTTCCCTCGTTTGATAAACGGGATTTGACTTTGAGAAGTGTACCCATAAATGGTTGTGACTTTTAGTTTAAGGTATTTTGCGGCCCCTTGAAGATCTAAAAACTCATCCTCAGTTGTCTGCTTTACCTCTTTTACCTCGGATAAAACCTCTTTTAATGATGCTCGAATCATTCTTTCGAGCTCATCTTTGCTAATTACAATTACGTCGTTCATTTGATTTGCGATTTATTTTATTCGCAAATCTTTTGTTGATTTTTAGGTTTGGGATACCCGTTTGCCCAAAGTTGGGATATCCCAACTTTCGTTACTCTAAGGATTCTTTATCCTTTGTTAGCTGTTCAATGGCTTGTGTTAATACGGTGTTATGACCCTGATCCATTTCTTCAAATTGCTTAATGACGGCATCCAGATCAGCGGGATTGAATTGGGTAGTTTTACTCCCAAACAATAATTTGATGTTGCGGTAGTATGAGGTATTGTAAATATTCGCTGCGGTTTTGTTCCCATCCACTGAGTCACTACCAGACATGAAAGCCATAAATCGGGCGAATTCAGATTTGTTCGACAGAATTCCTTTTACACCACCAGCGTTCAATAGATAATAATAAGCGATGGCTTGTCTTTTTCTGCTGGTTTCCATGGATTGAGTGTGATGGTTTTGGTCAAATTCAGTGGTCTGCGGGCTTCCTGACAGTGTTGGTTGACGAAGAATTTTAGGATCTTGATAGATATTGAAATTCTTTGAGAAACTGTCAAAGTCTAAATCCGATAGTTGTTGAGTAAAGTCATTCATGGCGCGGTATTTCACAATGGCATGAAAAAGATTTTTTCGTGTTGGTTTACGATATAGTCGAATAAGGAACTGAGATTCAACGCTAATGGGTCTTTTATCAACTATTTTACTTTCCCAATAAATTGTCGACAAGATTTGATCAGCATCTTGTTTGTTCTTTGCCTTGCGAAGTTCCTTCCATTTAGATACACTAAAGTTCCATTCAAAATGCACGGCATACTGAAGTTCCCCGGCTGTATTATAAACTTCCACAACTTTTGCGAGCGTGGGGATAAAGCCAAAAAGTTTAAACCGTTTTGCCGTTTTTGAATAAGTTTTTGTGTAGGACACAGTTTGGGAACGTTCATATTCCTCCAACATTTCCAATCTAATTGGCTCAACTGATTCCATTAATTGTGGCATTGTGAACCACAGGGGAAAGCAAGAGTCAAAAATATCCAACGCCTTTGAGAATTTTTGTTCAACATCCTTGGAGGAATTTAGAATAAAAAGAACTTTCGCCACTTCAAAGCCTTTCTCATTGTCCCTTGATAAAGTGGAAAATTCTGAAACAAGCTTCACTTGTTTTGCACGAATTCTGTCATATAGGGCTTGATACCTTTCTAGAGTGAATTCAGAAAAATCATCTATGGATGCCATCGAACAAATTTATAAAAGTGAATTGTTTATTGTGTTACCCAAAATACTAGCATCTAATTGAGATGTGTAGACTTCAGTCATGGCTTCGCTCTCATGGCCCATTGCATCCTTGATGATGGTAGTGGATACGCCACTTTGCCTTAGGACGTTCGCAAAAGAATGTCGGGCAACATAGGATGTGAGTTTGGTGGAAATACCCATTAACTCACCAATTTCTTTGAGGGCGTCGTTGTATTGCTTTCGTACTTTTTTGATGCGGTAACTTTTGCTTTTTGCACTCTCGTGGATTTCATTAAAAATCGGAAAAACGTAGGGAGCCAAAGGGTTGAGGTTGGCCGTGCGATAGTATTTCAATATCTCTATCACTTGAGGCGCGAGCATGATATTGAATTCATCGCCGGTTTTTTGTCGAGTATACACCAGTGTGTCCCCGTGAATATCTGACCATTTAAGGTAGGCGGTGTCAATGAAGTTCATTCCCCAACACAAATAGCTAAATCTGAAATAATTCCAATAATGGTAAAGATGGCTACTGGGCGGCACATCTAGGTTCATGAATTTTAAAATTGTCTCTTTTGGTAATGCCCGTTTTCGAGTTTTTACTCGGCGGAATTTTGCAAAACTGATACCCTCAAATGGATCATATTCTTTTGAGACAACTCCATCTTTTCTGGCATAGTTGATGAGCGTTTTGAATGTGCGTAGATATAAAAATATGGTGTTTGGGGCCAGATTTCGACCATCGAGGTATTCTTCATATCGGACTAAAAAGCTCGGGGTCACTTCACTAAAGTTGAAATCATGTTTGTTTCTAAAATTCATCAGACTGTTTTTTGTAAATCTGAAGGCATCGGCATACCCGATTCGGTTGGCATTTTCCATCCTTAAAATGAATGAATCAAAGAATTTTCCCACGGTTTGACTGGCTGTTGAAGGAGCCCCTTTTATTTTATTTTTGATTTCATGCGCTGATACTACCGTACTAGCGGTTTTGATTCCAAAAATCAGTGAACTGGCCTCGGCCCTTTTTATATCAATTAATAAAAGAAGTTCTTTAAAATCGGGATGACTTTTTTTTGGAAGTCCTGCTCTAACATCCCAATTTTTTAATGAACTTGATGCTCCAATTGATAGATAGGAAGATTTTCGGTCTTTTATCACTCGAATAAGGATTGGATGCTCACCATTATTGAGGATTTTGCCTTTGAATAATATGACTTTTAAAGATGATGACATGGTATGATGGTTCAAACATAGTTCAAACATTTTAGCTAAAAAAGCCTCAAGGAATACAAAGAAAGCCAAATATGGATTTTGTAAAATGTTGATAATCAATCAAATAATAAAAATATCTAAAAATAACAAAATGAAAAATACCTGCATGGGGTGCAAGGGGTCGTGAGTTCGAATCTCGCCATCCCGACCCAGTAAAATCAAGGCCTCAGAGAAATCTGGGGCCTTGTTGATTTAGAGCGGTTTACATATGGTTTACATATTTATAGTTTGAAATTCAATTGTCTGCAAAGAAGTTGTTTTGCAATAAATATATATCAAGATACCGGGCTCAAACTATAATGAAATTACAGTTCGCCCTTAAGAAAGTTTTTTTTGGCATAGCTGAAAATGTCCCCGAAGGGAAACACAAGGAGTATGTTGAAGGAATGGAATGGTTCATCTTTTAACAAAGAGCCACAAACCGCTGGGTTAGTCACACACACACCCGCAAAAATAGAATATAGGTTTAAGGAAGATTATGAAGCTAGAGAATAAGTCAAGTGGGACGGTGCAGAAGGTAAAAAATTAATTTCTAAAAGCAGCACCAGGATGATTCTGTGAATAGAATCGACCTCTTTCTTCATTCCATTTCCAATTACCTAGGAAATTATTTTTACAAGAATTATTTACGTTGTTGTTTGAGATTGATAATAAAGTAACAACTTTTGTTGATGGGTTATAGCTATATGTCACATCAGAGACACAAGATCTTAGATTACTTTGATGGGTCGGTTCAGCATATAAAACGGCAGTTCTTGCATTTTTAAATTCTATATGCCATCCTGGATCGCATTCCTCACAACCAAAGTGAATATTCACATCAGGTGTATTATCATCCCAAAATGTATATACACTATTAAACTCCAATGGATCTTTGGTTTTTACTTCATTTTGAATTTCGTTTTCGGAGGCATTGTTGTTGTCATTGTTGTTGCCACAGCTTGAAAACAGAAAAGGAAATCCGAATAAAAGTAAAACCGGTAAGTAAAAAATTGTTTTCTTCATTCTCAAATATATATGTAATATCAATTATTTTCTACAAAAGTTAGAAAATAATAATTAAAATCGAAAAGTCGAATCTAACTCAGTTCGAAAAATGGGGTATTTACAGAGTCAACTGAAGCAGCAGAAGTTTCAGTGGCAGATGCTCCGGCATTAGACGTGGAATCAACCGAGGGTTCCAAAAAATGCCTTGTTGGGTTTGATTGGGTTTATCCTAGTAGCAGCAATCCAACTGGTGCATGGAAGTTTTCGTCGGACGGAACGTTTAATTCAAGTACAACTATGTTTGGCGGGATGAGTACATGGGGTAATTGGGAAGTTATTAGTCCTGGAAAAATCAGAATTTCCTATACGAGAACATCTGAAGGAACTATTCCCGATGACCAAATCCTCACAATGTCTTCTTGTGGCAGTCTCAAAGTTGGATCTACGGTCTACTCAAAAGATTAAAATAGCTTTGATCTATGGGCTGCGGCACTAGTTGTGAATGAAATGATTTTTGATTAGATTCGACTCTTGAAAAACATGAAAAGCAAAATACTCCTCACTATTATTGCGATAGGTGTTATGTCTGTTTATTCTTTTGCAAATAACAAACGGACATTTCAAACCGAATGCGTAACGATTGAAACCGATGGGTATATAACAATAAAGATTTGGGATTCCCAAAAAGGAGCAAAATATAAAATTGTGCAAGCGAGAAAAGATGGAATTTACGCAATTCTTTATTCAGGAATTTCTGCGATAAACGGTTGTGCAACGCAACCGCCATTATTAAGCAAAACAGAAGAGCGCGAGAACTTTAAGACCATCGAAAAAACTTTTTTTGCAAAAAATGGAGCATGGTCGATGTTTACTCGAAGCTCTGCAGTTGAAACCACCTTGCCATCAAACATTGGAACAAATAATTGGAAAGTGTACCAAGTCTCTATTTCGAAAAACGAATTGCGCAAATATTTAGAAGGTCAAAATGTAATAAAAGCACTTAATAATGGGTTTTAATATGAAAAAATTATCTTTTTTACTATTTATGGTTAGTATGTCCTTGTATACTAATCACTTGGTTGGCCAAGCAAAAAAGCCAACATTGATGATACTACCAAGTGACAATTGGTGTGAACAGCGGTATTTTAATACGGTTTTTGATAATCAAGGAACGAAACAAAAAGTACCTAATTACAAACAAGCATTTCAAGAAGACATTGAATTGGGCCAAGTAATTAGCAAAATTGGCTCATTGATGATTGATAGAGGGTTTCCATTAAAAGATGCTGAACAAGAATTAAAAGCGATTGAGGCAAGAGCGGCAGAAGATAATATGACTTCTAGTGTTGCAAGCGGATCCTCAATTGCTGAAAGTCCTTTGGATAAATTAAAAAATAAAGCGAAGGCTGATATAATGATTCAAATTTGGTGGTCGGTTACATCTACCCCCGATGGAAAGGTAGTATCTTTTATTTTAGAGGCATTTGACGCTTATACAAGTAAAAGAATTGCATCTTCAACAGGAAACGGGAGTCCGAATAATACGGACATTGTTCCGGTATTATTACAGAATGCAATTTTATCAAATATCAATCCTTTTGCTGCTCAATTGCAATCTCATTTTGATGACATGTTTTTTAACGGCAGAGAAATACTTCTCACCGTAAAAAAATGGAATAGCTGGGATAAGGACATGGAAACGGAAATTGAAGGCAAAGAAATAACAGAATATGTGAATGAGTGGCTTCAAAAAAACACGGTAAACGGAAAATTTAGCATGGCCGACGCAACAGAAAATATCATCCGCTGTGATCAAGTTCGGATCCCTCTGTACGATGCAAATAATAATGCACTAGATGCTCGTCAGTTTGCCAAGGGTTTACAAAAATATTTCAAAGCTGCCCCTTTTGATTTTGAAGTAAAGTTAATGACCCGTGGACTAGGGGAAGCAATTCTGGTGTTAGGTGAAAAATAACAATAATATGAAGAAAATTTTATCAGTATTTGTAATACTAAATATCATTGCGGGAGTTACGGCTCAGGCGAAATTGGACGATTTCGGTCGAATAATTCTCAACACCTATTTGCCGGATAATATTGCAATTCCATCGGAAGCTAAAAGTTTGCTTACTAACAAGCTAAGTCAAATAGCAAGCAATAATGGAATGGGAGGAAGCCAAGTAAATCCTAGATTTATTATCACAGCAAATGTAAATGTGGGCACAAAGGATATTGTTGCAGGCCCGCCACAACTGATTGCTCAAAATTTAGATGTCACACTTTATGTTGGGGATGCTGTCACAAATACCATTTTTTCAAATACGACGATAACAGTAAAAGGAGTTGGAACTAATGAAAATAAAGCATTTATCGAAGCATTTAAAACAATGAATCCAAAGAATAAGGATATTGTGGCATTTTTAGAAGAAGGCAAAACAAAAATTATTAGTTATTACAGCACCAATTGTGATTTTATCATTAAAGAGGCTCAAACATTGGTCAAACAACAGAAATATGACGAAGCTATTTATCAACTTTCGTTAGTGCCAGACGTTTGCCAAGACTGCTATTTCAAATGTTTAGATACATTGGGGTCAATTTATCAAAAGAAAATAGACGCTGATTGTAAAATCAAATTAAATGAAGCAAAGTTAATTTGGGCCGCAGCACAAAATCCGACAGGTGCAGAAAAAACGGGTGACATCCTGAGTACAATAAACCCAATGGCTTCATGTCAATCAACTGTAACTGCATTTATAAAATCAATCGATGCAAAATTGAAAGCAGATGAGAAGGCCAGGTGGGAATTTAAAATGAAGCAGTATGCCGATAAAATTGCTGCTCAGAAAGAACAAGTACGAATAGCAGAGGAAAAAGGTAAAAGAGATGACATGTACAGAGAAAATCAATCTAAAAGAGATGCTGTGTCAGAGGAAAAACAATCAGTTCGAAATTTTGAATTAGATAAATTACGGGTTGGCGCTTATCGGGAAGTTGCTGTAGAGCAAGCTCGCAATCAACCAAAGTCCATAACGTATAATAACATAAATTGGAGATAATTAATAACATGAAAAGAATATTTTTAATGATTTTATTGGCATTATCGTGTCAGTTAAATGCACAAGACGCTCAAGACGATAAAACCGTAACCCTCGTTGTGAGTGGAAGTGGCAAAACACAGGATGAAGCGAAGCAAAATGCACTTAGAAGCGCCATTGAGCAGGCTTTTGGCACCTTTATTTCCTCTGAGACTGTAATCAATAACGATTCTTTTGTAAGTGACAATATTACTTCATTATCTCAAGGATCAGTTATTAGTTTTAATTTATTGTCTTCTAACATCCTTCCTGATTCTAATGTGGCAATTACATTGAGTGCTACAGTCTCAATTTCGCAAATGCAGAAGATAACAGAAAGTAAGGGATATGTGACAACAATTGCTGGTGGAGTTTTTGGCATGAATTTAAAGTTATTAAAATTACAAGCTGCAGCAGAAGAAAAAGTTATTTTAGATATGGCTCGTAAGAGTTTGATCATCCTCGATAATTCTATTGATTTTAAATTAGATGTAGTTCCCCCGCTGAAATCTGATATTCGTGTAGATTTACAACGAATGTTAAGCGAAGGGAGTTATAGTCAATATTGGAAAAATACGAATGAACTTCTGTCTGAGGAAATATACAAGATTAGATTTACTGTAGAATGTCGCCCAAATAGTAATTTGGATGTTTTTATTGATTATTTCATTAATACCGTAGAAGCAGTTAAGATGAGTGAATCTGAAATTGAATTTGCCAAACAATCGGGAAGTAAATATTTCGAATTAGTAACTTTAAATGGTTCCGTTTATTTACGAAACTTTGAATCTATAAGAATTATGTATTCTTTATTTGAGAGAACAACCCTTAGCTTATTGAACTATGATATCGTTTCGAATGAGGACATAATTAACTACACGCCGTTTTATAATAAGAATCTGGTCGAAGATGTTAATAAACACTACCAGCATTTAAAGGCAAATTATTTTTATCAAGGCAATCTTCAAATTGATGATTCTATTCATTATGTCTTTATTCATGGATTATTGACGAAAAGAAAAATTTCGAATGGATATTATTTAGACATTAATTATCCATCTGACTTAAGTGAGCTCGAACGTAATGGTCGTTACCGAGTCAATTTATACAGAACTGATTATGATGGTGGTAGTATAAATGGAAGCATTGATTTTGAAACGTTGTTTAGCGGTAGGATGCAAATACCATACAAAACAATACCTTCTAAAAACAACATGAATGTCAGATATCAAGTTTTTGATTATTATTTGCCCTTGTCTGAAGTTGAAAAACTGGATACCATCAAAATATTGAAACATGCCCATAATCCCAATAAATGAACTTAATCAAGTTAGAACATCCTTGGCTTTTCAAATTTCCAATTTCTCAAGATGCGAAGTATTTAATTATTGGAACACATCCTCCTATGCCCTATACTGCAAAATTGGAATTTTACTACGGTAATACGAATGAATTTTGGCGGTTTCTTGATCAAGTTTATCCGGGGAATAAATTATATCCAAATGGATGCCCTGAAATCAACGATATTTTATCTTTTTTAAGGAAAATCAAAATTTCAATTACTGACATTGTTAATGTGACCCGTGTTGAAAAATTTAGCACGGACAAGGAAATGGGTAAAATACAACCTGAAGATCTTAACACTGAGTTATTTAAATGGCTTAAAGATGGTTGTGTTGAAACAATTTACTTTACAAGTTTTGGAGGTACCAATTCTGCCAAAAATCTTTTTAAAAAATGGTACAGGAGTCAATTTGGCAAAGTGTGTAAAATTTCATCTGAACATGAAAACGTGGTTGAAATGTTTGGCCGTCAAATAATAATAATCGATCTTTTTTCTCCGTCACCAACTGCGAAACGTAGCTCTCCTAGAATACGTGAGTATAAAGATTGGCTGTTAAATGGAACTGGGAATAATAATTATGATGACTTTAGAATTTATTGGTACAAGAAATATTTACCTAAAAATTAACATGAAAAAACTGTTATTACTACTATCTATTTTATTTTGTCTTTCTGTCAAAGGGCAAAGTATTAATAATGAAAAAACGAGCTTAGGCAATTTTTTAAAACGAATGTACACAGCAACATCATTTGAAGGGGTGAAAATTGTAGACGATTATAATCATCAGTATTTGATTTCTGTTATTAGTCTTGAAAAAGCCAAATACACAAGTGAATCTACAATGAATCGTGTAGCTCAGGTTAAAGCCCAATCCCAGGCAAGTACTTTTTTAAATGGAGCTAATATTTCCATGGATATGGTGATTACAACTAAAGAATCCAAGGATTCGGCCAATAATGTCACTACTATTGTAGAGTCCGTTGAACAGATTAGGCAAAATTCTGTGGGATTCTCCCAAGGGTTGGAATTGCTTTCGGTCTTTCCAAATGGCGATGATAAGAGAATGGTTTTTATTTATGGGCGTGCAATAAAATAAGAAATTATGAAAAAATATTTATTATTGACTTTATGTTTTGTGTTTTACGGCAGTCAATTTGCACAAACTGCAGAAAAAACAGTTTTGCTTACTGTTAGTGGTCAGGGTTCTTCACTTGACAATGCTAGACAAAGTGCTTTAAGAACGGCTATTGAACAGGCGTTTGGTACCTTCATTTCGGCAAAAACGGAGATTTTAAATGATGAAATGGTCTCTGATCAAATCACTTCTGTTAGTTCGGGAAATATTCAGTCTTTTGAAATATTGAACGAGGCAGAGTTACCTAATGGTAATTGGGCGGTAACACTTAAGGCATTGGTATCGGTGGATAAGCTAACGAGCTTTGTTCAATCAAGGGGTGTTGAGGTGTTAATAAAGGGTGGCCTTTTTTCGCTAAATATAAAGCAACAATTATTGAACGAGCAAGGTGAAATCAATGCAATGTGTGAATTGATAGGCGTGTTACATGAACCTATGCAAACAGCATTTGACTATACTATTAACAACGGTGAACCGCAAAGTGTAGATGATGTGAGTAAAAATTGGAAGATTCCAATAGAAGTGATGACTGTAGCTAATGGTAACTTAGATATTTGTATGGATTATCTACAAAAAACACTCAGTTCGATAGCGATGACACCCTCAGAAGTTGAATCCTATGAAAAGTTAAATAAAAAAACCTTTCCTGTTGTGGTTGTTTCCGATGGCGCTAAGAAAAATATTTATTTTAGAAAAGCTAAATCAATTGAGGTCCTTTTGGGATTTATCAACAATTGGGAGTTTTATACAACGTTATTCGAAGTTAACGATGGTTCAAAAATTAGTAATTATTACAATACAGAATTGAATTTTAATACAAATACGGAATTCTCCTATCCACGAAATGGTGAATTTTCATGGTTTAGGTCGTTTGGAGCATCAGGAGAAGCCGTTTATAATGTTCGTCCATATCACCCCAAAAAAGTTCGAGACAATACAGAACGTCTGCGTTATTTACCTAATATACATATTTATTTATATCATGCAAAAGATACGGTTGCCCGATTCGTTTGGAATGATGTACAATCATTGGAACAGCTGAATATGTTAGAAAAATATACAATTCATTCAATGGGAATAAGATCAAAATTTAAGTTGGGTGGATATGTTGTTTACGAGGAAAACGGTCATGGCTTGGTGGCTTCAATCTGTGATGTTAACAGTGATAGTATTTCGTCCATATATCCTTTCAATCATGGTCCAAAATCAACCTTTTTAAATATGGATTCATTCTGCGCTACCCACTTTTTAAATGGGTATAGTGATTGGGTCGCACCGAGCTTTGATGATATGAAATTGGTTTATCAGAATATATTCAGTCAAAATATTTCAATTTTTGAATATAGAAATCCTTACTATATAAAAGATAATTTCAGTTCCAATTTTATATTTCCGTATCTCACAAAATCAGATACTGGATTTATCTTTTTAAACAGCGAATTTCAAAGAAACTCCTCGATGCTCTTGGATGTTATGTTTGGTATCCGTGGACAAGTGTCAGGATCTGATCGTGTTGGAAC
The DNA here is from genome assembly GCA_903847585.1 of uncultured Bacteroidota bacterium. Classification (GTDB taxonomy): domain Bacteria; phylum Bacteroidota; class Bacteroidia; order AKYH767-A; family OLB10; genus CAINEC01. The sequence continues at coordinate 12,127 of CAINEC010000042.1, forward strand.
TGACGGCGGCGACTCAATAGAAAGCAACATCGTAAGATCTATCACACATAATAATATTGCCGTTTTGCGACGTGTACGGAAAGATTATAGAGGGAGGATTCGACCCGTTCGAAAGTTTTGATTTTCTTGAGTTTGTAAATCCAAAGTGAATAGTGCTTATTTTTTACAGAGAAATGAAATAAAGAAATTATGAAAAAAATACAATTGGTTTTTTGGGCGACATTTATGCTGAGCATGTTTTCATATGGTCAAATAACTGAAGTTAGCATCAACGTTTCCTCAACTGGAATCACGGAGGAGGCAGCTAAAAGCAGCGCACTTAGACTTGCTATAGAACAAGCATTCGGAACTTTTGTTTCTTCAAGATCAGAGATATTAAATGACAGTTTAGTAGAAGACCAAATTGTCTCGATATCAAATGGTAATATAAAGAAATTTGAAGTTTTGAGTAGCCTTTATTTAGCAGATCAAAAGGTTTATCTGATTACTGTGAACGCTACAGTCTCACTAGATAAGCTTGCTTCTTTTGTTCAAAGTAAGGGATACAATGATGTTTCATTTGATGGTGGTGGTTTTGCCATGAATTTAAAAATCCAAAGATTCAACGAGTCTTCTGAGAAAACTGCTATTATCAATTTACTTGAGCAAGGATTGTTGATTAGTGAAAATATATTTAATCGTGAACTAATTATTGGTTCGCCAACTCTTGAGACAAATAAAAATTCCACAATC
>CAINEC010000043.1 GCA_903847585.1 uncultured Bacteroidota bacterium
ATAATTCTCCCAAATGATTTTCAATCGGTGTCCCTGTCAATGCTACCCTACATTTGCTATTTAATTGTGTTACATATTTCCAACGTTTTGTTTCAGCATTTTTGATCGCTTGCGCTTCATCTAAAATGACCATTTTCCAGGATTTATCTAATAACAAATCACCTGCTTGATGCAACAAACCATAACTGCAAATTAAGATATCCATTTTACCTAATGAATTAATCAAGGCTGTACGATCAGTCGCATTATAGAGTGTATGCGGCATGAGAGTGGGTGCAAATTTTGCTAACTCCTCTAACCATACAAAACAAACAGAGCTGGGCGCTACCACCAAGCACGGCCCGATGGGTGCATGTGATAATAACAAAGCAATGGTGTTAGAGCAAAGTAGAAATGTCACCTTCTGGCAAAGTAGAAATGTCACCTTTTGATCCGCGATTTCAGTACCCTCGGCAGGTTACTAACAATCGAGGAAATAATGATGCCAGAAGGATTACTAACAATGAGTGCTCAAGAAATAAATCGTGTGGCAGTGATACAGCGAGTAGCAGAGAGAAGTTTAAAGCAAAAAAAAGCAATGGATTTGCTATCGCTCTCAAAAAGGCAAATTATCCGCCTCGTTAAAAGCTATCGGCGGGAAGGGGTAAAAGCCCTCCTATCAAAGCGCCGTGGACAGTCAAGCAATCATCGATATAACGATACCATTAAAGCGCAAGCAAAAAAATTAGTGCATCAGCACTATTCTGATTTTGGCCCAACACTAGCTGCTGAGAAGCTTGAAGAACGAGATAAAATAGTGGTGAGTAAAGAGACGCTGCGACAGTGGATGATCCTATGGAGGCTATGGGATCCAAAACGTCACAAGATGGCTGTCATTCATCCACAGAGAGAGCGAAGAGCGTGTTTCGGAGAGCTGATACAAATTGATGGGTCACCGCATGCTTGGTTTGAAGAAAGAGGGCCTACATGCTGTTTATTAGTATTTATTGATGACGCGACCAGTCAGATTGTTGGCATGCGATTTGAGCCGACTGAAACGACAGAAGGCTATTTTAAATTGACACGAGAGTACATTGAACGTTACGGTATGCCATTAGCATTTTATAATGATAAACACAGTATATTTCGAATCAATCGACCCAGCGCATCAGAGCATGCTGAAACACAATTTAGCCGAGCGATGAGAGAACTGAGCGTTACCATTATTTGCGCTCACTCGGCTCAAGCGAAGGGACGCGTGGAACGTGCTAATGAGACGCTACAAGATCGTCTAATCAAAGAACTCCGCTTGCGCGGAATCAATACTATTCAGGACGGCAATGCATTTTTACCTGAATACATAAAAATACATAATTCTAAATTTGCAGTGAACCCCAGAAGCAATGTAGATGCGCATCGAAAAGCGTTACCCGCAAAAGAAAAATTAGATCAGATTTTTAGTTACCAAGAAGATAGAAAGATCACAAAAAACCTAGAAATCAGCTATAAAAACAAAATATATCAAATACAAACGAATACAAAAGGTTATCGATTACAACACGCTTTGGTGACAGTCTGTGAAGATATGAGCGGTGGTATTACGATTTTAAATCAAGGAAAAATACTGGATTATGTTGTATATGAAAAAGCCGCGAGACGAAATCCAGAAATTGTGGATGCTAAACAATTGGGAATAAAATTAGATGAAATTAAAAAAAATATTCCAAAAGCCAATCATCCCTGGCGACAAGCCACTCTTCATTCTGCAAGATCAATTGCAATCAACAAAAAGAATGACGTGACACGGGCGAGCATTTAACTCTTGAAAATCACTAGGATTTATGTAAAATGCGATCATGTAGTATGTTTGTAGATTTTGGTGATAGTAAAAAAATTTAGTCATTTAAAAATGAAAAAATAGAAATTTACATTAAAATAAAGGTTGTGTTTTTTTAAGTAAAATAGATAATCGCTGAAAGTTTATTGTTATTTAAGTGCGATAACAAAAAAAACCTAAATTTTTTTGAACCAAAATCGGATATTCAGCAGGTCTCGTCATTGCTGCAAGGGTTACGTATTTCGTTGGTGAATAGTGAAAAAAATAATAAATTCGAGAGAGAATAGATACTCCCTGAGACTCTTGAATATTTATAAAAAGGATTAAAAGCACCTCTGAAATTCGGAGGTGCAAAAAACGAACACGGTGACATTTCTATCTGGCCAGGAAGGTG
>CAINEC010000044.1 GCA_903847585.1 uncultured Bacteroidota bacterium
ATCTTTTTCAAGATTTTGCTCAAACCCTTTTCTGTCGTAGGTAATTTTAGGAGAAGATACAGGTCCTTTCATACTCAAATAAATTCTCATTCTTCCTAGCCCATCGTCATCAATCGTGCCAAAATCTGTATTCATATCCTTTACTTTTTTACCTAGTAATTGCGATAAGTAAAGTTGAAAATGATAATCTACTATGTTATCGAAGGAGTGAGTTCCAGACAGCGTTAAGTCCATTGCGCTGCTTTTAATTTCCATCGTAGGAATGACAATGCTTCGGTTCTTAATTTCAATAGTATTTTTTAGTGTATTAAACTTGATATTTTTAAAATCGGCGCCTTTAACATACTTACTCAAGGCAAGCATCGGTTCAAAATTATTCAACTCGCCATTTTCGATGGTTAAAGTACTTTGCGTGTAAATACGATTCATGTTGCAATGCAAATCTTTACTCCATGCTGAAGCAAACTGAACAGAAGCAGTTACTTTTCCTTTGATATTTTTATCTGTAATCACTTCTTGTCCGAAATTACCTAACTGATAAAACAAGGTATTCATATCAATCTGACGGATGTTCGCATTGCAGGTAATCAACAAACTATCCTTATCCCTGGCATTCATCTCTCCATCCAATAGCAATGTTCCTTCGCAAGTTTTAATCGACAAATTAGTTGTGTTAAGTACTTTATCATGCAAACCGATATCACCTTTAAGTTGCCATGCTTGAAATTTTCTGAAGGACAACATTCCGATATTTACATTCAGATTTAAATTAATCCGTGGATCAAAATCAAGTCGGTAAGTAGTATCGGAAGCAGTAGAGGTAGATTTATCTTCTAGTATTTCATTAAGGTCAATATTCCTCGAGTAAAATTGAGCATCTACACTTACTGGCTGTTGATCGGTTAACAAATAGCCGTATAAATTATCGATGTTACCATTCAGACTTAAGTCGCTACCTGCAATATTACCTTTGAAATTCTGAACCGATAATCTGTTTTGCGTAAGTACGATATTGCCATTGAAATTAGTGAATGCAATTTCCTTTTGTTTTAATTTAAAATTTACGGCATTAAGACTTAATGATCCTTCAGATGTCCAGCTAGTTTTTTCCTTTACTCGTCCAGCAATTTTTCCATCAATGGTAAATGTTCCCGACATTGATTCAATCGTATCAGGTTTATAAAACTGACTAACAATTTCAAGGTTTAAGGTGGCCTTTGTATAAATATTTACATTGGGATTGTTGAAGTCTTCAATCGTAAAATTGGCTTGTATCGGTTGGTTTTCAAGCTGCGCAGAAAAATTATTAATGATTAGTTGATCATAAGGTTTTGCGGCCGAAATCTTGTTTTTATAATAGCCCTTGAATGAAATCTGCTTTAGGGCATATTCGCCACCGTTAGGCTTCATGCTTGCATTGCTTGCTCCAAACTCCGCTAAAATGGTAGGTGTTGATTTTTCAGAATAAACGCCGTTGATCGTTAGTTTGAAATCTACTTTACCATCACAATCGTACTTGTTTAATTTATCGCTGTAGGTTCCTGGAATCAGTGAGAGTAATCCTGTAATGGTTGTTTCATTACTGATGATGGATAAGTCAAAAAGTCTTCCTTTCTCTGACTTTGTAATTTTTCCATCCACCGCTAATTCCAGTGATTCCATTTTCATTTTCGAATTTGAAAAGACGTAGGATTCCGTTGTTGTATTGATATTCGTTTGTAAATCGAGGTGAACATTTTTATGATCGATGTAATTCACATTATTCATAGCGAGTTGCATTACATATAGATCACCGTTTGCTTTCAAGTCATAAACATCCGAAGTAAAAGCGCCTTTAAATTCTGTATTTAAAAACGATAAATCATAAGCATGATTAATTTCATTGTTTCGATAATGAAAGTCAACATCGATTAATTCGAAAGATTCGATGGCAAGTTTTACGGTTTCATTAGTAGTAGAAGGAACCGTATCTTTTTTGAAAATATCGAAATTGTTTTTTCCGTTTTTTGAAGTATATAAATTTAGATCTGCATTATGAAGACTAATCTTCTTTAATTTTAAATCGTTTCCAAATACATCCCAGATATTAAACAAAAAGAAAATGGACTCTGCTTTAATCAATGGATTTTTAGCATTCGGAATTTTAGCACCATCCGAAGAAACGCCTTTTAACTCTACGCTTGCGTAAGGGAACATTCGGATGAATGAAAAATCAATATCATCTACCTTAACGGGAACAGTAAGTTGTTTATTGATTTGGTTAACGGTAATTTCTTTCATCCGCGGACCAATAATCATAGCAGCAATGACTCCAATCAGTAGCAGGCTGCCGATAGTAATCGAAAAAATAATCAGAAACTTTTTTGCTCTTTGCATATAGCAAAAGTATAGTATAGCTACAATGTAAAAACAGGTAGTTTATTGTATTTCTTAAACATTATTGTTAGTAA
>CAINEC010000045.1 GCA_903847585.1 uncultured Bacteroidota bacterium
TCCTTCTTCGTTTGTTGATGCTCGATTATTAATCTGCACAAACGAACATTTTGGATCTGCTCGTGTTGATTTTCCTACAACAAATAAAAATATTGTTAATCACTTTAAAAAGATAAAAGGCATTGGTGTAATCACTGGATTTATCGGTGCTACTTCCAACGGAGAAATGACAACGCTTGGTCGTGGTGGCTCTGATTATTCCGCTGCTATCTTCGGCGCAGCGCTTAAAGCATCTGAAATTCAAATATGGACGGATGTGGATGGCGTTATGACTGCTGACCCTCGTAAAGTGAAGAAAGCTTTTTGTGTTCCAACCATGACCTACACCGAAGCAATGGAGTTATCACACTTCGGCGCAAAGGTTATTCATCCTCCAACCATTCAGCCTGCATTAGATAAAGGTATTCCCCTTTGGATTAAAAACACATTTCGTCCTCATGTACCAGGAACATTAATTTCTGTTAAAGCAACAAATGGAACACATATCATTAAAGGTATTTCATCCATCGATGATATTAGTTTGTTAACGATGCAGGGTAGTGGTATGGTCGGCGTAACTGGAATTTCTGGTAGACTCTTTAATGCATTATCACAAGCTGCCATCAATGTTATTTTAATTACTCAAGGTTCTTCTGAACATACCATCAGTTTTGCGGTTAAGCCTGATGATGCAACAAAAGCAGCCAAGGCAATTGAAGCGGCATTCGAATTAGAAATTAAAGCAAAACTCATTGACAAACTTCGAATAGAAAACAATCTTTCTATCGTTGCTGTCATTGGTGAAAACATGCGCAATCAGCCTGGTGTTTCGGGAAGATTATTTCAAGCACTCGGCAACAATGGTATTAGTGTTGTCGCAACTGCACAAGGGTCAAGCGAGCTTAATATTAGTGTTGTTATTCATAAGAAAGACTTAGTAAAGGCACTTAACTCTTTACATCAGGGGTTCTTCCTTTCAGATGTGAAAACGTTAAACGTATTCCTTGTTGGAACAGGTTTAATAGGAAGCACGCTCCTTCACCAAATCGATACTCACGCTACGCATATCCGAAAAAACAAATCACTTGAAATTTGTTTAGCAGGAATATCTAATAGTAAAAAAATGCTCTTTAATGAGTCAGGTATCACCATCAAAAATTGGAAATCTGAATTAGAAAAAGGAGAGAAGGCCGATATTAAAAAGTTCATTGCACACGTAAAATCGCTAAACCTTCCGCAAAGTATAATTGTGGATTGTACAGGTGGTGATATTGTAGCTCCTCATTACGAAACTATATTGGATAATAGTATTTCTATTGTAACACCAAATAAAATTGCCAATGCTGGTAAGATGACTTCATATCGAAAGATACACGACGTTGCTAAAAAGCGAAACGTTTCTTTCTTGTATGAAACAAATGTTGGTGCTGGACTTCCTGTGATTAATACACTAAAAGATTTATTAGCTAGTGGTGATTCTATTCACCGTATCGAAGCTGTTTTATCAGGAACGCTCTCTTATATTTTCAACACGTTCGATGGTACGAATCTATTCAGCGAAGTAGTGAAGGACGCACAGGCGAAAGGTTATACCGAACCTGATCCTCGTGTTGATTTAAGTGGATTAGACGTAGCACGAAAATTATTAATTCTTGCTCGTGAAACGGGTTTATCTATCGAGCTAAAAGATATTCGTATAGAGTCGTTGCTTCCTGCTGATTGTATGAAAGCAAAATCAGTTAATGACTTTTATAAAGCATTAGAAAAACATAATAAATCATACACTGATAAAATGGTTAGAGCAACTAACAAGCATCAAAAGCTTCGTTTCATTGCTCAATTAGAAAAAGGTAAAGCTAGCATTGCCTTAAAAGAAGTAGATACAAATCATCCGTTTTATAATTTATCGGGAAGCGATAATATTATTTCGTTCACTACTGAACGTTATCACGATCGACCACTCGTAGTAAAAGGACCTGGTGCCGGTGCAGAGGTTACTGCCGCTGGTGTGTTTGCAGAAATTATTAGTTGTAGTCGTTATTTAGATTAATCCATGAAAGCAAAAAAAATTAGTGTCTTCGCACCTGCAACTGTTGCTAACATCGGTTGTGGATTTGATATTCTTGGAATGGCCATTCATGGTGTTGGAGATTTAGTTACAATTGTACCTAATACATCTGACAAACTAATTATCAAGTCTATTTCCGGCGATGGAAAAAAATTAACGAAAAACATCAATGAAAACATCGTTGCGATTTCTATTCAGGCTTTATTAAATCATTTGAATTCGAAACAAGGTTTTGATATTTATTTAAAGAAACAAATGCCATTAAGCAGCGGACTCGGTTCTAGTGCTGCTAGTTCGGTTGCGGGATTATACGCTGCTAATTTATTTTTAGGTAGTCCGCTTTCAAAGCAAGAACTAGTTTCTTTCGCAATGGAAGGAGAACGTATTGCTTGCGGCACTGCACATACTGATAACGTAGCTCCGTCACTGTTAGGGGGAATTGTTCTTTGTCGCAATAATGAAATGGCAGAAACGATTTCATTACCCGTTCCAAAACAACTATACGTGGTGGTAGTTCATCCACATTACGAATTAAAAACTAGTGATTCGCGTAAAGCATTACCAAAAAAAATCGATTTAAAAACCGGTGCTCGCCAGTGGAGTAATACCGCTTCGTTTGTTCATGCCTTGCACACGAATAATTTCGAATTACTAGCAGATAGTATTACCGACTTCGTTGCGGAGCCTCACCGAAAAAGTTTAATTCCGCATTTCGATGAAGTAAAAGGTGCAGCATTACTGAATGGCGGATTAGCCTGTAGTATCAGTGGGTCTGGTCCTTCTATCTTTTGTATTGCGAAAAGAAAAAAGAACGCTCAAAAAGCTGCAGCAGCAATGAAAAGTATTTACAAAAAAAATAAAATGGGAGTTGATGTTTATATTTCAAATGTGAACACCAAAGGCGCGCAACAAATTAAATAAGTTATGAAGTTTTATTCTACCAACAATATCAATCATCGTGTTTCATTGGCGGATGCCATTATGAAAAGTTTACCAGAAGATAATGGTTTGTATATGCCTGAATCAATTCCGGCATTGCCTCATTCATTTTTTGAAAACATTCAACATTATTCCTTTGCTGAAATCGGATTTGAAATAGCAAAGCGTTTTTTACATCCTGATTTATCATTATCAGAAATAAAAAATATTACAGATGATGCAATTAATTTCCCCGTTCCGATTGTTCAATTAGATGATCAAACGTTTATTCTTGAATTATTCCACGGACCAACACTTGCGTTTAAGGATGTGGGTGCGCGATTTATGTCGCGCACGATGGCGTTGCTAAATAAGAATGAAAATAAAAAACTAACCATCCTTGTAGCAACGTCTGGTGATACCGGTAGTGCGGTAGCAAATGGTTTTTATGATGTAGACGGTATCGAAGTAATTATTTTATATCCTTCGGGAAAGGTGAGTCCACTGCAAGAAAAACAACTTACCACACTCGGAAAAAATATTACTGCATTAGAGATAAAAGGAACGTTCGATGATTGCCAACGATTAGTGAAGCAGTCTTTTCTTGATCAACGGCTGAACAATCATTACCGATTAAGTTCTGCAAATAGTATCAACATTGCGCGATTAATCCCTCAGAGTTTTTATTATGTGGATGCATATCGTCAATTAAAAGATAAATCGATTCCGTTTTACTATTCAGTGCCAAGTGGAAACTTTGGTAATCTCACTGCTGGATTAATCGCCAAAAAAATGGGATTACCTGTGAGTGGATTTATTGCTGCAACAAATGCGAACGATACGATTCCAAACTATTTGAAAACTGGGAATTATTCTGCGCAAGAAACGATTGCAACAATTTCGAATGCAATGGATGTTGGTAATCCAAGTAACTATGCTCGTATGAATGATTTTTATAAATCACATTTAGCAATGGGTGAAGACATTGTTGGATATACTTACTCTGATGAAGAAACTAGAAAAATGATGGTAGATACTTATCAAAACAACAATTATGTTTTAGATCCTCATGGTGCTGTTGGATTATTAGGCTGGAAAGAATTTTCGGAGGGAAAAAACAACATTCAAGGAATTATTTTAGAGACCGCACATCCAACTAAGTTTATCGATGTAGTGACTGATACTTTACATATTACTCCAGAGCTTCCACCTGCATTAAAAGCAATTGAGCACGCTCAGAAACAAAGTGTGTTGATGGAAAATGATTTTTCTGTTTTGAAAAATTATCTTTTATCGAGGTAAACTATCTTCTCCTCTTGCTCTTCCCTTTCTTCGTAACAGGCTTTGCAAATCCGCGAGGCTTGTCTTTCTTGTTGCTGATTCTTCTTTCTTTACTTTCAGAACCTTCACTGCTAGAAAAATCCCACATCATAAAGTCAATTTGCTTTTTTAATAAATCCGCCGACTTTAACTTCACTCTAACGGGATCGCCTAGCTGAAATCGACGATTCGTTCTTCTTCCTACTAAGCAATAGTTCGCCTCATCTAAATCGTAGTAATCATCTTTCAAGTCGCGAACACGTATCAACCCTTCGCATTTACTATCGATTAACTCTACATATATTCCCCATTCCGTTACGCCTGAAATCATTCCTTCAAACACTTCCCCTTCGCGACCCATTAAATATTGCGCCTGCTTAAACTTCACCGAAGATCGTTCTGCCTCCGATGCTTTTATCTCCATGTCGGTGCTATGCTTGCATCGCTCTTCTAATCCTTCTCGCTCCACCGACTTTCCATTGTTCAAATAATGCGTTAATAAACGATGTACCATCACATCTGGATATCGACGGATAGGAGATGTGAAGTGCGTATAAAAATCAAATGCTAATCCGTAGTGACCAATATTCTGCGTAGTATAAACAGCTTTGGCCATGGTACGAATTGCTAATTGCTCTAACACATTTTCTTCGCGTTTGCCCTTGATATCTTTCATCAATTGATTCAACGATTGTGCTACCGCTTTCTCTGAATTGATTTTTAATTTATGTCCGAATTTAGCTGCGTAAAATGAAAAGTTTTCTAGTTTCTCTGGAACGGGCTTATCGTGTATACGATAGACAAATGTTTGTTCGTGTCCTTTTTCTTCGGATAATTTTTGTCCTACAAATGCCGCTACTTTTTTATTCGCAAGCAACATAAACTCCTCAATTAGTTTATTGCTGTCTTTGTTTTCTTTCAGATAAACATCAACCGGCATCCCTTTTTCGTCGAGCTTAAATTTAACTTCAACTTTATCAAATGTAATTGCACCATGACTAAAGCGTTCTTGTCGCATTTTTTGCGCAAGTGCTTGCATCACTAAAATTTCTTCTTTTAAATCTCCTTCTCCTGTTTCAATTACTTGCTGTGCTTCTTCGTACGTAAATCGTCGGTCGGAATGAATAATCGTTCTTCCGAACCACTCTGATATTACTTTCGCGTCTTTATCAATTTCAA
>CAINEC010000046.1 GCA_903847585.1 uncultured Bacteroidota bacterium
TTATTTAGCGCAATTTTAGCGCTTCAAAACTAAAGCGTTGATTTCTAACTAGATAGAAAAATGATAAAGTTCACTTTTTGGTAATAGTGAACTTTATTGATAAAACATTAAGAACTTGTACTCAATAAACCATTTTAAATCCAACTGGTGCTTTAAGTGATGTTCTCCAATGATAGGGTGAAATATAGATGTGTGCAATTGTCACACCAAATTCATTAAAAATTTCATCATAATTTTACAGACCCTGCTAAATGCATTGGTTCTGAACATGAGATTATGCTTGAATTTTCAAAGGTCAGAGATACAATAAAACTTTATTGCAAGGAGTTTATTCAAGCACATTTATAATTACTGCTCTTTTTTAAAATATCCCTGTATTTTAATCAACTTATATTAAAAAGTTAATTAAATTTATTTACAGTGAGAACAACCTATTTTTTCCTAATCATTATATTGCTTTTTAATAAAGCAGCTGCTCAGGATAAGCCTTTACAAACATTACGTGGCTCAACCATTGATAAGTCTATCAAAACGTCTCTAAGTGGGGCAACAATTGAGCTTATTGGTGATAATAATAAAAAAACAATTTCCAATAAGGATGGGGCTTTTAAGTTTGATTTTATCCCAGTTGGTAGATACAGCATCAGAATTTTATATATAGGCTATAAGACCATCACTATTCCCAATATAGCAATTGAATCAGGCAAAGAAACTTTATTGTTGGTCGAGATGGAAGAAGATATCAATAACAATAAAGAAGTTATTGTACAGAGTGGTCAAAATAAAACAAGACCATTGAATGATGCCGCATTAGTGAGTGGTAGAATGTTTAGTGTAGAAGAAACAAGAAGGTTTGCGGCTGGATTAAATGATCCTTCAAGAATTGCTACTTCCTTCCCTGGGGTGTCTAATACTGGGGATATTAATGCGCTAAGTATTCGGGGCAATGCACCCAATGGATTGTTGTGGAGAATGGAAGGCGTTGAAATCTCTAATCCCAATCACTTTGCAAGAGTAGGCACTTCTGGAGGAGCCATTTCTATTTTAAGTGCTCAATTATTAGCCAATTCAGATTTTCTTACTGGTGCATTCCCTTCTGAATTTGGCAATGCCCTATCTGGCGTTTTTGATATTTATTTACGTAAAGGAAATAACAACAAAAGGGAGTTTAGTTTTTCCGCGAGCACTATTGGCGTCGACTTGACCTCTGAAGGTTATTTCAAAAAAGGGAGCAAAAGTTCCTATTTGGTCAATTACAGATACGGATTTTTGACTTTAATGGAACAGCTAGGATTTAAAATTAGTGATGCAAGCACGACATTTCAAGACCTTTCGTATCATATTAATTTACCTACAAAAAATATCGGAAACTTCTCGATTTTTGGTTTTGGTGGATTAAGTAGTCAAAATAGAATCGCACTAAATGATTCTTTAAATTTCATACGAAATACATCTTCAAGAAGTGGCACGCTAGATCTAAGCAATACTGCATCTACTGGACTGATTCATACTTTCAATATCGGCAATAAAACATCCTTTAAAACTATTTATAGTTTCAATGGAACAAAATATAGGGAAGAAGATAATTACTATAATAAAATCAATGGGCCATTAATAGTGACTAGAAATAATCAATTTCAAGAAGGAAATACTATTTTATCAATTGTTGCTACTCATAAAATAAACAAAAAAAATCTAATCAAAGTTGGGTTCAATACAAATGGGAGAAACTTTTTTTTAAATCAAAGAGAAGCAGTAAGCAATATACTAAAAGACAAAGTGAAAGAAGAAGGCGATACTAGAATGAGTCAGTACTTTTTACAATGGAAACTAGATCCGTCTAATAAAATTAGATTCCTAATGGGACTACATGGTCAATATTTTGCACTCAACCGAAGTGCTGCAATAGAGCCAAGAATGGGTATTCGTATTCAAACAGGAAGAGCACAATTTTTTTCTGCCGGTTACGGATTACATTCACAAACACAACCATTGGGTAATTATTTTGCAAGAATAAGAGTGGGCCTAGATTCTATCCAACCCAATAGAAATTTAGATTTTAGCAAAGCGCAGCATTATGTAGTTGGCTATAATATTCAATTTAAACAAAATTGGAATTTTAAAATAGAAGCTTATTATCAATCATTGTATGCTATTCCAGTTTCAGCGTCAACTAAAACTAGTTTTAGTTTAATCAATCAAGAGGATAACTATGTCATTGCTGCTTTAAGTAACAAAGGCAGGGGTAAAAATTATGGGGTTGAAATGACCCTTGAAAGGTTTTGGAATGATCAATTTTATTTTTTAAGTACATTAAGCTTGTATCAATCTAAATACCAGGCCTCCGATTTGATTTGGAGAAATACCAGATTCAATTCAAATAGTATTTTATCTGTTACGATGGGGAAAGAATGGAACCTGAATACAAAAAAGACATCCACAATCGCATTGGATTTAAAAGTTACAAATCATGGAGGTGTTCGCGTTACTCCTATCAATCTTCAACAATCAATTATAAGAAAAACGACGGTGCTAGATAATACGCGTATTTATGAAGAAAAGCTACCAGATATTTTCAGAATTGATCTACAAATGCAATGGAAAACACAATACAAAAATAGGACAGGCAGCTTTATCGCTGGTGTGCAAAACCTTACCAATAGGAAAAACCCGGTTAGGCAATACTATGATTCGGGAATTGGCGGCATTAAATACAATTACTTACTTGCTTTAATTCCCGTGGTAGGCTACAAGATTGATTTTTAATCGATAACGCCTATATAATAAGGGTCTTATTATTTGAAATTTATTGTAAATTACATTCTATTATTTCTATGTATGATTTCTATACATAGCTTTGAATTCCTAAATGTATTGTTTTACAACTTATTTACAATTATCATTATTTACATTTTAAGATTTCATTTTTTAATCTATAAAAATTCAACAA
>CAINEC010000047.1 GCA_903847585.1 uncultured Bacteroidota bacterium
ATCGATTTAATTGTAAACCCTCACGTGCGCGAAACATTTGTGAAGCGTTCGAAGTTGGTGAATAGCATGCGCTCATTTTTAAATGAGAAAGGATATTTAGAAGTAGAAACTCCTATTCTTCAACCTTTGTATGGTGGTGCTGCTGCGCGTCCGTTTAAAACACATCATAATACACTCGACATGACGCTTTACTTACGTATTGCGAATGAGCTTTATTTGAAGCGTTTGATTGTTGGTGGTTACGATGGTGTATTTGAGTTTGCAAAAGATTTCCGCAACGAAGGAATGTCGCGTTTTCATAATCCAGAATTTACGCAAATGGAATTGTATGTTGCGTACAAAGATTATAACTGGATGATGGAAACAGTGGAAGCGATGGTTGAAAAAATTGCTTTAGACTTACACGGAAAAACAGAAGTACAAGTTGGAGAGCACATGATTAATTTCGCACGCCCTTGGAAACGTTTTACCATGTATGAAGCGATTCAACATTTTACGGGTGTAGATATTTCTGAGATGAATGAAGACGAAATGCGTGAAGCTGCGAAGAAGTTAGGTGTTGAAGTAGATGCTTCATTAGGTCGTGGAAAAATTATCGATGAGTTATTTGGTGAGTTCTGCGAGCCGAAATTAATTCAGCCAACATTCATTACGGATTATCCAGTGGAGATGAGTCCGCTGGCGAAGAAGCACCGTAGCAAAGAAGGGCTAGTAGAGCGCTTTGAAGCGATTTGTAATGGTAAAGAAATTTGCAATGCTTACTCTGAGTTAAATGATCCTATTGATCAACGTAAGCGTTTTGAAGAGCAATTAGAGTTAGGTAAGCGTGGTGATGAAGAGGCAATGATGTTGGATGAAGATTTCCTTCGTGCGATTGAATTCGGGATGCCTCCTACATCTGGATTAGGAATTGGTATTGATCGTTTATCGATGATCATGACGAACTCTCCTTCTATTCAAGATGTATTGTTCTTCCCTCAGATGCGCCCTGAATTAACAGGAGCAGGAGTGGTGAAAGAAGAAGCAGTATTAGATGGTGTTCCTTCTCCATGGGACGAGGTCTTGATGAAAATGGGCATCACAACGAGCCAGCAATTAAAAACAATGAACCCTAATAAGTTGTTTAACGACTTAGGCGGAATGCGAAAAAAACTTAAAATAGAATCATCCCTTCCTTCTTTAGATGATGTGAAGAGTTGGATGTCGTAATAAGAAAGGCCGGGTAATTCCGGTCTTTTTAATTAAAATGAAAATTATGAAAAAAAGAATTTTATTACTGATTGCTGTTGCAGCGTTTACATTAACTAACGGTTATGCACAGCTGAACGAAGCAAAGGTTACTCCGAATCTTAAAAAGCATATTACAACATTAGCTTCGGATGAATATGGTGGACGAGAGCCTGGAACAAAAGGCGAAGTATTAGCTTATACGTATATCAGTAAGCAGTTTAAAGAAATTGGCCTGAAAGAGAAAGGTACAAATGGCTACTTGCAGGAATTTAAGTTTGTGAAATCGGTAAGTATGGATGCATCCTGCGCTATGAAGATTAACAATCAAGCAGTGAAGGCGAATGATGAATTCTTTTTACTTCCCTACTCGAATGACACAACTATGAGTGGTGTCACAAAGTATTTTAACTACGGAATTATTTCGCCAAAAAATAATTACAACGATTATTCAGAGTTGCAATCAACAGATCGATTGCCTTTTATTCTCGTAATGGAATACGGCACTCCTGATCATGCTGGTCCGCATAGTAAGTACAGTGAGGATGCTGATATTCGCACACGTATTGATAATGCTATTAAGTTTGGTGCAACGGGAGTAATCTTTATCAATAGCAATAAAGATGAACAAGATCCTGAAATCGATTTTAGTAAACGCATTACCGTGAGTACCATTCCAGTGGCTTTTGTGAAAGGAGCAATGGCTACTGAATTGAAGAACCAAAGTTGTAATGTAACTATGACAACCAAATTGTATAAAGAGGAAGTTAGCGGACATAACATTATTGGATTCATTGATAATAAAGCAGAATATACGGTGGTTATTGGTGCCCATTACGATCACTTAGGCCTGGGCGGACATGAATCGCTTTATCGCGGAGAGCCTGCAGTGCATAATGGTGCCGATGATAATGCAAGTGGTACGGCAGCATTGATCGAGTTAGCGCGTTTTTTAAAAGCAAACGGACCAAAGGGCAACAACTATTTAATCATGGCTTATTCAGGAGAGGAAAAAGGATTGTTAGGCTCTGGTTATTTTGTAAAGAATCCTACGTTATCACTTAGCAAAATGAATTACATGCTAAACATGGACATGGTAGGTCGTTTGAAAAAAGAGGATCCGACTGTTTTGATCAATGGTGTAGGTACTTCGGATGCTTGGAAAATTACAATGAACTATATCAAGGTGGATAGTTTAAAAGCGAAGACAACTGAATCAGGTGTTGGCCCTTCGGATCATACTTCGTTTTACTTAAAAGATATTCCTGTATTGCATTTTTTCAGTGGGACACATAACGATTATCATAAACCAAGTGACGATGAAAATTTAATCAACTATCCTGGTGAAGTTGCTATTATGAATTACATCGTTCAATTAGTGCAACGATTAGATGATAAAGGAAAATTAAATTTCATCAAGACAAAAGAAGAGACGAATGAAGATGCTCCTCGCTTTAAAGTAACCTTAGGTGTTGTTCCTGATTATGCATTTGATGGAGCAGGAATGCGCATTGATGGTGTAAGCGAAAATAAGCCCGCAGCAAAAGCAGGATTAAAAGCAGGAGATATTGTAACGCAGATTGGAGAAGAGAAAGTGGTGGATATGATGAGTTACATGAAAGCGCTCGGTAAATTTTCAAAAGGCGATGTTGTTCCTGTGAAGATTTTGAGAGAGAAAGTGGAGATGGTGGTGAGTGTTACTTTTTAAAAATATTTTATTTTTTAAAAAAGGGAGAAATATAAATTTCTCCCTTTTTTTATGAAGTGTTAGAACACATTATTACTTTTCTTTATACTCAAGCCGTATAGGCTCCTACTTTTTTCTGTAGCAAAAAAAGTAGGCAAAAATGCCACCGCTGTAAAATAATTGCGGAGCTACCTTCATACGCAACGGAAATAATCGAACTCACCCTGTAGTAAAAATACACTACAGGTCTCAAACACCGCTTATTTCTTATCGTTGCTTATTCCGGTATCTAATTTCCGCAATTGTTTTAAGGCGGAATTTTGTTTTGTATATAACTTGAATATTAAAAAAATATTGGCCTCAGTTTATTCGGTTTTTAACGAAGGTAAAATTGCGTTAAACAAATTTAGAAGTTCCGAGCCTGTGAGGAAATCACTGAATTTGTAGCAATTTTATCGAGAAAAAAATTTGCCTGCAAAAGAATAAAGTGTTCCCGATAGTTATCGGGATTGAACTTTTTCTTTGGTTCTTTCATTTTGTGTCAAGACAAAAGAAAGAACTTCCCCAAATTTATCATAAATTTAGAATTACAATAGAATGAATAATTGCATATTAAATTGTTATTCAAAATGCTCATTAATCCAATAAAATGTGTTATCATTTAAACTTCTCTTCAAGAGTATAAAATATTTAATAATACTAAATTTGCAAACGAAATGACCAACGAAGAAGTAGAAAAAATAATCAACGAAGTATTCCCAGGATTAACATTATACTATCGTGATGCGGATTTATCGAAGGAAGTAATTTCGAATTATCAATCGCGACAAATTATAATGGAACCAGCATTTGTTGATTGCTCGTATATGGGTGGATTCCCGACAGGAAATACGCGTTATTTAATTGCGAGTAATAAAGCTGCGGATTTAGGTCGTGTGCAACCGGAAGTTGCTAAATACGGAATGATGGTGTTAAATGCAGGTTCGTTTTTTAAGGTATTAGACATCTACGAAATTGACGGCTATACGCAGGTGTTACTCTTGCATATCCCGTCGCAGGCTGTCGACTTTTTCAAGATCACGAACTCCAACTTAGAACAAACGGTAATTGATAAATGTCGCGCGCTATTTGAAAAGCGCATGACCGATGCAATCATTCCTGAGCTCAAAGAAGAAGGTTGGAAGCAACGAGTTGATTTCCCTGTGGGGATGAGCAAAGAAGGGAAATTGTATTTTCAGGAGTAAAATCAATTTGTATAATAATAAAAAAGTCCCGAGCTAATTACAGTCGGGACTAGGTTGGTTTATGGTTAGATTGTATTTTTTATCCGCTGCAGCTAATGCATCCTTCTGGATTGTCTAATGAACAAGTGATTTGATCAGCAGCACTTACGTAATCCGTTGTAAACTCTTCTTGTGAAGGTGCTGTTGAAGTTGTTGATGCAGTTGATGATGGTGTTGCCGCAACTGAACTTGTAGCTGTAACAACCATTGCTTCTGTATTTACCGATGCTACTTCAGCAGCAACTGGCGCTGCTTCGTATTGCTTATCGACTGTAAACTTAATTGCTGATGCAGCAGGCTTTGTTCTTAAATAATACATACCTGTTTTTAGTCCGCGCTCCCAAGCATAGAAATGCATTGATGTTAATCGAGCGAAGTTCGGCTCAGCAATGAATAAATTCAACGACTGACTTTGGCAGATATAAGCACCACGATCAGCAGCCATATCGATAACTGTACGTTGTTTGATTTCCCAAACTGTTTTGTACAATTCTTTAATGTCTTGAGGAATTTCAGGAATATGTTGAATTGAACCATTCGCTGCGATGATCTTATTCTTCATTGCATTATCCCATAATCCTAAACGTACTAAGTCCATTAATAAATGCTTGTTCACCACGATGAACTCACCGCTTAATACACGACGGTTATAGATATTCGTTGTATATGGTTCGAAACATTCGTTGTTTCCTAAGATTTGAGAAGTAGATGCAGTTGGCATTGGAGCAAGTAATAATGAATTACGCACACCATACTTTTTCACTTCTTCACGAAGTACATCCCACTCCCAACGATCTGTTGGTGTTACATTCCACATATCAAATTGGAAGATACCTTGAGAGATTGGTGAACCTTCATAAGTTGAATAAGTCCCTTCTATCTTCGCTAAATCTTTTGAAGCTGTCATTGCTGCATAGTAAATCGTTTCAAAAATTTCACGATTTAATGTTCTTGCTTCTTCACTTTCAAAAGGATAACGCATCATGATAAACGCATCTGCTAATCCTTGCACACCTAATCCGATAGGACGGTGACGCATATTACTATTACGAGCTTCAACAACTGGGTAATAGTTCTCATCGATGATACGATTTAAATTCTTCGTAGCAGTATAAGTAATTTCAAATAACTTTTGGTGATCAAACTTTCCGTTGATAACAAAACGCGGAAGCGCAATAGAAGCTAAGTTACAAACTGCAACTTCATCTGGTGCAGTATATTCAACAATCTCCGTACATAAGTTTGAACTCTTAATTGTACCTAAATTTTTCTGATTGCTCTTTTCGTTACAAGCATCCTTGTATAACATATAAGGAGTACCCGTTTCAATTTGCGATTCTAGGATGGCTGTCCAAAGTTCACGAGCAGGAATTGTTTTTCTTGCACGTCCTTCTGATTCGTAACGCGTATATAAAGCTTCGAACTCTGCTCCATAGCACTCATCTAATCCTGGCGCTTCATTCGGACAGAATAAACTCCATTGGTCTTCTGCCTTTACACGCTTCATGAATAAATCGCAAATCCAAAGTGCATAGAATAAATCACGAGCACGTAACTCTTCTTTACCGTGGTTTTTCTTTAACTCAAGGAATTCGAAAATATCTGCATGCCAAGGCTCTAGGTAAACTGCGAAAGAACCTTTACGCTTTCCA
Organism: uncultured Bacteroidota bacterium; assembly: GCA_903847585.1. Taxonomy (GTDB): domain Bacteria; phylum Bacteroidota; class Bacteroidia; order AKYH767-A; family OLB10; genus CAINEC01. Next base: position 5,850 of record CAINEC010000047.1, read on the forward strand.
CCACCTTGATCTACGTAACGAGCTGTATCATTGAACACGCGTAACATTGGAACGATTCCATTACTTGTTCCGTTTGTTCCACGGATATAAGAACCTGTAGCACGGATATTATGTAAGCTTAGTCCGATACCACCAGCCGATTGAGAAATCTGCGCTGTTTGTTTTAATGTATTGTAGATTCCATCAATACTATCGTTTTGCATCTGTAATAAGAAGCAAGAACTTAATTGTGGTTTTGGAGTACCTGCATTAAATAAGGTAGGCGTTGCATGTGTAAACCAACGCTCGCTCATTAAGTTATAGGTATGGATAGCAGATTCTACATCTGATTTATGAATACCTACTGAAACGCGCATTAACATATGTTGCGGACGCTCCACTACTTTTCCGTTGATTCTTAATAAATACGATTTTTCTAAAGTCTTGAAACCGAAGTAATCATATCCAAAATCACGGTCGTAAATGATACTTGAATCCAAAAGATCAGAATTGTTTTCAATTATCTGCATCACATCATCCGCGATTAATGAAGCATTCTTTCCAGTTTTTGGATCGATGAAAGTATAAAGGTCACGCATTGTTTCCGTGAATCCTTTTTTAGTATTCTTATGTAAGTTGGATACCGCGATGCGCGATGCAAGTTGCGCAAAATCAGGGTGACGCGTAGTTAAAGAGGCAGCAGTTTCAGCAGCAAGGTTATCTAGCTCAGTAGTGGTAACACCATTAAATACCCCTTCAATTACTTTTTGTGCAACTATTTGTGCACTAACATGGTCTGGCGAAAGACCATAGCAAAGTTTTTGAATGCGGGCAGTAATCTTGTCGAACTTTACTGTTTCCTGCTTACCATCTCTTTTAATTACGAACATACGTTTAAAGCGTTTTTAGATTGTGGTTATTGTTATTTAACTAAACTCTTTTGTTTTTTCTGGACTTAAAAGAGGCGACGACTCCGCTGACAACTATTTATTGCCTTATTTAAGTACTCTAGAAACTGATTTGAGTTTGAAAACCAGCGCTTTCCCGTTTCCGGGTCCGACTGCTGTAGCCGGTTACAAATCAAGTTAAAGATATGCTCATTCCCAAGCCCTATTTATCCACAATTGACTACATTTTTCAACAAAATAGCGGTTGCAAAATTTATTCGCGAAAAAGCTTTTTTACTTGAAAAATTATCTTATTTAGAAAAAAGAATTCGAATTTTTAACTATCCCTTTTGCCCTTTTTCCTTCGTATATCCTTAACGTTAGAAAGAAGATTAAATTGCATTTTTTATTTCAAAAGCACAATCTTCTGCTGCTTCAAAAATTAAATCGTGCGCTACACCAGCAAATATTTTTTGCTTTACCGTTGGAAGTATTTTCTTTAATTCTTCTGCCACCGCCTGATACATCGGTGTACACTTTTCGCCAAGCAATATGGTAACAGGCATCGTTAATTTTTTTAGCGCTTCCGCGGATGCGATTGTTGCAGGTGCTTGCTGATACACTAAATGAAATAACGAACCAGCATTCGCAATCATATCTTTTTTTATTTCTTCCGGAAGTGTATTAAATCCTTTACCACCGATTGCATAGTCTAATAAGGTCTTAACGGCCAATGCAGGATCGCCTGATTCAAACGTGGCTTTAATATTTTCAAAAGCATTTATTCGGATGTTGATGATCTCTTGATAAACAGGATTATCATTCACCAACGAAGGCAAGGTTGCTTCTGCAAGAAATAAATGTTTTATCAGATGAGGTGCCAACACAGCAGCACTCGCTGCAACTAATCCGCCATATGAATGTCCTAATAATATTACATTCTTCAACTCCAACGCCTCCATGAATGCAACAAGGTCACGGGCATGCGTATCCGCTCCATATACTCCTGAAGGATTCGGATGATTAGGTAAATGAAATCGCTGGGAAAAACTAATCACGCGAAAATCACGAATGAGATGATCACGTAAAAAGGCAACATGATTACAACTAGCTGCTGCACCATGCACAAATAAAAATGTTGGTGCACTGCGTCCATTAAGATCACTCAAAGGACCTGCATCAGAATAATGCAGGATAGTATCATTAACAGCAATCGTTTTTAATCTCGACATTAAAAATCAGGTAATACAGGTTTGTTATTTAATACAAGGTCAACACTGTTCATCACATCCGAAGTTAATAACGGCAAAGCGTCAATGGCTTTTAAATTTTCTTCCAATTGCGGAACCTTACTCGCACCTAAAATAACCGTACTTACATTCGGATTTTTCAAGCACCATGCAATACCAAATACAGGAAGTGATACATTGATATCATCTGCAAATTTCTTGATTGCTTTTACTTTATCAATTCGCTCTTCCGTTAGATTTCTTTCTTTCAGCCATTCTAATCCTTCGATTGAAAGCCGTGTGTCAGTAGGATTATCAAACAAGTATTTTCCTGATAACACTCCACTCGCTAATGGCGACCAGATAGTAGTTGCTAATCCTTGATGCTTGAACAAATGCAAATAATCATCTTCCATTTTTTTACGCTCCAGCATATTGTACTGAGGCTGTTCCATTACTGGAGGAATCAAATGATGACGAGCTGCTTCTAAATGCGCCTGTAAAATTTCTTGTGCACTCCACTCAGATGTTCCCCAATATAAAATTTTACCTTGTTGAATCAAGTGATTCATTGCTTGAACAGTTTCTAAAATCGGCGTTTGCTTATCAGGACGATGACAATAATATAAATCGATGTAATCCACTTGCAAACGTTTTAATGCTGCATCGCAACCTTCAATAATATGCTTACGACTTAATCCGCGTTGGTTGGGTTTATTCTCTTCAAATCCGAAGAACACCTTACTCGAAACCATGTATGAGCTACGCGTCCATTTTACTTTACTGAGAATATTTCCCATTACCTCTTCACTTTTTCCGCGAGCGTAAATTTCTGCGTTATCAAAAAAGTTAATGCCTGCATCATAGGCTTTAATCATCAATTCTTCTGCTGTTGTATCGGCTATTTGCTTTCCAAAAGTCAACCATGTTCCGAAAGAAAGCGCGCTTATTTGTAATCCGGTGCTACCAAATTTTCTGTATTCCATGTTTTTAATATTTCAGGTGAAAGTACAACTTACAAACGATTAAATTTCGATTGTTTCAGTAGAAAATGATAGTTGATTTTATTTCAGATAAATAAATTTAGGCAGGTTGGATTTTACCAACTAAAAAATACATATCAATCTTACCTTTATTTTTCGCCTCTATCTTACCTCGGTGTTCACACTGATACTGATCTTTAATCAAATCATAGGTTGCACCCGACAAATTAATTTTGTTGACTTCCCCACTGCTTTCCAAACGGGAAGCTGTATTCACGGTATCACCCCAAATGTCGTAGGAGAATTTTTTTATTCCTACAATTCCTGCAATCACAGGGCCTGTGTGAATTCCAATTCGTATTTCAAAAAACGGTTTGTTATTTTTTATTCGTTCTTGCTTTAAACATTCCATGAATAAAATAATTTCTTCCGCAGCCATCACCACATCAATTGGATGAGTTGTATTGGTAGTTGGTAATCCACCAGCCGCCATGTACGCATCTCCAATTGTTTTTATTTTTTCAATATTATACTTCCCCATAATTTTATCGATGCCTTTAAAGCAGGTATCAATTTCTGTTACCAATTCTTTCGGCGAAAGCATTTCGGAAATTGTTGTGAAGCCTTTAAAATCAGTAAAGAGAACTGTTACACTATCGAAATTTTTTGTTTCAGCCTTTCCTTTTTTCTTCAACTCTTGTGCAGTATCAAAAGGAAGGATGTTCAGCAATAACTCATCGGAACGCTTTTTACCTTTAATCATAACCACTAAAAGCAATACAATAAGAACGACTATTCCTGCAGCAGAGATTAAACCAATACGTTGCTTTTGAATTTGCGAATCAGCAATTGCTTCCTTCTGCGCGTATTGTAAACTATCGGATAATTTTTCTTTTTCATAATTGAAATTAAGCTCCTTTTCAACCATTGATCGCTCATTATCGGTATTCTTGATGGAATCACTTATCTGCTTATAAATTTCAAAATATTGAAGGGCCTCCTCCATATTACCCATTGCTTTATTGCTTTTGTATAGACAATCGCAGGCATCACTTCGCAAAGGAGGGATTTTTAATTCTGCTGCTGCATCGTATGCCGATTGACACCATTTTTTTGCTGTAACATAATCGCCACTCTCATTATAAACTAATCCTTTATTTAAGCTGGCAATAATTTGAAATCGTTTATTTCCAATTTTTTTAAATATGTTGAGCGCACTATCAGTAGCGGCCAAAGACTCTTCAAAATATTTAGAAACTTTTGCTTTTTTATTATCCTTTTTTTTCTCCTCAATTGTACCTAGTTCATAGTATACATATCCAATATTTCCATAGGCAATTGCAACTTGAACCGAATTCTTTTCAGGATTAATAAACTTTAAACTTTCATTATAAAATTTCAGTGATTCTATATGACGCTTTGTTGCTCCGTAAATATTACCCAAAAGACTAAGTGAGGTAGCGACCCGCACAGAATCACCGATGATACGATTAATTTTCAAGGCTTTTTTATGATACTCCTCTGCCTTAACATTATTTTCCTGTCGCTCGTAAATTTGTCCTATTATACTATAACAATCAGCAATCAGGATTTTGTCTTTCAATTGTTCGCTCACCGTTAATGCATGTTGTGCATATTCAAGTGCTTTGGGATATAAACCCTGAATCAGATATGTTTCGGCTCTGGTTAAATTATTTAATTCAACATGGCTTAAACTATCGTCCGTTGTGATTTTTCTAATTAGTTCACTCGAAGCTTCAAGAATAATCAACGCACTGTCAGGATTGGTATTGGTTAATAGTTTGGCCGCTTTATGGTAAGATTCAATGCGCAATTTCATATTTAAAGAAGTATTGTTCCCTGCTTTTATATGATCTTTTAAATTGTTTTGCGCTTTTGCTTGAAAGGCAAATAAAAACAATATCAGCAAGGGTATATTCTTCATTAAATAGTATTTTGAATGTAGTGTTGAATATCTAGTAACGAATGTTAATTGATTCAAATAATTTTGATAATGCTCAAATGTATTTATTTCTCTGATAGCCTATAGAAAGTTATTCAAGAATTTACCAATATTGTTTACAGTACTTGTTCTTATTTTAATTATCGGACAATTGGAGATAAATGATGAGCATATTTTTACTAAAATAAGACTTAAAATCAAGGAGTTTTATTTGACTAATGTGGTAAAATGTCGTAATTTGAATTACTATTTATATGTTACCAACCACCGTATTGCAATACATCGATCTTTCATTCGATATGTTTGCCATATTTGCTCTAAAAATAATTGTTGAAATAATTATCTTTGATTAAATCAGTTGTTAACCTATACAAATCCTTTACACATGTTTCGTTTATTTACTCTTTTAACAGCACTATTATTAGGAAGTGTTGCGCATGCACAAGTATTATCGGGTGATAATGCTAAATCTGTCAATAAGAACTTATCAGAAGTTAGGTATGACAATAGAAGCACTGCACCGCTTTACATGGAATTTTTACCTTCCTCGGCTATATCATCGAATGAAGGCATCAGTGGGATTGCAAGTATATTAGGAATGTCGAGTGCAGACTCATGGCAACTAATAAGAAATGATAAAGATGATTTAGGGTACACGCATAGCCGTTATCAGCAATATTATCAAAACCTAAAAGTCATTACTGGAGAGTATATCCTACACACTAAAGGAACAAAACTTGTTTCCGCAAACGGAATTTTTTACAAACCAATTAATATTTCAACAATTGCAGGACTTACACAACAACAAGCATTAGATCAGGCGAAGAAAGATATAGGAGCCACCAAGTATTTATGGGAGTGTTCGGAAGCGGAACAAATTGCACTTACCGGAAAAGTATATTCACCTAGTGGAGAATTAATCATTCTTCCCTCATTAAATGGCGATAAAAAACAAAAGCCCGTTTTATGTTGGAAGCTGGACGTATATGCTACAACTCCACATGAGCGCTTTAATGTTTATGTTGATGCCAATTCAGGAAAAGTTGTTTTTAAAGAAAATAGAATTTGTACAGTTACAACTAACGGTACTGCAGTAACTAAATATAGCGGAACACAAACTATCAAAGTGGATAGTTTATCAGCTACAAGTTATCGACTTCGTGAATATTCGCGTGGTTCAGGAGTTGAAACGTACAACATGCAAAAAGGAACAACGTATACATCAGCTGTAGATTTTACAGATACAGATAATCTATGGAACACAACAACTAATCAAGACGATGCTGCTTTAGATGCTCACTATGGTGCTGAAAAAACATACGATTATTATTTCATCAAACATAACCGTAATAGTTACGACAATCTTGGAAGCGTTTTAAAATCATATGTTCACTACAGTAATTCTTATAACAATGCATTTTGGAATGGAAGCGTTATGACGTATGGTGATGGAAACGGAACTACCTTCTCTCCATTAACAGAATTAGACATTGCAGCGCATGAATTATCACATGGCGTAACTGAGTTTTCATCCAACCTGATTTACTCTTATGAGTCGGGTGCATTAAATGAATCATTCTCTGATATCTTCGGAGTTTCTGTTGATTTTTATGCAAACCCTTCAACGGCAAATTGGATAATTGGAGATAAAAGTTATACCCCTGCGACACCTGGCGATGGAATTCGCTATATGAATAACCCAAATCTTGCAGGTGACCCTGATACCTATCTAGGAACCAATTGGTATACTGGAACGGCCGACAATGGAGGTGTTCATTACAACAGTGGAGTACAAAATTTCTGGTATTACTTGTTATGCACAGGTGGCAGTGGAACAAATGATAAAGGTTTTGTTTACAATGTAAGTAGTATAGGCATTAATGATGCAGGATTAGTTGCTTACAGAAATAACTGTTTCTATTTAACAAGTGGTTCTCAATATGCCGATGCTGCTTTTTATGCCATCAAATCAGCAAATGATTTATTCGGAAATTGTTCTTTCAAATCGCAACAAGTGAAAAATGCATGGGATGCTGTTGGTGTAGTGACTAACTCTTTAAATTCTTTGGCAGCAACAACTATTGTTGGTGGAAGTTGTTTAGGAGCCCCGCTACAACTAAGTGCTTCAGGTGGTATTACGTTTAGTTGGACAGGTCCTAATGGATTTAGCTCTACGCTACAAAATCCTGTTATTGCAAATGCATCAAATAGCAACAATGGAACATACTCTTGTGTTATAACGGATGCTAACGGATGCGTTGGAAATGCGAGCACTAAAGTAAATCTTAATAATTCTCCATCAATCACAGTTGCTGGTGGTGGTTTGATTTGTAACGGGTCTTCAGTTCAATTAAATGCTAACGGTAGTGTATATGGGCAAGGACAAAACAATGGAAGTAATACTACTCCATTATTTATTCCTGACTATCCGATAGCTGGCGTTTCGTCATCCATTACAGTTGGGGGAAGCACAAGTGCTGATGCTATTATATCTGTAACCATTGATTCATTAATACATACTTATGATGGCGATTTGAAAATTGAATTAATAGCACCATCTGGCGCATCCATCATTTTAGCAAGTGGCGTTGGTGGAAATGGAACTAATTTTATAAGAACAAAATTTGTCCCTGTAGGAACATCTATCAATAATGGTACTGCACCATTCACAGGATCATACGCGCCTTCTCAATCATTCTCATCACTTACAGGTTCTGCTAATGGAACATGGTCATTAAAAATTACAGACTTAGGCGCTGTAGATGTAGGCACATTATATAAATGGTCCATTCAGTTACCTGCCAATAGTATAACATCTTACAATTGGACACCTAGCACAGGTCTTGATAATGCAAGCATTAATAATCCTGTTGCTAGTCCTGCGCAAGCCACAACTTACACAGGTATTGCTACAGATCAAAACGGATGTACTGCTTCAGGAATTACAACAGTTGATATTGGAACATTAACGTTAACTGAAAGTCATAACGATGTAGCTTGTAATGGCGCATCTACAGGAAGTGCAACTATAAATGTTTCAGGTAATATTTCAGGAGCTGTATCTTACTTATGGAATAATGGTGAAACAACTGCTAGTATCAATAATTTAAGTGCTGGACAATATAGTTGTGTTGTTACTAACGGTAACGGATGTACTTCATCACAACAAATTAACATCAACGAGCCGTCGTCAACATTAAGTGGCCCTATAGATTTTATCAATGAAACTTGCGGTGCTTCTAACGGAGTATGTAGCATTTCAGTAACAGGAGGAGTCTCTCCATATTATATTACTTGGAGTAATGGTGGAATCGGATCGAGCATAAATAACTTATCTGCTGGAACCTATCAGGCAACAGTAACTGATGCGAATGGATGTGTACTAACAAATACGGTTACATTAACCAACTCTGGTATACCTTCAATTGGTACGATAGGTACTATCACCGGATCAAAGAACGGTGTTTGTCCGGGAACCACAAAAACATATTCAATTCCAGTTATTGCAAATGCAACAAATTATAATTGGGCAGTGCCTGCAAATTCTGCTGTAATTAGTGGACAAGGTACAAACACCATAACCGTACAATTTAACGCTGCATTTACTTTTGGAAATGTGAGTGTATATGGAAGCAATGTATGTTTAAATACCAATACAGCAACGGCAATTGTAAGAAGTACGCCAGCAACTCCAGGAACCATAACAGGTCCGGTAAGTAATTTATGTGGTGCAACAACAACGTATAGCATAAACAATGTTTTAGGTGCAACTTCCTATACTTGGTCTGTACCAAGTGGTGCAACTATTATTAGCGGACAAGGAACAAAGTCTATTCAAGTGACTTGGCCAACAGCGAACATTAGCAATCAATCAATATGTGTTACAGCTAATAATGCATGTGGTAGCAGTTTGCCTAAGTGCTTAACAACAGTTACTACACTTCCGTTAAAGCCAACTAAAATTACAGGTCCGGTAAGTGTATGTGCAGGACAAACCAATCTAACGTATAGCGTTACCGCAGAACCTGGAGTTACTTATACTTGGGGAGTACCAACAGGTGGTAGCATATTATCAGGACAAGGCACTGCAAGTGTAACAGTTAAATGGGGGACAGCAAGTGGAAGTATTCGTGTGACGGCTAAAAACACCTGCGGATCTCAAGCCATCAAATATCAAGCAGTAAGTGTAACTTGTAGAACAGCAGAATTAGCGAGTGACAATATTACATTATTCCCAAATCCGAATAATGGAAATGCAACGATTGATTTAGGAAGTGAAAAGTCGTTTACTATCTTGGTAAATGATATGTTAGGACGTCAGATTATTCGTGAACAAAGTGTTGATGATAGCTATCAGTTAAACTTAGGCGATCAACCGAAAGGAGTTTACATGGTTTCTGTAATGCTTGAAAATGGAGATAAGAAAATCTTCAGAATGGTTATTCAGTAATCAATCTGCGATAGGCAAAGAAAAATAAAAGCGACTTCCAAAGCCAGGGTAAGATTCTATATTTAAATCTGAGTTTTGTTTGTGTAAAAATTCCTTTACAAGCTGAAGGCCTAGTCCATGCCCTTTTTCATTTGCCATTCCAAAAGTACTGAAAGCTATTCCTTTCTTAATGTCTATAATTTCTTTGTCTGTCATTCCCTTGCCGAAGTCGCGCACACTCAATTCGCAATTATCCCCTACTTTTGAAATAGCTAATTGAACTTTACTTCCTTTCGAAGAAAATTTAACTGCATTTGAAATTAAATTTCTAAAAATTGTATCCAGCATATTTTTATCACCCAATAAAAATAAGTTGTCGGTATTATTCGCCAAATCAAATTCAATAGCTTTTGATTCTCCAATAATTTCAATTTGTTCCTTAAAGTAAGCTACAATATCTTGAACATCTATTTTTTCAATATTAACATTAATAGCTGTAGATTGTGATTTTGTCCAATTCAACAATTCATCAATTAACAATAAAAGTCTATTTGATTTAACTTTTAATTGGCCTACAATATCTTTTTGTAATGTAGGATCAATTTCTTGCTCTGTAAAAACATTCATTGCTGAATTAAGTGCTATGATTGGCGAACGTAAGTCGTGAGATATAACCGACATCATTTTATCGCGCGTATACATCGCAGACAGCAATTGATTATTTTTAATTTCAAGAAGCTCTGTTTTATCAATTAACTTATTATGTGTTTCCGTAGTGTATCTGATAAAATAAATTAACTCTATTAAACAAAAAACGCCTACCCCAATAGTATTTGCAATTTTATCAGATTGTAAGTGAGCATAATTATTATGCATCGGATCGAGATGTAAATCTAGATAAGACAATATTAGTAAAACAAGAATAGTTGCTAAAACCAGTACATAGCCCGTCATTTTCTCGCTTCCTTGAAACATTACCAAAGCTCCTATTACTAGAGGAAAAAAATACATAAAAACTAATGAGTTCATTCCTGTAATTAGGCATAAGGCTGTAATTATTAAGCAAATTTGAATGTAGTTAAGTAGTTTAGAAAAATAGAATTTATCAATCTTATAAAGATAAAAACTAACTAACGTTAAAGGCAAAGCACATATTGTAGCATATGCTTGCATCTCATCATCGTAATACAGATTAACAAAGAAAAAAACGATAATGTAGATGCCTATTACTTTTAATAAACCCCCATGTACTTTTTTCGAATGTTCTAACGCAAAGCTTTCGGCTTGGGCTTGTGATGTCATCATTTTCATTTAAATAAGAGAAGATTAAAATTAATCTTTTATATGAAAACAAGTCGCTAAATTCAAAATAATTAAGGCAACCATTAAATAGTTTCCCCTAATATTTCTAAAAAATGAATATTAAATATCGTTTTGATATTTTAATTTATTAATCAGCAGAATGAATCGGCACTGAAAAATAAAATCTGCTTCCTTCTCCTAAACTGGATTCAACCTCGAGTTCTGAGTTTTGCTTTTTCAAAAACTCCTGTACTAATTGCAAGCCTAAGCCGTGTCCATGTTCGTTGGCTGTTCCTGAAGTTGTGAATGTATTACCATTTTTAATATCGGCCATTTGCTTTTCAGTTAATCCTTTCCCAAAATCTTTTATACTGAATTCGCACTTGTGATTTTTATCTACGGCAGCTATAATTAACTTACTCCCTTCATCCGAAAACTTGATAGCGTTAGAAACAAGATTTCTCAAAATAGTTTCCATCAAATTTTTATCACATAAAATAAATTCAGTTTTTGGATTAAAATTAAAATCTAATTCCAGTTCAATTTTTTTAGTTGCACCTATTAAACTGATTAAATCTGATAAGTATTCTTTAAAATGTGCGATGCTTATTTTTTCAATCGTATAATTTACTGACTCTGATTGTGACTTTGTCCAAGCTAATAAATCATCAATCATCGTTAATAGCTTAACAGATTTCTTTTTAATATCACCTACAACTTCTTTTTGAAAGGCTGGATCAATTTCCTGATCAGAAAAAATATTCATTGCTGAGTTTAATGCAATTATCGGTGATCGTAAATCGTGTGAAATTACCGACATCATTTTTTCTCTTGTATAAATAACTGCGGTAAGCTGATCATTTTTTTTACGAAGCTCAAAGGCCTGATCAACCAAATTTTTTCGAATATGTGTCATGCTTTTATTCGCAAAAAATAGCAACAGAATACAAAGACCACAAACACCTATAATATTGACAAACTGATCTGCTTTTAAATGGTCAGTATTTAAATGAATGACATCGTAAGGTTGTTCTACTCTACTAGTCATTAATAACAACACCACGACAATTCCTGACATTGTATAACCAGTCATTTGCTGTTTTCCTTGAAACAAAATCAATGTAGCTATTATTAATGGGAAATAATATAAAAACATTAACGACATTACTCCTGCCATTACAGATAACACCGTAATCGTTGCTAAAATATTTACAAGATTAAATAGTTTAGAAGCATAAACAAATCCTTTGTTATAAATGAAGTAGGATGTTGACACTAATACAAGAGAAAGCGCAGTAGCATAGGCTTGCTTAACATCTCCCAAATAAATATTTACGAAAGTATATACGAAGCTATATACTACAATTATTTTTATCAGCCATACATGCATGATGTTGGAATAATCCATTAATATATCATCTGAAGTGTCTTGCGTATTATCTAAAATTGCCATAAAAGAAAAATGCTTTGCTTATTTTGGTAAAGCAAAGCATTTAAAAGGGTAATAGCAAGTTTCAACGAGTTATTCGGTCATTTATTTGTCATTTACCCAATCGCTTGTGTTAAATCAGCAATTAAATCGTCAATGTGTTCGATTCCTACGCTTAAACGTATTAATCCATCTGTTACACCTGCCTTTTCTCTTTCTTCCTTTGGAATAGATGCATGCGTCATTGTTGCCGGATGGTTCAAGAGTGATTCAACACCTCCTAACGACTCCGCAAGTGAGAATACACGCACTTTAGAAGCCATTGCAAAAGTTTCTTCTAATGTTGCATCTTTTAACGTGAAAGAAATCATTCCACCAAAGCGTTTCATCTGACTTTTAGCGATATCATGATTAGGATGATCAGGGAAACCTGGCCAGTATACTTTATCCACTTTAGGATGATTGCGTAAAAAGTTGGCGATTACTTCTCCATTATCGCAGTGACGATCCATTCTAACATGCAATGTTTTTATTCCACGTAGCACCAAAAAGCTATCCATCGGTCCTGGTGTTGCCCCACATGAGTTATGAATAAATGCAAGACGATCATATAACGCTTTATCATTTGTACAAATAGCACCCATCACTACATCGCTGTGTCCGCCTAAATATTTTGTTACAGAATGCATCACAATAGTAGCACCCATTTCTAACGGATTTTGCAAATACGGAGACGCGAAAGTATTATCAACCACTAAAATTAAATTATTCTCCTTGGCAATTGCAGCACACTTACGAATATCAATAATTTGCATGGTAGGATTTGTTGGTGTTTCCACCCAAATCATTTTTGTATTTGTGTTGATATGATTTTTTATCGCATCCGCATCATACATATTCACAAAATGAAATTTGATTCCCAGTGGCTCAAATATCTTCGTGAACATACGATAACTTCCACCATATAAATCATTCGTAGCAATTACTTCATCACCTGGCAATAATAATTTTATAATTGCATCAGAAGCTCCTTGTCCGCTACTAAAACATAATCCATAACTTGCATTCTCCAATGCTGCAATACATTGTTCTAGTGCAGTTCGAGTTGGATTCTTTCCCCTTGCATAGGCATAGCCTTTATGTACACCTGGTGATTCTTGTACATATGTAGAGGTTTGATAGATTGGAGTCATGATAGCACCCGTTGTAGGGTCAGGCTCTTGACCTGCATGTATCGCTTTAGTTGCAAATTTTGAATTCTGATTCATTGCTTAATTTATATGGTGTAAAAGTATAGTATTCCTCTGAAAACAAAAAAGGCGAGAGAATTTATCCCTCGCCTTTTAGTATTTAATTCGATTTATTATGGATGAGAAGACATCACGAAGTTGTTATTGTTTTCGTTGTAAATCGCATAGTCAAATGGATCAACAAATCCATCCCCATTTAAATCTGTTGCATAATAACCATACGCAAAGTTGTTGTTATCATCGCTATAGATACCATAGTCAAATGGATCAATAAATTCATCTTGATTCATATCTCCTGAATATAATCCAAACCAACCTGAATTGGGTTCTACTTCTACAACATTTCCACCATACACATTAGCAGGTATAGTGAAATTATAACCTGTCACAAATGCATTCATTATAACAGATGTTGCAGACCATGCTTGGATTGAATTTCGGTGTTTAACAACTACGTAGTATCTATTTCCAAACATTGTTGAAGGTATTTCGATTGTACAATATCCTGATGTACTCAAAACTCCACTTTGTGAATACAAAACATTAGAAGTAACTACTGTATCGCGAAACTCAACAGTAATAGAATCTACATCAGTTGTACTTGTTCCAATTCCTTGATTTGATAATACAGGATACATAAAATGAGTTGATGCATCCCAATATCCTTGAATATATGCCTGTATAGTGTATGGAATGTTATTTACAATAAATAATTGATAAGGACCAGATGCAGAACAAGTATTTACAAAAATTTCTAAGATTCCTGATGTTATACCAGCAGGAACAGTGAATACTAATTCACCATCGTTGTTTAATGTGAAAGAGGATATTGATGTTCCATTTACTTTAAGATCTGTTATCCCTGTAAAGCCAGAACCTACTACTACTACCGTTCCCCCTATAGATACCATAGTTGGTGAGAACGAAGAAATAGTTATTGCAGCTGGTTGAGTGACATTTATAGTTGTTGAAGCCGTACAATTATTTGCATCGGTTACAGTATAAGTATATGAACCTGCATTAACTGTGGTAGAAGTACTTCCGTAAGTTAATGTTCCGGTACCACCAGCAGATGATAATGATACTGTCGTTGTTTCACCATTACAAGCAATTGTTCCTGCTGTTGCAGAAATAGTTAATTGATCAGGTTGTGTAATTGTATAAGATGCAGTTTGCGTACATCCTATAGCGTTAGTAACAGTAACTGTGTAAGTACCAGCTGGAGCACTTGCTAAATCCTGTGTTGTTGCTCCATTACTCCATAAATAAGTGGTGCTATTCACAACGCTAACATTTGATGCGCTATTGGTAAATGAAGTTGCATCAGTTGCCCAAGTACGAGGAGTTGTAAACTGCCCTGATTGATAGTTAAACACACCAGTTGCATAAAATGCTTTTCCTTGTGTAGGATTTGAAGGGATGAAATAACTTGTTGATTGTAGATAACCGCCGTTGTATTTATCATTTATTGGTAATACATATCCAGCAGTTCCACCACTCACAATTGCATTACCTAATGCAGTACCATAAAATATTGCATCTACTGGAACAGTTGTGTTTGTAATAGAAGCAGCATCTACATTAAATACAGCAACTGCGTCAGCACTTGTGGTTCCGTTTCCTAATACGCCACCAGTTGCTAAATTACCAAATGCATCTCCTGCAACAGTGCCAGTGCTAATTACTCGAAGCTTTGTTCCTGTTGGGGTCATTAATGATCCACCAACATAAACTACATCTCCCTTTTGTACAGAACCACTATTGATATTAAAGCCATATGTTATTCCTACTCCAGCTTTCCATCCGTTTACAGTAGCAGTACCATTATTTGCAAATACAACTGAGAACGGAGTAACACTAAAATCAATATTACGCGTTGCAATTAATTCAACCCACTCATTGCTATTATCTGTACCTGTTGGATCAGGCATTAATTCAGAAATTAATAAACCTGGATCTGTATTCGCATTATTAGCAATATCAGCAGAAGAAGATATATCGATTGAACCATTCAATCCATAACACAATGCATTATTTACAGCATTTGATGTGATAGTTATTGCAGAAGGTTCAGTAATCGTTACCGAATTAGAAGTGGTACATCCATTTGCATCTGTTACTGTAACATCGTATGTTCCTATTACCAGATTAGAAAGATCTTCTGATGTAGCTGTATTTGACCATACAAAAGAATAAGGACTAGTTCCACCTGAAACCGTTAAATCAATTGCACCATTTGAATACCCAAAACATGTCGCATTTGTAGATGTTGTAGTAGAAGATAAAATAGCAGAAGGTTCAGTAATAGTAATCGTTAATGAATCTTTACATCCACCATTTTCCGTTACAACTACTTTGTATGTTCCTGCAACAAGAGCTGAAACGTCTTCTGTTGTTGCTCCGTTCGACCAAACAATAGAATATGGCGCTACTCCGCCAGTAATAGTTAAGTTAATTGAACCTGTTGCATCATTTTTACAAGATACATTTGTACTAGATGCTGATAATGTTGGAGGAGTACAAGAACAATCGTTTAATACTACAGTTGTACTTGCTGTTTCTGTACATCCGTTAGCATAAGTAATTACAACAGAATAAACTTTTGCACCTGCCTCACTTAATAAATAAGACGTAGTTGGAGCCGTTGCAATTTGATCAGTTGATGAATAACTATATGGTCCAGACCATGCATAAGACGCTCCTGAACTTGCAGTAAGAGTAATATCACTACCAATACAAATAGGTCCGTTGTTACTTGCTGTAGGATTGTTAGAAGAAGGTTGCGAAATTGTAACTCCACTCGTTAATGAACATCCGTTGCCATCTGTTGCAGTAACAGTATAATTGCCAGCTGCAAGAGCAGATTGTGTATCAGCTGTACTACCTGCAGACCATAAATAATTTATGGTAGCATTTGAACTTGTTGCTAACGCCGTTGCATATCCGTCGGAAGAACCAAAGCAATTTGCATTTGTTCCAGTGACAGAAATAGTATTCATTGTTGTTAAATCTGCATCTGCATTTGTTAACGAAACTAATCCGCGACGTACAAGATTTGTAGTGTTTGCGCCTGATGACCAGATACCATCTGCATCAGTAATGGAGTTAATTAAATTATTTTGTAAATCTCTTGTTTCAATACGCTTCACACCATTCGTACTTAATGCTGCAACTGGAATAACTGCTGCAAAAGTTCCAGGGTTTGAAATATTTCTGTAGATAGAGTCGACAGAAGTAGGAAACTCTGAATTAGTAATTTGTGTTGCAGATGAACTTACTGCTTGGAACGCGTATAAAGGATTTCCAGTGCCAGTAGTATTATCGTAAACCAATACTAACTTACCACCCATACAAGAATTCAAGTTTCCTGTAACGAACGCACCGTCATCAGCAGTGTTTGCAGATAATGCAGTTGTTGCGATGTCTAATGAAGTAATTGTGTTGGTAGAACTAAAGTTAGGACTTGTTATTCCGCCAAAAGCGGTATTGCTGTAGGCAATTCTTAAATTATGAATTTGTCCTGCACCAAATCGCGTTGAGTTACCACTTGGTTGCATATAAATCCAAACCGGACCACTGCTACCGCTTGCATTCGTTGTAAATGCATTACTGATATTTAATCCATAGGTTGAGCCATTCCATACACCACCAGCACCCATTGAAGTCGCTAAATCTGTAGTTGCAGCTAATCCCGCAGCTAAATTATAAATCGTATTTGGTAATAAGTTATCTAACTGAATACAGAATGCAACTGGAGTTCTTGCATTGTTAACTGCAGAACCAGTTTTTGATCCCATGTATTTTGGAATCACCAATTCCGTCATAGTAGGCGTTGGAGTAATAATTAAACTAGCGCTAAAGCCAGATGGTAATGAACCTGCATCCGCTTGTAAAATATAAGTTCCTGGAGCAGAAAACTGAATACCACTAAATGTCGCCACTCCATTTACGAAGTTTGCGGTAAGGGTACCCGTTATACTTCCCGAAGGACCTGCAGAAACAGAAATTGTTGCTATTCCATTATAATAAATGTCTGTTGTAAAATCAGCTCTATACGCAGTAACTTCAAAGTTTGGAATTACTGTATTAATTGGAACGCCCGGAGTAAGATTTGAAAATGCTAATGATGTAGCAACTCCGTAAACATCGAAGTAATTTGAATAAGCTGTGCCTAGTAATTCGCCAGCTGTAGCATCCGCTTGAATTTGTGCACCATAATCTGGTACATCATATAATACTCCTGTAATTGTTACCTGATTAGATCCTGCAGCAATTGTTCCTGATGTTGTACCTCCTAATACTCCAATTCCTGAAAACAACGTTAAATCGATTGTTGTAGCTGTTGCTACTACTTGCGGACTATTATTGTCATCTTGTGCTTGTACTGTAACGGTGAATGGCGTATTTTCTAAAATCGGATTTCCATTATTTAAGTTCGTCACAACAATTTTTGTTGGCGCTTGTGCTGCCGCAGAAATTTGTGAGTTAGGATTTTGCAATGCTGTTGCGGAACTATACTTGGTTGCGGCATCTGAACCATTATATCCAAACACACGGAAATAATAAGTTGTTGCAGCTGATAATCCGGAAACATTCACTGTTGATCCACTTCCATTATAAATTACTTGTTCACCTGTTCCTGAATAAACATTATTGGCTGTGTAGTTGCTTCCGTCTACTGGATTAGTAAAACTGTTTGACGTATTCATTACTACAATTCGTGAAGTAGCATCACCATTTGTCCAGTTAACATCCATTGATGTTGTTAAGATGTTTGAAAAAGCAATTAAACTATCCTGCGCTAATGGCGTTGTTGGGCCTTCAGCAACGAATGTTAAACTATCAATTGCTAAACCATCGTCTGTTCCAGTCTCATCTACGTCATTCCAACGAATAGTCAATGCTTGACCTGGCATCCAGTTATTATCTAAATTAAAAGTTGCTGTAATAACAGCACGATTAACCGCCGCATTACCATCAAGTGCAACACCAGTCCCTGAAACTGGTGTTGGAGTTGAGAAGTCTAATGACGGTACAACAGTAAATCCAGTTCCTTTGATTGAACTCTCACCAACTTTGTAAGAGAACAACATTTTATTGAAGCTTCCACTTCCTCCACGTCTCCAGTTTTCACCA
Source organism: uncultured Bacteroidota bacterium (assembly GCA_903847585.1). Lineage (GTDB taxonomy): Bacteria > Bacteroidota > Bacteroidia > AKYH767-A > OLB10 > CAINEC01. The sequence continues at coordinate 24,437 of CAINEC010000047.1, forward strand.
ACGTAAGTGATGGTAACTTTATTAAGTGGACCGGTCGAGTTATTCACGAGAACAGCTCCTACAGAACCCAAGTAAGAACTACTTGCCAAACAACCTATTGCTCGATCTGTAGCACTTGCACTTCCATAGTTATAATTTGAACCTCCATTTCCGGCACCTGCGTCAGTGCTTAATTTCACATCAGCACCTGTTATTGCTGCAATCTGCCATCCTGTGGTACTAGCTGCATTTATTGGAGTTGATGTTAAATGGTAAGGACCCTGACCAAACCCGCTAGTTGGAAATATACCAGTAGATGGTAAAGTATTAAAATCCTGGAAATAACTTCCACTTGTATAAGAAATATAAGATGGAGCTACCGCTGATGCTGTTACACCAGGAGTTTTGTAATTTGTCGTAGAGCCACTACCGTTATAGTCAAAAACAGCAACATTAACAGTAGAACCCATAGGGAATCCGGTAATTTTAGCGGAAGTAGCATTTCCCTGATAAGCTAATTTATTTCCTCCACCTAAATCAAATGCAGAACCTAAAGCCAGATTAGCACCTAAATAAGTTGTTGCATCTGCTGGAGTAAAACTTACAGCTCCAGTAGTGTTTACTACAACAATTCTGTTAGCACCATTACCACCAGTAAAGTTTACATAAACAGTATCTGCGGTAATTCTAGTAATTGAAACCAATGAAGAAGTAGTTGGCTCTGCTACCAATGTACCTGCTGAAGTTGTACCAGGAGAAGCTTGTAAATAATTAATAGTATTTGTTAATCCGTTATATTCATAAACAGCAAAGTAATATGTTGTATTAGCTGTTAATCCACTAACGGTTACGGATGTACCCGAACCATCATAAACAATTTTATTAGAGGATCCTTGATCTGTAGCTAAAGTCCAGTTGGCATTAACCCCTGTAGATGCGATAGCATCAGTTGGCGTATAGGTAACTGGAGCTGTTGATGCAACAACTATTCTTCCAGTACCATCGCCTCCATTTAATGAAAATGATAATGAATTAGCTGTTGAACCTGTTAAGCTTATTGTTGATTGAGTTGATGGGGCAGAATTGATCGCACTACCATTAACGTTGATTACTTGATCACTAGCGCCCGTGCTGCTATGCACTACACTTCCAACAAAAGCTCCAACATTGGTAGGGTTGAATCGGATATCGATTGTTGTTGATGCCACGGAACCAATTACTGGATCAATCACATTTATGGATGAACCCATGCTCTGGTGTACATCACACATGTAGTACAACGATGATGGTGTAGTTGCGTCGGGGGTGAAAAAAGTAGAATCTCCATATTGCATAACTCCCGTGTTAATCACATCCCCACTATTGGCTCCTCCTCCTACATCACTACTGGTAAAGATGAATGGATGCCCGAGTGTGGACGAACAACAGGTAGCTTGACCATCGAAATAGAATTTGTAGGTGGTACCACGAACCAGTGTCAATACCGGTCCTTGATCGCCATTTAAAAGATAACCGGATGGATATCCTATACCGAAATTTGGATGGCTTGCGTCCTTCAAATCAACGGTGACCGTAAATTCGGTGACCGAGCTGCTACCTGTGCCGGCACTGAGTACCAAAGGAGCATTGGAGAATGGGTTCGAACCCGTGCGAATTTCAAATCCAGAAGAGGGCGTCACCGTAATGTCGTCGGTGAGGTTGCTACCTGAAACCGTGTAGGACTGTGGTGCAGAGGGTGTTCCTGCTTCAGTGGTAAATGCACTTAGGAAGGCATTTACCGAAATAAGCGGCGAAGTGTTGGCATTTATTGCGAAGCTAAGTCCCGAAGACGTACCTCCTCCGGGTAACGGATTCGTTACCGTGACAGTTGCGATACCTGCCGTGTCGATATCGGTAGCGGGTACACTAGCCGTTAGTGTAGTGCCATTTACATATACAGTGGTAAGCGGAGAACCATTCCAATTGACGACTGAGGCCGGATAAAAATCCGATCCGCTAACAGTAAGAGTGAAACTTGATGAACCGGCACTAGCAGAATTTGGACTCAGTGAGTTGGCCACTGGAACCGGATAATTTAACGTTATTGAATTAGGGTTGTTAGTTGCGGTTGTTGTGTTATACAACATACCTGTTGAGTTATACTCATAAACTCTGAAGTAATAAATTTGACCAGGGCTTAATCCAGTAATATTTACTGTACTTCCTGTTCCTGCATACACTACTTGCTCACCTGAACCTGCATAAACTGTGTTTCCTGTTAATGTAGATCCGTTAGATGGTGCTGTAAAAGTATTGCTGGTATTCATTTTTACAATTCGCCCATTGCCGTTACCGTTAGTCCAGCTTACATCTGTTGCACTTGCAGTAGAGTTAGCAAATGTAACGGCCGATGCTTGAGTAGAAGGCGCATTCGCTGCAACCGGCACTACAGATGCCCAATCAGTCCCAACACGAATAGCATCTACTACCGTTTGAGGTGATGTTGTTGATGAACCTTGACGAAGACCTACTGTACTAATAACATCATTTGTACCTGATGTTGTTGTATTTGTCACTTCCGCTGTTCCTGCCAAAGCTTCAGATGCTGGTAAACCTGAAGGAAGAACCCACATCGAAACAGCGTCGGCACCACCTGTATTAATGGTATATTTAATAACGATTAAATAAGTTGTATTCTTAGAAAAGTTTGTTGTACCATATGTAGCTGTACTAGTATTACTGATTCCGAAATTTACATTCCCGCTCACAATTCTTGCGAAAACACGAGAGGTAAAGGCCGTCCATGTTGTACCGCCCGGACTTCCTAAATGGAAAAAATAATCTCCGGACTTTGCAGTTGCAATATCAGTGATACTACACAAAAATGAAGAATATACAACAGTTCCGTTTCCGCTTATACTTGTGAAGGACTGATTTAAATCCTCACCACCAACATTGCCAATAAGTGCCGCATTTCCAACCCCGCTTCCGGAATGAGCTCCATACGTTAATCCAGTTGTAGTTGAAATAGCATTTGTTCCACCACCACTGTGGGCTGTCCATGAGTTAGATGTTAGCGTCCCAGAAAAATTGAAATCTTGAGTATATACTGCTTGCGCATTTACTCTAAGATTTAACAATAACATCAGTGCTGTGATTGATAACACTGACATTAATTTCCTTAAAGTTTGTTTTTTCGAGTTTGTAAAACTTGTCGACATATAATTAGGTTGTTTTTATTAATGCAATAGATAATTGCTATGCAATTACCGACTCTGATGTTAATTGAATATTAACACCAATCAATTTTTAAATTATTTTTTTATTTAGTAAGTACTACTTTAGTTGTAGCTGTTGTGTAACCATTCGTAATACTTACCCAATAAACACCGCTTTTAAGGTCGTTTAATTGGAGTAGCAAGTTACCGCTTGCATTCGAAATCTGCAAGTCTTTTTTCAAAAGTTCTCCCTGTAAATTATACACTTGGCAAACAAAATCCTCCCCTTCGTCAAACGGGATATTTGTGATTAAAAAATGGCCGTCGGATGGATTAGGATAAGCCTTGAGTTCTGCACTTAATTTTTGATTGTTTCTTAATGCAATTACTTGACTATAAGAAAATTGTCCATCAAAATCGATCTGCTTTAAACGATAATAAGCTACCTGATTAATAGGCTTAATATCAACAAATTGATAATTTAAGAATGAGTTTGAATTACCAGCCCCATCAATTTTACCAATTGGAGAGAATTCACGAGCGTCTTCACTTCTTTCCAAAATAAAATAATCATTATCCTTTTCTGAAGCTGTTACCCATGATAGAACATTCTGATTATTAAGATACTTTCCATTAAAATCAACTAATTCAATAGGCAATGGCAAAGGTCCCATCGGGGAAATATTGCTTACCAACGACCATACTCTGTTTAAAGAAGGATTAGGAATTACTACCGCATTTAAGGTGTTATATCCTACAACTGGCAGAGCCCATGAACCATTAGCGGCATCCCAATATTGACCTCTTATAGAATCTGGAATATTGAAAGGTGCAGGTGGCAATTCAGACGGGGAAGCATAGGTTAAAACGATGGTGTCGTTTGTAACATTAGGTGATGTAAATCCAACATACCAAAAACGATCAGCAGTTGCATCGCGGTTATCAGGGGATAAATTAGTAGATGAATTCAGGTTTGTAACTCCGTAAGGAGCCGCCACTGGCCATGGTAAATTGGTAGCTGGCGTTCCGTAAGTAGAAACGGTCATTGTATCTACCTGAACACTGGCTCCCACAGTAAATGCATAGGGAGTATAATTAGCAGAACCCGAGCCTTTAGCAAATGGAATTGCAAATCTTGAATAAGCGTTTGTCGTACCAATATTCCAGCGCACTCTAGAATTGAAATTACTTGTTTCACCCAATATATACCTTGCCGTAACAGCTGTTGTAGTATTTACCAAGATTGCTGAACTAATTGGGTTATAGAGAGAAAGGGTATTTCCATTTAAATGAAAATGGCCATTGGCCGACCAGCTCAATTGTGTTTTAACCTTTACATCCGATAAAAATCGAACGGCCGAAGAGTCTGTTTTCGAATATCTTAATGTACCAAACACCTCTCCTGAAGGACAAGTAATCGTTGAAATACCTGTGCGATTAAAATTAACGAAGTCGGCTTCAATATAAGCTGAGTCATGATAATTAATCCAATTACCTCCTACAAAAAATTGTGTAGAAACGGACCCATTGAATTTTGGAGCTCCCGCGGCATTAGAAATTTCGAAATTGTTAAAAATATTATAGGCTGTAGTAGCAATCTCCGACTTGGTTCCATAACCTGAAATTTTCAGATTACCATAGTATCCCGAAGAAGGTGCCACGGATAATATTACTGGTACATTCTGATTTCCTTTTCCTGAAAACTCTGTAAAACTACCTGCTTGAATATCGTAAATATTATTAGTAGCATTTAATGCTGTTGAAAATCCTGGCAAGCCAAATACTTCAAATTTACCTCCTGTTGCCACTCTGAATGTATGCTTTGCGGTTCCGCTTGCAGCAGTCAAAACGTTCCCCACTTTTAGTAAACCTCCGTTATTAACCGTCCATGTTACGGCCGAATCAACTACCGCAGAACCATTATTTGTTGTCAAGTATAAAAACCCAGAAACGAGCATCGTACCGTTAATAGTAAATGATCCGGCAGATGCGCCAGGGGCAGTTCCTGTAATTCCGTCAACAGCTGCATTACCGTCGGAAACGAAATAAATAGTTCCACTAACTGGGCCCGTATTAGGCAAACTCAATTGTAAATTATAAGTACTACCAGCAACTAAAGCTGTTGAAACAATATAGGCGCCGGGGGCGATACCCGTACCATAAACTCTACAATTGGCTAAGGAACCAGGCACTGCAAAAGTGGCCCCATAATAAGAGGAAATTGCTGTTGAATTCGTTATCTGATTACCTCCAAAAGTGAGGTTATTGGTGGCGTTGGTAACCACTGCGTTTTGCGATAAGGTAAACTGCGTTCCAGAGACAACACTTGCTACTGTTGTTCCAGGAATAATTCCAGCACCAGAAACCATCATCCCTGCTGTGATTCCAGTTGTAGATGCCGTTGTCACATTAATATTTCCTGCAATCGTAGAGGAAACTAAATTCACGGTTGCAGCACTCCCGGTTGCCTGACATTCCGCCGAAACAGTAGAGTCTAAAGTCAATGTAGCACCAGTCGCCACGGTTACATTGAAACGAGTTCCTGTTGATCCTGCCGCTGAGTTTGCATTGTTGTAAATCTGCGTTTGACGACCACCACAAAAACGCAATTTTACATCACGCTCAATACTCAAATTAGTGATTGTACTAGTAGCATCATTCTTTCTAATCCTTGATGCATCAAATGAGCCTCCTGAACCCAAAATACGACAATTAGCTCCGTAAATATTAAATGAAATTCCATCAAACGTAGCCCCATTCCCAATTGTGCCATTGCACAATAAAGTATCACCGTAGACATTTACATATAAATTACCGAAACCATTACAAAAAAGCTTACCGCCTGCATCAACAACTAAATCGGAACAAGGAGCACCAGAAGCAGAAACGGTTATCGTATGTCCATTAAGAATTTTTACATTATTGGTTGCGCCTGGTGATGATGCAGCCGCTACCCAAGCTGTACCATTCCACCTTTGCCATGTTGCTGCTGTTGACCAAACCCCCGATGATACAGATCTATAGTCCCCTACTACTTGCGAAAAAACCTTTCCGGCAATAGTCGAAAAAAGAAGTAAGAGCAATAGCAGTTTTTTCATTAAAATTTACGAGTGATTTTTATGATTTTCAATCCGCTGGGCAAATGTAGTAAAACCAAACCGCATTTACTTTAACAAATTGTGATTTTTGAGAGAGGAAAATACACCATACCTAATGAAAATTCTCGATTTTTATCTGAATGGGGTATTTTATTGGGTGAACTAGGCTTTGTACCCGATGGAATTAGTCCGATTTTTCTCTATTTTTAGCAAAGTTTTGTTGTTCCATATAATCCATCCCAGTTTATGTCTCTAGAAAATAAAGAGTCTCAATCGAAAAAAACAATCGTAATTGTCATTATTTCTCTCTTGTTAGGGGTAAATGGTTTATTGTTATGGCAGTTTTTCAATAAGAAAACCGATTTACAACAGACTACAGTTGCGTTAAAAAACACAACGGCGGAAAAAGAGACGTTAAATGCAGAACTTCAAAAAGTAAAATTTGAATTCGACAAACTAAATCAGGAAAATGCAGGTTTGCAAAACCTTTTGACTTCAAAAGATGAAGAAATCAGAAGTAAAATTGCTGAAATTCAACGTTTAATAAACTCTGGAGATGCTGCTCAATTGAAAAAAGCAAAGGAGGAAATTGCCAATCTAAAGCAGTTAAATCAAAATTATATTGCTCAAATCGATTCATTAAAAATTGCCAATAAAGACCTAACCGACCAAAACTCTTCTCTAAGTCAGGACCTCTCATCCGCAAACTCGAAAGTGGGATCATTAACGCAAGAGAACAGTTCTCTTTCGAACAAAGTAGCAATTGCCTCTGTTTTAAAAACGGTTAATGCGATTGCTTCAGGAGTAAAATATAAGGGAAGCGGTAAAGAATTAGAAACAACCAAAGCAAAGCAAACCGATCGAATTAAAACTTGTTTCACTATTATCGAAAATCAAGTGGTAGATAAAGGAGCTAAAGATATTTACCTTCGAATTATTGGACCTGATGGAACAATTCTTTCAACTTCTAACGAAACATTTATGTTGAAAGGCCAAGCTTCTGTTTATACCATTCGCCAAACCATTTTTTACGAGAATAAAAATACAGACTTGTGTATTTATTGGGAAAAAGGTAATGCCTACAGCGCTGGTAAATATGCTATCGAAATTTATTGTGAAGGCAACCAGATTGGAAGTGCTGCTGTAACGCTTAAATAGTCTTTAAAAGAAAGCTCTCAACTGCATTCCTCCAGTGTGAATGATAGAAAGTCCACTAGGCTTTCTACCCTCATAATTTAAAGAAAGCTGTAAACTATTACCCAAATTTCGTTGCACAGATAATTGCCATTTGAAATTTTCTCCAGCTTTTAACCCTTCTAACATTTCGTAAGCTAACGACGTATTCGCATCGCCGTTATAACTTATTTTTAAGTAGTTTGCTTTAATGCCAATCACCCCTTTTTTTATCGAACTGTATTTAAATTCTGCACTCCAATCGTTAATTACAGCTCGTTCGCTATTACCTTCTATCAACCTATTTTGCTTATCACTATTTCTAAAGGTTGTAAGCACCTTGTACGTGGCGTTTGGCTGATATACAATCTGTGGAATTATGGACCAGCTTTCAATTTTGAAATTTCGATTTAGAAAATATTCAGCAGCCGATGTTTTATTTCCAACTTCTGCAGCAAGTAATAAATTTATCTCTTTTATTATCGCTTTGCGAACAGTCGATGAGTAAACTTCATTTGATCTACTCTCAATTCCACTACTTAAAAACTGTTTGCTTCCTGTATGCAAATAACTGAACTCTATTCCTCCCTTCGGATTCAGACGATTGTAAAACAACGTATGCTTACCTGAAGTTTGATTGGCAATTAACTGATCAATGGAATAATTTGTTAGCACAGGAACTAAATAATCTACTTTAAACTCATCAGCATTAATTCTGTTATCGATTTTAAAGGATGAAAGCAAAACCATTCGATTGATAAACTGTTTCCCCTTCAACGCATTCGCAGGATTTATATTAATCGAAAAATTAAGTTGATTGAAAACAACCTTAGTATATTCATTCGTAGTAGAAAATATTCGAATGTAATTAGCCTGATCTTTGAATTCGGCCACTTCAAACTCGTTTAATTGCGGTATGCCGTCACTGTTATAATCATTCCATGCATATACACCCGTTCCATCTGCTACGCGTATGTAAGAGTAAATCCGTTTAGGCTCTGTTCCTGTACCTCCTTCGTAGTAGGTGTTTAACTGAATCGCCTTCTTCCATGCAGTTGTAGAATAATCCACCCTACCTGAAAACGATTCATCTCCTTTAATGGTAGTTACTAATGTATCTTCAATAAATAATTTTCGATAGTTTAATGTTGAACTTATGCGATGGTTATTTTTTATGTTCGAAAAGTTAATGGAAGCTACATCCGCAATAGTCGCTGATTTAAATCCACCATTTACTAAGCCATCTTCATACCTACGACTAACACTTGCTTTTATTGGAAACTTTGTAGTGTCTCCGTGGATTAAAAATACTTCACCCGTCTTCCATGAAAAAGAGCCTAATAATAGACTGTCTTTTAATACGCTTTGCAATTGATTTGTTTCTTGCTCGTAAGATAATCCAGGTGTCCACGAATTTATTTTTTTCTGAATAATATCGCGCGTTTTGAAATAACTACTATTAAATAATTTTCCTTCTGTATTTAGTTGCGAAGCGTCTGCTTTTATATTCCATCCGTCTTTTATCAAACCAACATTTACTTGATGCATCAAGCCTTTGTATTGTCCATCACGCTGGTAATATTTAAATCCGTAATTCGACTTAAAATCTGTTTTATGAAGTAAACCTACATTCGCAAATACCAACAATTCGTTAGCAGAATTTAAAAGGGTATTAGTGTTCCAATCACGAGTAAATTCAGCAGCTCTGTAATTTTCAATTGGTACAAAATTCAAATCAGTAAATTCCGATTGCACTTGTGTATTTAATGACCATCCGCTCAATGAATCATTACCAATCTTTCGCTTATCTTCTAGTTGAAAACGGAACGCATAGCCGTTATCGTTAGACTTATCTTTACTCGCAAATAAGTTAATATCGTTTTTAGAAATAGCAGACTCAAAACTCATTTTTGTTTTTTCTGAAAATGTATAATCGATTCCTGCAACTGCCATCTGGCGTTTTTTCGGACTGATCAAAAGTGAGTAAGGCTCGTAGTCTCCTTGTGGCTCTCCATTTATTGCTGCCACCCACTGATAAAATCTACCATTGGCAATATTATCCAACGCAATATAACTACCTTTTTTAACTCCAACATTTGTAAATCCTAATCGATAAAACGCACTGTCTGCTGCTGTAGAATAAACGAAAATATTGTAGGTATTTCCATTGACTACTGTATCTCTTTTCGCGTATAGTAATTCGTTAATATTATAAGCAACGCTATCGGCATTCAAGTAAAGTGCATTGGTTAAATCATCACCTGCATTTGCTAATATAACTTTTTGCTCTTCGGATAAATCCTGCAGTACAGGTTGATTTTTACTATCCTGCTCCGAATAAATATTAAAATGCGTATTCACTTTTTCACTCTTCCAATTCACATTTCCTGTTAGCATTGAACGAGAATAATTTTTGTCGCTATACTGAAACTCAACAATAATTCGTGAATCTTTACTAATAATTCTTTTAGGAGTAAACTTAATTTCTGCTGTGTTATAATCGATAATATAATCTCTATCCTGTCCACGTTCTAATAATTGTCCGTCTAAAAAAACTTTCTCTGTACCTGATAAAACAATAATGAAAAATTCGTTTTCGGCACCACGTAACCGATAGGGACCTTGATTAGATTCAACACCAGGTATCAGCTGACGAGCAAATTTACCTCTTGAAATCGCAGCAGCAGCGCCTACTTCCAATCCATATTTTTTGTTGTTTTTTACAATTAATGAATCTCTAAATAGATAACTAAGTCCTTGCCCTTTTTTGACATATTTCAAAAAATAACCTTCCGGATTACGTGCATCAAAGTCGCCGACAATCACCCGATTTTTTTCATTACTAAGCTGAATAAAAACCTTATCGAATTCTTGTAACTGTTGCGTATTACCGTCGGCTTGAATAGGAATATTATCATCGGTAATAGCGGCTACCACTTCAATACCATTTGCTAATTTACCCGACAACTGTAAGTTCAAGCTACTGTTAACAATAGGATCCTGATTATTCCCAATTGATAATCCTCGAGAAATACTTCCAGCTTTATTAAAACCTCCTAATCCAAAAATGCTTTCTTTATTGGCGGCGTAGGTTTCCTTGTATAAAGTATTACTTCCTGCATTAACAGGATCAAACGAGTTTTTATCATTTCGTTTACGCTTGTAAAAAGCATTATCAAAATTGATTGGATAAACCTTATAAACTATTTCTACCGAATCATTTTTATCACGCGAATTATTCTGCCAGATTAATCTTGCCTTTGAATAATCGATACTTGCATCATACTTTTTATCTCCTAAAAAAATCAGACTCCCCGGAACAATACTCAACGTATCAATTATAATAGTATCGGTATTTGTTCGGATAAACTTTGTTCGGATAGACGCAGACTGTTGTGCATAGCCCCAATTACTACAAAGCATCAAAATAATAATGAAGAATGGGCCTTTACTTTTCACGATATAAAATTAATTAAAACAATGCGCTCGATTGATGCTCCATTTTATTTGTTTTTAATATACTTCCGTTGACAATTCAACGTTTATTCTTGGTGATTTTATTATTTTTGAGAAAACTATTTTACCGTGAAAATTATAACCTATAATGTCAATGGCATTCGTGCCGCTTTTACCAAAGGCCTCGCATCGTGGATACAAACTGTTAACCCTGATGTAATATTGCTTCAAGAGACAAAAGCTGAAAAAGAGCAAGTGGATATGAAAGAGATGGAGGAAATGGGATACCATCACTTCTGGCATTCAGCAGCTAAAAAAGGGTATAGCGGAGTAGCCTTGTTTTCAAAAATAAAGCCCGATCATGTTGAATACGGTTCAGGCAATGCAGCCATTGACGAAGAAGGTAGAATTATCAGAGCTGATTTCGGCGATTTATCAATAATGAGCGTTTATATTCCTTCAGGATCTAGCGGTGATGAACGTCAAGATTTTAAAATGAATTGGCTTTCTTGGTTTGAAATATACATTACGGATCTTAAACAACAACGTCCAAAACTGATTATCGGCGGGGATGCAAATATCTGCCATAAGCCGATTGATATTCATAATCCAGTGAGCAATGCAAAGTCATCAGGATTTTTACCTGAAGAAAGAGCGTGGATGGAAAGCTTTATTAATTCAGGTTTTATTGATTCATTCCGTCATTTTAACCAAGAGCCACATCAATACACATGGTGGACATTTAGAGCAGGTGCAAGAGCTAAAAACTTAGGTTGGCGTATTGATTATTTACTAGCAACTGAAAATTTAAAAAGTCATTTAGTGCACGCGCATATTCATAGCGATGCTGTGCATTCAGACCATTGTCCAGTGATGCTTGAGATAAAGCATTAATTCCTATTAAAAAGAAATTCTTTTTTAGTCATTTTACCATTGGCTAAACTTCCGTAAATCGTAATGTTTATCTGCACTGTTGTAAAACCGGCTGAAAAAACACGCGCGTAATATGATTAAATGTGACCTGATAAACGATAAAGGTTTTAACATTACGGTGTTGAATATTACATTTTAAGTAGTGGAATTGAACTAACATGCTCCTTACTTTAGTACTTCTAACTCACTACAATGAAAAAATTAATCCCTTTCCTCTTAATTATCGCTATTACAGCTGTTTCATGTGTTCCGTCACGACTACATAACGAATTAAAAGCGCAGAAGAACAAGTGTACACAAGAAAATGATTCGCTGAAAGCAGCCAATTTAAATTTAACTACTCGCAATAATGAATTGTCGTATCAGAATGATACTCATGCAGGCATTGTTGCAAAATTTGAAAGAGAGCGTGCAGCCCTTGAAAATGAAATTGCGCAATTAAAAAAGGATAAAGAAGAACTAAGCTCAAAATATGATCAACTTTTGAAAGATGGCTCTTTAGCGACTTCTAATACTGAAGCCAATAAAAAACTCATCCGTGATTTACAAAAAACGAAAGAAGATTTGCAAAAACGTGAAGATGAAATTGCGAAGAAGGAAAAAGAGTTGAAGCAAAAAGCAATGGACTTAGAAATTTTAAGCAAAGAGTTGGATACTAAAAATATCCGTGTAGAAGAATTGGAAAAATTAATTGCTTCGAAAGATTCAGCAGCACAGGCATTAAAAAATTCAGTTGCTAATGCTTTAATCGGATTTACAGATAAAGGGTTAACTGTTGAACTTCGTAATGGAAAAGTTTATGTGATGCTAGAAGAGCGACTTTTATTTGCAACTGGAAGTACTGTAGTTGATGTTAAAGGCGTTGATGCATTAAAAGCATTAGCAAAAGTGTTAGAAACAGATTTATCCAACGATATTTTGATTGAAGGTCATACCGACAATGTACCAATGAAAGGAACAGGAGAGGTAAAAGACAACTGGGACCTAAGCGTAATGAGAGCAACAGCGGTTGTAAAAATTATTACTTCTAATTCTAAGATTAGTCCTGACCGATTAACAGCTGCCGGTAAAGGCGAATACAATCCATTAGACAATTCAAACACTGTTGAAGGACGTAAGAAAAATCGCCGTATAGAAGTCGTTATTACTCCTAAGCTAGATGAAATATTTAAAGTTCTAGAAAAGAACTAACCTACTTGTCAATTATGTTAGCACCACTTAAGAGTTTACTGTCGATTCGTCGATTGCTTTTAAGTGGTTTTTTTATTTTTTTATTTTTTATTTCAAATGCACAAGATCCCGTAGTAGCATATCGCGATATGCGAGGGTATTTGTTTGTATTTGAAAACGGAGGTCCGAGAACGTTAGATACCCGACCAGTGCGTGAATTTAAATCGGCAGGTCCTTATGTTGGATATGTTAACTCAGCTAACAATTTAATTGTTTATTACAACGGAGAGTTTACCGATCTTGGTGATGCCACTAATACATCGTTTGAAGTCAACTATACCTTTCTTATTTATCGAAGAGATAATGTACTAGCTGTTTTTGAAAAGGGTAACTTAACACGACTATCGTATTTCATCAGAGATTATAAAATAGCAGAAGGACTTATTGTTTTCCGGGAAACCATTGCAGATATTTTAAAAGTATATCGCGATGGAAATGTTCAAGAACTCGAGACAACACTTGTAGGGAAATTAGGCAACTATGCAGCTGGTAAGAATACTGTTGCCTTTACCAATAGAAATGGCTATTTGAAAATTTTTGATTCAGGCGATTTATTTGAGATTGATAATAATGGAACAACAGATTTTGCTTGTGGAAAAAACATCGTCGCTTATACCGATGGAGCAAACTATTCTTTCAAGGTTTATTACTTAAGTAAAATTTTTACGCTTGAAGAAATAAAAGTACAATCTTTCAAAGTAGGTGATAATATAGCCGCTTATGTGAGCGATGAAAATTATTTTAAAATTTATGCAGATGGCAAACTACTTAAGCTCGAATCGTATGCTCCTGATTTCTACGAAGTAAAAGATCAGTGTGTCGTTTTTTATATCAATAATAAATTTCAAGCGTTGGTAAATGGAGTACGATATGAACTCGACAACTTTGAACCTATCAGTTATAAAATAAGTCAGAATTGCATTGCATGGGTAGACCAAAATCAACGACTACATCTTTTTGCTAATGGGAAATCGACAATTGCTACTACTGAATTATTCTCTTCTTACGATTTAAACAATAACATCCTTTCTTTTAATAGTGCTGAGAATATTACAGCCGTTTATTATCAAGGAAAAATCTATCGCTAATTATGAAATCAAAATTTCTATTTCTGTTTATTGGATTTACGCTTTTATCAAAAATCAATTTTGCTCAAATTGGTTTTGCAGCACTAAGTAATACAGAACAGTATCGTTATGAAAAAGGATTGTATTCTTTATCGAACGAATCGCATACCTCGTTTAAACCCTATCTGATAAAAGATTTAAAAACAATTTCATTTTTTGATTCATTACAAAATACTGTTTTACCTACAAAGCCTTTTTATAAAACACTTGCAGGAAGAAAAATATTTAAAGAACATTTACTTGAGGTTCGAGAAGATGATTACCATTTGTACTTTGATCCTTTAATGGACATATCAGGAGGTAATGATAGTTATACTAGCAAAAGTTTTAAAAATAACACGAGAGGTGCTGGAATTGGTGGTAGTGTTGGCAAACGATTTTCGTTTAATGCTACATTCTATGAAAATCAAAGTACATTTCCATACTATATCGATTCTACTATTAAATTAACGCGTGTTGTTCCAGGCACAGGAAGAGTGAAAGGAACAGGTCCTTACGACTACGCATGGGCAACAGGAAGTTTAACTTACGAATTGAATAAACATTTTACTTTTCAATTTGGCAACGATAAAATTTTTATTGGTGATGGTTATCGTTCATTATTACTTTCTGATAATGCTTTTAATTATCCGCATGTAAAAATAATTACAGACATCTGGAAATTCAGATACGTGAACATTTTTGCAGAAATGCAGGATATCTCGATAAAAGACCAACAAGACAATGAACCCTTTCAACGTAAGTATACATCGATGCATTACCTCGATTTAAATATTGGTAAGCGTGCATCTATTGGTGTATTTGAAAGTGTAGTTTGGCATAGCGACTCTACAGGACGTAGAGGATTTGATATTGGATATTTAAATCCGTTTATCTTTTTCAGACCCGTTGAGTTTTCTATTGGCTCTCCTGATAATGTGCTTATGGGCTTTAATGCGAAATATAAAATCACCAATAAAACAACTGCATATGCACAGTTAATTCTCGATGAATTTTTAATCAAAGAAGTGAGAGCAGGTAAAGGTTGGTGGGGCAACAAACAAGGCTGGCAGTTAGGAGTTAAATCGTTCGATTTATTCGGAGTGAAAAATTTATACGGACAATTAGAATATAACGCAGTTCGTCCGTTTACTTATCAGCATCGCGAAACATTGGGCAACTATGGACATTATGGTCAATCGCTTGCTCATCCAATGGGTGCAAACTTTTATGAAATTGTTGGAATTGGAAATTACCGTTACAAGCGTTGGAATGTAGAAGGTAAATTCAATTACTATGTTGCTGGTTTAGATAGTGGCGGTTATAACTTCGGACAAAATATTTTTCTTCCATATGTAACACGCGCGAATGAATATGGTAATGAAATCGGACAAGGAGAGAAACATACGATTAGCATTGTGACAATGGCGTTGTATTATGAATTCAATCCTATTACGCATTTATCAGGATTCATTGAGGCAACAAGTAGAAACGATAAGAGTGATGCAAACAATATCTCAGAAATGATTATACAAGCAGGAATTAAAACTCGTTTGTTTAATCGTTATTATGATTTTTAATTGAATTAACGTGAGTCAGATAAAAAAGCTTGCAGGGCAAACTGCCATTTATGGATTAAGCAGTATCATCGGACGATTGCTTAATTATTTATTGGTGCCTTTTTATACCCGCATATTTGAACCCGCAGCGTATGGTGTTGTTTCAGAATTTTATGCATACGTTACCTTTCTGATTGTATTATATACTTACGGAATGGAAACGGCCTATTTTCATTTTTCATCTAAGAAAGAAAATAATCTCAGTGTATATTCAAATAGTTTGAGTACGCTAACATTCACTTCTGTTTTATTATCCAGTATTCTGATTTTATTTTCACAAGCCATTGCTAATGGATTAGGCTATACAGATCATCCTGAGTACATCATTTGGTTTGCATTGATACTTGCCTTTGATGCTATCACCGCATTACCATTTGCAAAATTACGTCAGGAGAATAGAGCTAAACGATTTGCATTTATTAAACTCATCAATATAAGTTCAAACATCGGATTGAATCTTTTTTTCCTTGCATTATTACCTCAAATCACTAACAATAATTCGTTAAGTGTATTATACAATCCAGCAATTGGCGTTGGCTATGTGTTCATCTCTAATCTGATTTCTAGTTTGGTTACACTCTTGTTTTTTGCTAATGATTTTCGGTTGGTAAAATTCAATATTGATAAAGAACTTGTAAAAAAAATGCTCGTATACGCATTCCCGTTATTAATTGCGGGATTTGCTGGAATGATTAACGAAACATTAGATCGCGCTATTCTGAAATATCTGGTAACAGATAAATCGACGGCCTTGCATCAACTAGGAATTTACAGTGCCTGTTACAAGCTAAGTATTATCATGACGCTTTTCGTACAGACCTACCGTTATGCCGCAGAGCCTTTCTTCTTTTCGCAGCAATCAAAGAAAAACAACAAAGCACTTTATGCTACCATTATGAATTACTTCGTATTTGTTTGTAGTTTGATTTTCTTAGGCGTGATGCTTTTCATGAATATCGCTAAGTATTTTATCGGAGAAAAATTCCACGAAGGATTACAAGTGGTACCTATTCTGTTATTCGCTAATTTATTTTTAGGTGTTTACTTGAATTTAAGTATGTGGTACAAGTTATCGGGTAAAACAAAGTATGGAGCATGGTTCTCTATTCTCGGTGCCATCATCACCATCATTTTAAATTTTATCATGATACCGATAATGGGTTATATGGGCGCTGCATGGGCTACGTTTATTTGTTATGGAGCTATAATGGTTGTTTCATATCTCTACGGACAAAAACATTATCCGATTCCTTATAACATCACGGTTTGTATTTCAATAATATTAGCAAGCGTTGTATTATGGCAAGTGAGTAGTTACATCTTGATTTCTTTTAATACAGGTATGATGATGTCAGTTTTAATTAAACTAATAACCCTTTCCATTTTTACCATGTTATCATGGACACTTTTAAAACCTTCCTCCACCGTAGAATTAGTTGATGAGCAATGATTATTAAAAACGATTTTGAAGATTTAAATTCGCTGGAAGAATTTACAAAACAACACCCGTTAGTTTTAGTTGACTTTTACGCGGATTGGTGTGAGCCCTGTAAAATGCTGGATGAAATTTTATCGGAGTTGGATAAAGACCTTCCATCAACTGTTGTGATTTGTAAAATTGATATTGATAAAAATCCATCCTTGCAAAAGCACTTTTCAATTATGAGCGTTCCTACTTTAATGATCTTTAAAGATGGAAGTATGGAATGGCGTATGCCTGGCTTTGAATTGGCTCAAGACCTAAAAAAGCGCATTGAAGCGTTTTTAAATTAAACTTTAGCTACTGATTTTAAATAAGAAAGCCCCGAAAACGGGGCTCTCTTTTATTGCTGTTGACCGACAAGGATTCGAACCTTGAAAGGCAGAATCAAAATCTGCAGTGTTGCCATTACACCATCGGTCAATCAACTTTCGCGGGGCAAATTTACAACTTTTACACTTAAATAAAAAGTGTTTTGTTAATTAACCACTCACTAAAACTTTTAATTTGGTACCAACCTTCAACTCCGAAGACCTTAAATTATTGATATTCTTTATCATTTCGATTGTCACACCATTGTATCTTCTAGCAATATTCCACAAGGTATCACCAGGTTGAACTAGATGATATACGTATTTTGGCTGCTTTACTTTAATTGTCGGAGTAACTTTCGCTACCGCTGTTGAGTCTGTTTTTGTCTCAACGTTAGCCGCCTTTAGGCTTGAATCCTTTACAATGGAATCTACCACGGCAACATTGTTTTGCGTCGGCTTTGGCTTATTGATAGCCTGATTGCTCTCGACAGGCACTTTTACTTTCACAGTGGTATTTACTGCTAGTCTTTGACCTTTCATTAGATTATTCGAACGCAAACGATTAATTCGCTTTAGTTCAGCTGATGTCATATTATACAATGCAGCCACAGAAGCAACCGATTCATTCTTTCGAACAATATGCGTCTTTACAACTTTTTTGTCGACGTATTTATATTGCGTTTTTACTTCTGGCTGTTCCGTTGTGTTTACACCTGATGAATCTGTTTGTTGAGCTATTGCCGTACTATCAGAAATCGATGTATCACGAACAATTACTTTAGCA
>CAINEC010000048.1 GCA_903847585.1 uncultured Bacteroidota bacterium
GAAATACGCTCTAAATACAAAGCCATTCTTTCATATGCTTGTAAACGCAAAGGCAACGTATCTTTCTGATTGGAAATTTTAATATCTAATAATTTTAAGTTTTGCTCTCTTTGCAAAAACTTCTTGATTAGAATATAAGCCGTATAAGCAACCACCAACGGAGGCAATGTAAATACAATCAACAAGGTGATATCATTCGTTAAATTCATAGCAAAATTTTGAAGGTCAAATATCGTAAAAATGGGTGTGAATAATCCCCTCTCAATACAGGTATTTTTGACTTATCTTGCTATCATCCTTATGTCATAATCAGATTCAATTATTTAATGCACTCATTTTGAGTCATAAAGACCTATAAAAATGTTCATTATAGAGGTATATTTGGCCACTTTTTTTGATATTTTTGCTCTCTCTATAGAGCTATATGAATTACCTATCGCAACGAATTAACGAACTTGAAGAATCGGCAACGATTGCCATGGCGCGACTAAGTCGTGAACTTCAGGAGCAAGGTCATGATATTATCAACTTAAGTTTAGGCGAACCCGACTTTGTAACGCCACAGGATATCCGCGAAGCTGCTAAAAAAGCGATTGACGATGGATTCACTTTTTATCCTCCTATTGCAGGATATGCTGATTTGAGAAAAGCGATTAGCGAAAAATTTAAACGCGAAAACAACCTTGATTATGCACCAGATCAAATTGTCGTTTCTACAGGAGCTAAGCAAAGTATTGCCAATGTGGTAATGAGTTTAGTTAATCCAGGTGAAGAAGTGATTATCCCTACTCCTTATTGGGTGTCTTATTCGCAGATTATAAAATTAGCTGGAGGTGTTCCTGTTTTTATCAATACAAGTATTGAAACGGATTTCAAACCTACTGCAGAGCAGATTAAAAATGCAATTACTCCGAAAACAAAACTATTGATGTTTTCTTCGCCTTGTAATCCTACTGGATCGATGTATTCAAAAGAGGAGTTGCAAAGCATTGCTGAAGTGATAGCACCACATCCACAGATTTTCATTTTATCAGATGAGATTTACGAGCATATTCGTTTTGAAGGCACTCATGAAAGCATTGCACAGTTTGATTTTATCAAAGAGCGTGTGATTATCGTAAATGGTGTATCGAAAGGTTATGCTATGACGGGATGGCGTATTGGTTATATTGGCGCAAGCAAAGAAATAGCGAAAGCATGTGATAAGATGCAAGGACAATTTACCTCAGCTGCATCCTCAATTGCACAAAAAGCAGCTGTGAAAGCAATCAGTACCGATTGGAGTGAATATGAATACATGCGTGATTTATTTTTAAAGCGTAGAAATTTAGTATTGGATTTAATGTCACAAATTCCAGGTTGGAAATTTAATAAGCCTAAAGGTGCGTTCTATGTTTTTCCTGATGTGACTTATTTCTTTGGAAAATCAGATGGTGAAACAACAATTAAAACTGCGAGTGACCTTTGCATGTATCTATTGAAAGAAGCGAAAGTTTCTTTAGTAACTGGAGAAGCCTTCGGTGATGATCGTTGTATTCGTATTTCGTATGCAACATCAGAAGAAATTCTTACGGAAGCATTAACCAGAATCAAATCAGCTTTAGCTAAACTTCAATAATAAACTCGGAATAGTAGTGAATAATATTCAAAAAATATTTGAATCATTTAACAACTTAAAAGTACTCATCATTGGTGATGTAATGGTTGATGCTTACCTATGGGGAAGTGTTGATCGCATTTCTCCTGAAGCACCTGTACCTATTGTAGCGGTTAAAAAAAGAGAAAGTCGTTTAGGAGGCGCTGCGAATGTTGCTATCAATATTCAATCGATGGGTGCAATTCCTGTTTTATGTTCTGTGATTGGCAACGACAGAAATGGAGAGGAGTTAATTAATTTGATGAAGGATTTAAAAATGTCGACTGCCGGCATGATTCAATCATCAGAAAGAGTTACTACTGTTAAGACACGTGTAATAGGAAACAATCATCAATTACTTCGAGTAGATGATGAAGTAATGCACGACTTATCATCGAAAGAACAGTCTGCAATTTTGCATGTCATTAACCAGTTAATTGAAAAAGAAAAACCAGCGGTTGTTATTTTTGAAGATTACGACAAAGGTGTTCTAAATGCTGAATTAATAAATGAAGTAGTGGCAATATGTAAGAACGCAAATATTCCTACTGCTGTAGATCCTAAAAAGAAAAACTTTAATGCCTACATAGGTGTTGATTTATTCAAGCCCAACTTAATTGAATTAAAGCAAGGGGTTAAAGTGGATTTCAAGAAACCAGATATAGAAACATTGAGTGCCATCTGCGAACCATTCAGAAATAAGCAGCAGATAAAAACGATGATGGTAACACTTTCAGAACATGGAGTGTATATCGGTAATGAAACAACGAAGAATATTATTCCTGCCCATGTAAGAAATATTTCAGATGTTTCGGGTGCAGGCGATACCGTTATTAGTGTAGCAGCTTTGTGCCTTGGATTAGGATTAAATGAAATAATGATTGCTTCATTAGCAAATTTAGCAGGAGGATTGGTTTGTGAGCAAGTAGGTGTTGTCCCTATCGACAAAGAACTTTTAATGAAAGAAGCAGAACAAGTATTAGCATGACTGTA
The DNA here is from genome assembly GCA_903847585.1 of uncultured Bacteroidota bacterium. GTDB lineage: Bacteria > Bacteroidota > Bacteroidia > AKYH767-A > OLB10 > CAINEC01. The sequence continues at coordinate 2,630 of CAINEC010000048.1, forward strand.
ATTCCACAAAACTATAAAGGATCATCTAAGCGTGAACGCGTTGAAGATATGTTCGACCGTATTGCGCCAAAGTATGATTTACTGAATAAAGTTTTATCAGTAGGAATTGACAAAGGGTGGAGAAAGCAAATGGTTGCTGAGTTAAAATCGTTGCAACCAAAGACAATGCTTGATATCGCAACAGGAACAGCAGATGTTGCCATCGCATGCATGAAGCTTCAACCAGAACATATTACAGGAGTTGATATTTCAGCTTTGATGTTGGCAGAAGGACAGAAGAAAATTGAAGGACTTGGAATGGCGCAACAAATTACGCTACAACAAGCCGACTCTGAAAACCTGCCCTTTGCAGATAATAGTTTCGATGCAATCACCGTTGCTTTTGGCGTTCGTAATTTTCAGCACTTAGATAAAGGACTAAGTGAAATGTTGAGGGTTTTAAAGCCAAATGGAAAAGTAGTCATCTTGGAGTTTTCTCAACCTGAAAAATTCCCAATCAAGCAATTTTACAATTTCTATTCGAAGTACATATTACCAACTATTGGTCAACTTGTATCAAAAGAAAGAGCCGCATACGAATACCTTCCGGAGTCAGTTGCTGCATTTCCTTACGGACAAGAATTTGTAAAAATTATGAATTATAATAATTTTGTAAACACTAAATGCGTTCCTCTTACGTTCGGAATTGCAAGTATATATGTTGGAAGTAAAAGTTAAATGAAAAAAGCGGCATTATTCTTTTTAATTTTTTTATTCATTACTGCTTCTATTGAAACAGCAAATGCGCAACGCATTATTGTAAAAAACCAAGAGAAGTACGACAAACAATGGATTCATTTTGGCTTCTTACTAGGAACAAATAAAACTAATTTTAAAGTTTCGCGTGCGGAGAATTTACTACAAAATGATAGCGTGCTTTTTTTATCGGCTGATGGACAAACTGGATTTGATTTAGGGATAATCTCTAACTTACGTTTAGCGGAAAATTTCGATTTGCGATTCACTCCGATGCTAGCCTTCTCACAACGAAACATGAACTATAACATGACGTTGAAGGTAGCAGGATCAAACAAAGTAGCGAAGAAAATCGAATCGACCTTTATCCAATTTCCTTTACTATTAAAATTCAAATCGAATCGTGTAAACAATTATCGTTTTTATGTTTTAGGTGGTGCTAAATACATGATTGATTTAGTTTCGCAAGCTGCAGTAGAAAACGATGAACAATTAGTAAAATTAAAAAAGTACGATTACGGTTATGAAATAGGATTTGGGATGGATTTATATTTACCACTCTTCAAATTCGCTCCTGAAATTAAAATGTACCAAGGCATTCCAAATATATTGGCTAACGACAATGCCGTTTATACAACTTCACTTAGTGGATTAAAAACCAGAATCTGGTCAATCTCGTTTACCTTCGAATAAATGATAAAAAGAATTGAACTTGTTTTGCTGCCAGAAGAGGCTGCCAACGAGGAACAATACAAAAGCAAAATCTCCTCTTTTCTTTCATGTGCAAATGATGAGATTTTTGATTTCCGTTTGATAAAGAAATCCATTGATGCACGCTCACGTCAAGTTAAATATCGTTTGTTTTTTGATGTTGCTCTTGGAGAAAAACTACCACTTCCGGAAGGAATAGAACGGCACTACCAAAACGTTAGTAATAGCAAACCTGTACATATTATCGGCTTTGGTCCTGCGGGAATGTTTGCAGCACTACGATTAATTGAATTAGGTTATAAGCCTGTTGTTTTTGAGCGAGGAAAAGATGTGCGAAGTCGTAGAAGAGATCTAGCCGCTATCAACAAACAAGGTGTAGTAAATGAAAATTCCAACTATTGCTTCGGTGAAGGTGGTGCAGGAACCTATTCAGATGGTAAGCTCTATACACGTTCAGGGAAGCGCGGAAATATTTTACGAGTACTTCATACATTTTGCGACTTTGGTGCTGATGAATCGATTTTAATCGAAGCTCATCCGCATATCGGCACTAATAAATTACCACATATCGTAACGCGTATGCGTGAATTTATCGAAAGTTGTGGTGGTGAAGTCCATTTTAATTCAAGATTAGAGGAACTTATACTAGAAGGAAAAAAAATCAAAGGATTAAAAATAGCTTCCATTGACAATAACAACGAAGCAACAACTATTCAGTCGGATGCTGTGTTACTAGCTACTGGTCACTCAGCGCGCGACATATTTAAAATGTTGCATGATCAACATGTATTAATTGAAGCAAAAGAATTTGCATTAGGAGTTCGTATTGAACATCCACAAACAATCATTGATAGTTCACAGTATCATTGCGATATGAGAGGAGATTATTTACCTCCTGCCTCCTACTCTCTTACTACGCAAGCATTCGACAGAGGAGTCTATAGCTTTTGTATGTGTCCAGGAGGAATTATTGCACCAGCATCTACAGCTCCCAACGAATTAGTCGTGAATGGATGGTCGCCATCTAAACGAAATAACCCATATGCAAATTCAGGAATGGTGGTTAGTGTGAATCTTGCTGACTTCAATCCATACAAAAATCTAGGACCATTAGCAGGTATTGAGTTTCAGTCGCAAGTAGAAAAAAACTGCTATCAAGCTGGAGGAGGTAATTTAGTAGCCCCAGCTCAACGAGTAGTTGATTTTTGCGAGGGCAAAGCCAGCAAAGGACTCATCGAAACTTCGTATATCCCAGGCGTTAGCAATACACAACTTGGAGAAGTTCTACCCAAAGAAATCACAAATGCATTGCGTGCAGGGATACGTGAATTTGGGAAGAAAATAAAAGGCTATTATTCGAATGAAGGAGTGGTGGTTGGAACGGAATCGAGGACTTCATCACCAGTAAGAATTCCACGAGATCACGAAACGTTAATGCATATAGAAATTGCAGGGTTATTCCCTTGCGCTGAAGGTGCAGGATATGCTGGTGGCATTGTAAGCGCTGCAATGGATGGAGAGAAATGCGCAGATGCGATGCATCATTTTATCAGAAAGTAATCTTACAGAATTTCTCTAGCTCATTAAAGAAATTCGGATACGATTTAGAAACCACTTCGGGATTATTTAATGAGACACGTTCTCCTAATGCAGCCAACATTGCTAAGCTCATAGCCATACGATGATCGTGATACGTATCAAACGTTATTTCCTTGAGTATTTCTTTATTGATTCTTCCTCTTATTTCGATACAATCGTCAGTTCCTATTACATCGGCTCCTGCTTTATTTAATTCAGTAGCTATTGCTAGTATCCTATTCGATTCTTTATGTTTGAGCGTTGATAATCCTGTGAACGAAGCTTTAATTCCTAGTGCAGCTGCAATCACAGCTAATGGCTGTGCCAAATCAGGATTATTAGATAAATCCAAATTCAAATCAGCAACAAATCCAACTTTGTGTTTTTCAAAAATAATTCCTCCTTCGGTAAGGCTATACGTTATACCAAAGTAATTGAGCCAACCTAAAAGCGCTTCATCGCCTTGTAGATTTTCTATTTTCAAATCATTCAACAATACTTTTCCCTTACCAGCAATTGCAATAAACCCTATCCAATAAATGGCAGCCGACCAATCAGCAGAAACTCTGTATACAATAGGCTTGTATTCTTGTTGTGGCACTATAATCTTATTCTCATGAACATCAACAGCCACTCCATTCATGCGCATCAGGGCCATTGTCATGTTGATATAGGAAAACGACACTTGATTAAGTGGTAATTGAATAGATAATCCATTAGGTAAATGAGGAGCAATTAACAACAGCGCAGAAACAAACTGACTACTGATATTCGCATCAAAAACAACTTGATTATTTTCTTTAGCTGTTGACTTCAAATGAACAGGCGGACGATTTTCCTTATCAAAATAATCTATTTGAGCTCCTAAATAACGCAATGCATCCACCAGTGGATTTATCGGGCGTTTATTCAGAGGTTCTTCTCCGCTAACAATAACTTCACGATTGATCAAATAACAATAAGCAAGAAAAAATCGAATAGCAGTACCGCCTAAACCACAATTAACTTCCTTCACATCTGATTCAAGCAACTGATTTAAAATTCGTGTATCATCTGCATCTGATATATTTTCAATCGACACATTTGAATTAGCAATTTTATGAATGATTAATAAACGATTGCTAATACTTTTTGATGAAGGCAATTGAACAGAAATTTCATCGACTAATCGTGAACTATCAAGCTGCAAAGAAATCATAACCATTCAATATAAGATGATGCGGCTTTCTTGATATCTTCCAATGAAAAGAATTGATTGAATTCACACTTGCCTATTTCCGTAGGCAATGAAAAACAAATCTGATGTGTATTCTTTTTATCCTGTAATAAAAACTCAGTCATCAAATTAAAATCAACTTTAGCGAACATTGGTTTACCAAACTTGTTAGACAGCACATTCATGATTTCAGATTTATCTTCCTGCGATAATAATCCAGCATTAAAAGCCAATTCAGCTTCTACAATCATTCCTGTTGCAATCGCTTCGCCGTGCAGTAAATCAATATTATTTGTTAAGGCATAACTTTCTAACGCATGTCCAATAGTATGACCAAAATTTAAAATCTTTCGCTCGCCTTTTTCATAATAATCATTGTTCACCACACTTGCTTTTACTGCAATCGACTTTTGCAACATTTGAAACTCATTAACATCTGATTTCAAATCATCCCACAAACTACGATCATAAATAATTGCATGTTTGTAGATCTCCGCAAGTCCGTTATTATATTCGCGTTCACTTAATGTCTTCAAAAAATCAGTCGCAATAAATATTTTTTCAGAAGCATAAAAAACACCTATACTATTTTTTATTTGTAGAAAGTCGACACCAGTTTTACCTCCTAATGCAGCATCCGTCATTGCCATTAATGATGTCGGAAAAACAAAATACTTCATTCCTCTTTTATACAATGCTGCAACAAATCCTCCTACATCAGATACCACTCCACCACCTAATGCAATTAAGCAATCGCGCTTAGTTGCATTCGCTTCAAAAAGTTGTTGCCAAATTTTTTCTGCCTGATTTAAACTTTTCGACTGCTCACCTGCAGGAATAACAATCGGTTCAATTTTTATATTAGAAGGAAATACTTTTTGAAATTCAGGAAAACAATGTAAGTGCGTATTCGCATCCATCAATAAAAAAACGCGCGAAAAAGAATTAAATGTCGAATTGATTTCTTGTTCAAAATCAGAAAGCGATTTTGAAATTAATACAGCTGTTGAATCAATATTTAATTTGGAAATCATTCCTTGGTTGTATTCTTTACAGGAACTTCTTCTTCTGTCTTAACCTGACTCGTCTGTTGAAGAATAGACTCTTCGTGAATCATGTTGTATAACTTCAGAATAAACTCTGGTGACAATCCTTTCTCCTCTCCAATTGCAGTACGCGACTCAATAATTTCTGCCCAACGTTGCGATTGATAAATAGCCACATTATTTAAAAACTTATACTGACCAATTTTTCGTGCGATGTTCATACGCTCTGCCATTTTGTTTAGCAAATCATAATCAATTTCATCAATCACATCACGCAAATCCTGCAAACGACTTAATTCAACAGGGCAATCAAACTCTGCTTTTCTTATACTAAGAGAATCGATTAAAACTTTTAAATCAGCAGGAGTTAATTGCTGGTTTTTATCGCTTAAAGCTTCTGAAGGATTGCAATGTGATTCAATCATCAATCCATCAAACTGTAAGTCGAGCGCCAATTGCGAAACAGCACCTAACAGCTGCGGACTACCGCAAATATGACTTGGATCACAAAACATAGCAATAGAAGGCATTTTTCGCTTTAACTCAATTGGAATTTCCCAGTTAGGTTTGTTGCGATATACACTATTTTCATAACTTGAAAATCCACGGTGAATAGCAGCAATTTTATTTATACCACTTCGCTCTATACGCTCGATAGCACCTATCCATAAAGCCAGATCAGGATTAACTGGATTCTTAATAAACACTGGAATATCAACACCATTTAAACTATCTGCAATTTCCTGCACTAAAAAAGGATTTACCGTTGTGCGGGCACCAATCCAGATAAAATCAATTTTACTTTTCAATGCAGCCTCCACATGTTTAGCAGAAGCAACCTCCACCATTACTGGAAGTCCTGTTGCATCGCCCGCAGCTCGCAACCATTCAAGTGCTTGTTCCCCCATACCCTCAAACGAACCTGGACGCGTACGCGGCTTCCAGATACCTGCACGAATAGCATGAGCACCACTCGCTTTAACTCCTAAAGCGGTAGTCATAACCTGCTCGGCAGACTCAGCTCCACAAGGTCCAGAAATAATCCAAGGCTTATCGTTAGCGGGGAATCCCCATTGGTCGGGTGATAATATCATATGCAATAAAACACGTAAAGTTACAACATAGTTTATTTTTAAAAAACGATGATTCAATATCGAAAGCACACCAATACAAATAGTTACAATACAAGACGATAAATACTTCAAAAATAAACCGCCAAAACTCTCCTTTTTTATCGTTCTGATTATCTTTGCCGAGCTATGGAATCATCGCCCAATTTGTCATTCGATAATTTAGAAAACGCCTTTGCCTCAAAAAGCAATCAGGAAATCACGCAAGCCTATTGGCTTTTCAAACTAATAGGATATCCTCGATTAGTTGCATTAGGAAGCAGTATTACAGGTAAAGCGTTAGATTGGCATCTTCCAATTAAAGGTATTATCAAAGCGACCATATTTAAACAGTTTTGTGGCGGAGAGAACATTGAAGAATGTACAAAAGCAATTGAGAAACTTCATCAGTTCGGTGTTGGAAGCATATTAGATTATTCCGTAGAAGGCGCGAAAGAAGAACATGAGTTTGATAATGCTTGCGATGAAATTATCGCAACAGTTGTAAAAGCGAAAGGGAATAAAGCGATTCCATTTTCAGTATTTAAAGTTACCGGACTTGGCCGATTTGATTTATTGGAAAAGGTAAGTGCGGGAATAAAATTATCCGAAGAAGAAAATGCAGCTTACGAACGTATCCGTGCACGCGTTCAAAAAATTTGCGAAACAGCATTTCAGTCTGATGTATGTATTTTTATTGATGCAGAAGAGAGTTGGATTCAGCAGGCGATTGATGATTTAGCAACGGAGAACATGGAGCGCTACAATAAATCAAAAGCCATCGTTTACAATACCATTCAACTTTATCGTCACGATCGCTTAGCCTTTATTAAAACCAGTTTCGAGCATGCTAAAAATGGTAATTATCATTTAGGTTTGAAACTAGTGCGTGGTGCGTACATGGAAAAAGAAAGAGCACGTGCTGCATCTAACGGCTATGCATCACCGATACAACTGAGTAAAGAAGCAACCGACAAAGATTACAACTTAGCACTTACCTTTTGTCTCGAGAATATTCAGCAGATGGCCATTTGTGCTGGCTCTCATAATGAAGAAAGTAATTTATTACTAACGCAATTAATGCAGAAGTATACGGTTGCAAACAACGACCAACGTATTTATTTTAGTCAGTTGTTAGGCATGAGCGATCATATTAGTTTTAATCTCGCAAAAGCAGGTTATAACGTGGCTAAATATGTTCCTTACGGACCCGTGAATGCAGTATTTCCTTATCTAACAAGAAGAGCACAAGAGAATACTTCTATTGCAGGGCAAATGGGAAGAGAGCTATCATTATTAGTAGCTGAAAAGAAGAGAAGAAAATTACTTTCTTGACGTTGGCTTTCCTTTTATTCCGTAGGAAATATCTACACGGAATCGAGAATCAATAATACCTATTCTTCTTGCTGCAGCCTGAGTAATTTTAATCAAGACATCATGATTATCTCCTGTATCAGGTAACGGTCCAACCACCTTTACAAATACAAAGCGCTTGTTCATAGGATTAACCACTTTGATGATGGTCCCTATCGGAGCCGTTCGATGTAATGCATAGAACTTTTCTTTCTTGTTCAACGAGGCTTCCATCATCCAGGTAGCTACACCTTGTTCAGCAGTATTATTGAAATAAAATTTCTCATACGGATTAGCGTTTAATATAGGCCCTGAAACTAGCTTAAGTGAATCAGGTGCGAGCGTGTCATCGGGAGATAACACAAGCGAATCGACAACTTGTTTAACGATAGTTCGAGGAATCACCTTGGTTGTGTCCGTTAAAGGCTCAGGAGCTTTAGTGGTATCAGCAAAATGTACCACCTTTACATACTGAGGAATTTTTAACACCTGTCCAATTTTAATTTTTGTTGATGTTAACGAATTCAACTTGGCAAAATCCTGAAACTTCATATGGTACTTAGCAGCAATTCCATACAACGTCTCTCCTGGCTTAACAACATGGGTCTTGGGGGTATTTGTATAGGCCTTGATAGTGTCAGGCAAAAGCGTTTTAGTTTTTGCTGTTGTTTTTGAAGTGGTGGCTTTATCCTTCGCAGATTTTTCTTTCTCTTTCGCCTTCTCCTTTTCTGTTTTTGATTTATTTGATTTGGTAGAAACACTATCAACTTTTGCTGTAGTTTCCTTTGTTTTTGTTTCTACAGTCGTCTTTTTAGGTTTCTCTTCTACCGCTTCAGAAGTTTCAGAGGATGACTTCTCTGATTTTTTATAAAAATCATAAGGAATCAAAATAGTTTGATCAAACTTAAGCTCTTTGGCTTTCGGGTTTAAAGCCTGTAATTCTTTCATAGGAGCCTTATACTGACGGGCAATACCAGACCATGTATCTCCTTTTTTAATTTGATGGACAATGTACTTTTTCCCATCCTTCCATTTCACGACAGGCTCATCCTGTGCAAATGCGAAAGAAAACGAGCCTAATAAAACTGTTACTAATAAATAAAATCGAATAAGATTTTTAGAAAACATAGGGTGGTTTTATTCTTGTGCAAATATACTTTTATAAATTATATAGGGATATTTAATTAGTTAATTTTTGATTTTTATGACTGAAAATGAATAATCCGAGGTAGGTAATTAATCCGTTCACAACAATTAATTCATATCCGAACTTATAGCCTCCCAACCATTCTGGAGCATGATCAGCCAATTGCCATGTAAGTATTGGAGATAAAAGACATATTGTCGGAACAACAATTTCATTCAACGACCTCTTTGTAAACATTCCGAAAACAAATATGCCTAATAATGGTCCATAGGTGTATCCGCCCAATTTTAAGATTAAATCAATAATAGAACGATTATCTAACCAATAGAAAAATAACACGGCTAACAAAAACAGAATGGCAAAGCCAATATGCACCATTCTTCTTACTTGCAATTGCTTGCTTTCATCCCATTGATCATTTCGTTGTATGCCTAATATGTCGATGCAAAAGGAAGATGTCAACGCTGTAATAGCTCCATCCGCACTCGGAAATAATGCAGAAATTAACGCTATGATAAATACAAATCCCATCACCGGAGGAAAGTAATTCAACGCAATATCTGGGAATAAATTATCACTCTTGAAATCTTTTGCTGCAATATTAATCCCTGCTTTCTGAGCATAGATGTACAACAATCCGCCAAGGAATAAAAACAAGAAGTTAACGACTATCAAAATAAAACCTAACGACACCACATTCTTCTGCGCACCACCTAATGTTTTAACAGAAATGTTTTTTTGCATCATCTCCTGATCAAGACCTGTCATCGTAATCGCAATAAAGGCCCCACCAATTAAATGTTTTAAAAAGTAAGCAGGACTTTTATAATCGGTAATTAACCAGTTCGCATGACCAGCATCTTGCATTGTTTTATAAGCAGTAGAAAAATCGATGTTCAAATTTTTCAGAATGAAATAAACACATAACACCAATCCACCAAGCATGAACGAAGTTTGTAAAGTATCGGTCCACACAATTGTTTTAACTCCACCTTTGAAGGTATATGCAACAATCAACAATAAAATAAACAAAGCCGTAGCCCAAAACGGGATACCTGCATCATTCAGCAAAAATGCTTGTAAGACATAAATCACGAGGTATAATCGAGCTGTTGCGCCTACCGTTCTTGCCACAATAAACAACATCGCTCCCGACTTATAGGTTGTCATGCCGAAGCGCGTTTGCAGGTACGTGTATATGGATGTAAGCTGTAATCTATAATACAAGGGAAGCAAATAATAAGCAATCGCTAAGTATCCAAAGAGATAACCCACTACCACCATCATGTACGACATGGCCTGGGTTTGAACTGTACCTGGCACCGACACGAAGGTCACTCCTGATAGCGATGTTCCAATCATCCCGAAGGCAACGATATACCAAGGAGAAGACTTATTGCCGAGAAAGAATCCGAAGTTACCTGCATTACGGGCAGTATACCAGGAAATAACCAATAATACTACGAAATAGAGTAAAACCAGGGATATCGTAAGTGCAGGAGTCATGCTTTAAAATTTCATCCAAATTAGTCATGAATAAATATTCAAAACTTTCAACGATAATATTTTTTGAACATCTTATGATTCGTAAATTTGTAATCCCCGATACGGGAAATTGAAACGTGAATCTACCCTCTAAAATACTCGACGATGTTGTTCAGGCGTTTGCCCAGCTGCCGGGCGTTGGACAAAAAAGCGCCTTGCGAATGGCTTTGCATTTATTAAAAATGCATCCTGAGCAAGTGGTAAATATGGGGGAGAAAATCGGATCGCTTAGAAAGGAAGTCCGCTATTGTATGCATTGCTACAACATTACGGGCACCGACATTTGTGATATCTGCGCAGATTCCAAACGTGATGAAGGAATCATTTGCATTGTAGAAGACATTCGCGATATCATAGCAATTGAAAACACAAGTCAGTTTAAAGGACATTATCATGTGTTAGGCGGATTAATTAGTCCGATGGATGGTATTGGTCCTTCTCAACTAACCATTGATGCACTCGTTGATCGACTAAGTAAAAAAGATATCAGTGAGATTGTTGTAGCATTAAGCACAACGATGGAAGGCGATACTACTTTGTTTTATATCTTTAAAAAAATAAAGCCGCTGAACATTCCTGTCAGCACCTTAGCACGTGGTGTTGCTATTGGAGGTGAATTAGCTTATGCGGATGAAGTAACATTGGGTCGTTCGATTGTAAATCGTGTTCCTTACGACCATGAACTTGTAAAATAATACGACTTGAAATTATCTGTCATCATTGTTAACTATAATGTAAAGTACTTTTTGCAACAGTGCTTACAGTCGGTGCAAAATGCTTGTCGCACAGTAGATGCAGAAATATTTGTAGTAGATAATAATTCTTCGGATGGTTCCAATGAAATGGTGCAATTACTTTTCCCCGAAGTACATTTGATTGCGAATAAGGATAACACTGGATTTTCAAAAGCTAACAATCAGGCTATACGCAAATCGAAAGGTGAATATGTTTTGTTGTTGAATCCTGATACTGTTGTTGAAGAAGACACCTTTAAAAAAGTCGTTGACTTTATGGATGCGCATGATGATGCAGGAGGATTAGGCGTGTATATGATTGATGGAAAAGGAAACTTTCTTCCTGAATCAAAGCGAGGCTTACCCACTCCATCGGTGGCGTTTTATAAGATTTTCGGATTATCATCGGTGTTTCCAAAATCGAAAGTATTTGGCAAATATCATTTAGGCTACTTAGATAAAAATAAAACGCATGAAGTCGATGTGTTGAGTGGTGCTTTTATGTTAATGCGAAAAGCAACGCTTGATAAAGTTGGATTGTTGGATGAAGATTATTTCATGTATGGTGAAGACATCGATTTAAGTTATCGCATTACCAAAGGCGGATACAAGAATTATTACTTCGCCGATACAAAGATTATACACTACAAAGGAGAAAGCACGAAGAAGAGTAGCGTGAATTATGTATTTGTGTTTTACAAAGCCATGGTAATTTTTGCGAAGAAACATTTTGCGCCGGGAAATGCTGCCTTGTTTTCCTTCTTGATTAACATGGCTATTTGGCTTCGGGCAGGACTAGCGATTGTTAAACGATTTGTTGATCGTATATGGCTACCGTTAGTAGATGGCGGTATGATTTACTTAGGGATGATGGCCATTAAAGATTATTGGTCGATTAATGTGAATGTAGCGCACTACCCTCCTTTCTTCATGAATGTGGTAGTACCGATTTACATTGGCATTTGGATACTCTCTGCGTATTTAAATGGCGGCTACGATAAGCCATTTCGGTTCTCGAAATTAATTACGGGATTACTAATAGGCACCTTAGTAATTTTAGTAGGTTATGCCTTACTTCCTGAGAACTTGCGTTTCTCAAGAGCATTAATATTATTTGGAACCGCATGGGCTTGCTTTATTGCTGCCGCGATTCGCATTCTATTGCATTATACAAAAATCAAATCCTTCCATTTAAACGAAGCAGCACAAAAACGATTATTGATTGTTGGCGATGCTGGTGAAGTCAATAGAATATTATCGATGTTGATGATTGGAGGGAACACCAATCGTTTTATCGGATTTATCAGCAATAGCGAAGACACTAACGAACAACAGAATTTGAAATCATTTTACTTAGGAAGCTTAAGTTCTTTCAGCGATATTGTTTCCGTGTATGAAATCAATGAAGTTATTTTCTGCGGAAAGGATTTACCCTCCTCACAGATTATGAATTTGATGAGCTCGGTCAGCAATAGCCATATAGAGTTTAAGATTGCACCTCCGGAGAGTATGTTTATCATCGGCAGCAATTCTATCAATGAAAATGGCGACCTCTACTTTGTAGATGTATCGAACTTAAACAGTCCTGCGAATAAGCGTAAAAAACGCATATTTGATGTTTGTGTTTCGATTGCATTTTTAATACTCTCTCCTATTTTAATTTTGATTGTAAAGAACCAGGTAAACTTTCTGATTAATATTTTTCATGTATTAGCAGGAGTTAAAAGCTGGGTAGGAAAAAGAGGCGACGAGAAAATTCTTCGTGGGTTAAAACCTGGTATCTTATCACCAGCTTCTATGAGTACTACTAACGACAACGAAGTAACGAAAGATCGATTGAATGCCCTTTATGCAAAGGAATTCAATTGGAGGAATGATTGGAGAATTGTTTTGAGAGGAATTAAGATTTTGGGGAGTTAAGTAAACTTAAATTTATTTACCCTTTGCATTTAACTTAATCATTCTTTTAGACTGATTTAATATCTGTGATTTTGTGTCTTTTGTAAAACCACTTTTCTCAGCTTTTTCTAATTTCGATTTGATAAATTCAATTTTCATTAATTTTTATTTTGATTGTTTTTCAGATTTCGAAACTTTTCGCTTCATGATTTTCGAACGCTTTAATCTCAAATTATTAATAAAGTTCGTAATTGCAAGTTCCTCTTCTTTAGTCAATGGTTTTCCTTGACCACCGATATAATCCACATCTAATTCCTTGGTTTTATTTTTCATTTATTACTACTATTTCACTATTTGACTTTATTCAGATGAAATTAATAATTTATTTCATCTGATCCAGCACATTTCACTTCAACTCAACTATCACTTCATTCCTTCGATTCACCATTTCAAAAGGCGGGTTATATCCTAAGAAGTAAAATTTATTAGTGTAAGCGATGCCCTCTTTATCTAAGGCAGTAATTAATTTTTGTTTATACTCTGCAATTCGTTCATCATCGGCCCAGCCACCGAAAGTGATTGCTGCTACAACTTTTGCAGGCTCTTCTCTGAACTCTATTTGCGATTGATTAGGCTGTGGAAGTGATTCCTTTTTATATTTCTTAGGAACCATAAACATCATCGTCATTGAATCTTCTAACGACATAGCTACTGGAGATGTCATAGCAATATTCTCATTTCTTTCATTCCCACCAAAAATATACCCTGCTAAAATTCTAAATCCTGTACTCGAGGCTTTTTTATATTGGTTAGTACCAAGCTTTACAGAAGTAAACAAAGAAGCTTCATAACTACGAACCTCGAACCCATCGTATTTTTTCTTGACAGTATACGGATACATCTCAATATCCTTCTGGCTCTTTAATGCATAAACCTGTATGACTATAAAAGCAAGAACAACTATTCCGAGGATGACATATACTATTTTCATGGTGATTAAATTTATTTGTAATAGTAAGAACGTTTGAGGAGGACAATTGTTTTATGTGAAACACAACCAAAATATAAATGATAAATTACCCCTCACCTATACCCATCCCTCCACACAATTGTAATCGCATCTAACAACCCCCTGGTAAACTTATCATCGTATAACTGCCAGAACATAATCCCTCCTAAATTTTTGTTGAGTGCGTAACGAGTTTTGAGCGCAACAGATCGTTCATCGTCGTAGGTAGCGATGAGTTTGCGTTGCTCGTTAATGGCATAAGGAGCTTTTGCAATGTTATCCCATTTGCGAGTAAAGCCAATTAAAGAATCGTTTGCGTATTTATAAGAAAAGCCAGTGACAAATTCACAAGGCTGGTATAAATCAACAGGACCAGCTGATGTCATTTTAAAAAACCTTCCATAAAAAGCAGCTCCAATGACAATCTTGTTTTCTGGCACACCCACATTCAACATTAACGTTACTGCGTGGTCGGTAGATTCTATTTGTTGTGGAGTTGAATATAAAGGAGTATGATGTCCGCTGATCTTTGAATACCCATGCACTAAATCATAACTCATTACATTGATAAAGTCAACATACTTTATCGCCTCTCTCCAATCAATAGCTGAATCAATGTAACTAGTAAATCCTCCAGCAGCAAAACTTATTTCATTCGCAGGATTTAATGTTTCACGAAGTGTTTTAACTAAAGCTGTGAAATTATTTTTATCATCTGGGCTATATGCATGTCCAGGAAAACCTTTTACCACTGGATACTCCCAATCGAGATCAATACCATCGGTTTTAAAAAAATCATTTAATGCTTTTGCAGATTGAGCAAATTCTTTTCGTCCGCTATCACTCGAAAAAACCGCTGAGCAATGTTCACATCCACCCCAACCTCCGAGTGACAACATCACTTTTAATTTTGGATTGCGTTGTTTTAACGCCACCATTTGCTGAATGATGCTACTATCCGTTGCATTCGCAATGCTTAATTTATTTCCATCTAAATGTCCGAAGCACCAAATAAGATGCGTTAGTTTTTCAACTTCAAAACTATCAGGAGCAATTGTTCTTCCAGCGTAATAACCGACAACGCGAAATGAGGTAGATTGAGAGAAACTAGCTCCTGCAAAAAATAAAAAAAGGAATAAAAATTTTCTCGAATTGTACACTTAAAATATGCTAATTATAACTCTTATTCAAAAACAAAATCAGCACCATCACAACAATCTTCATATCTAACTTTAAATACAAAGTTCTTTTCGCGCATATTATAAATTAAATCAACAACATCTACTTCAATACCCACATAATCAGTAAATGAGACTTCGCGACTAGACACATTATCTTTTGCTAATAAATACAAAGTGCTATCCTTAATTATCGCAGAAGGATTTATTGCTTCATCCATCGAATATTCCTTTGGTGCTTTGCGCATGCTATAGGACATACCCTTTTCATCAAAAGGTATTGTGAAATATGTTTTGTCCTCACAAACAATTAAAATTGACAAATCATCTTGAACAACCACTTTGGTAGAATTGAGTTTTTTTTGATCCGAACCTGATATTCTGATTTTATATGGGTCTTCAAAATTTCTTCTCATCGACCAGTCCGAACCTGTTGCAATCCATTTACCATCATTAATTACATATTCGTTATAAGTATTTGCACCCATATTCGCACTAATGGAAACCAATTTATGCTCACCTCTCAATGACTTTAACAACTTGGCTTTCTCACCCAATGGTTTTTCATTTTTAGCCACAGTCTCTGACTTAATGTCCTCATCAGTGGTTTTATCATTCTTAACAGGAGACTGACAACTAAATAAAATAGAGAATAGCATTATTACTAATAAATAACTCTTTATTTTTTTCATGGTTTTATTTTTAATAGTTACTACTTAATATTTTCTTGGAAAAATATTCATAGGACAACCAGGATATTTTTTTACAATTATTTTAGCAATGCGACTATTTTGAATTGGAATTTCAATCAATTCGAAATCATTTTTTACCTCAACGCCATTTGACCAATTAACTTGTTTCCAACTTCCATTAGTCTTTCTAAAAAGTCCCCAACGTGGTTCAGCATATTCCTCTCCGTTTAACAAAGGAGTAACATTCGCACATGCCCATCCATTATTAATTAAAAAATGATGGACTTTAAACTGACACTTATCTTCACAATCTTTTCTAAAAATATCAAGGATTTCTTTTCTCTCAGGACTGCCTTTGAGAGGCTCGTAAGGCGTCTGACTAAAAGCAGTTACACTAAAAAAAATACAAACAAATAAAAAAAGTTTTTTTATCATCTTTTACAGTTATTTATTAAATCAGCCCCCCCCTGATAGCTTAATCAAATATATAAAAAAAGATAATTCTATCCTACCTCGAATTCTTATGTCTCAACCTCAAAGCAGTCAATGTCTTTTTTGTCTCCGCAGGGAAATCACCATTCATCATCCACTCGTAATACGAAGGCTCGTTTGAAAAAACATCATCAACAGTCTTTCCTTTATGCTTTCCGAAGTTAAACACTTCTTGTCCTTTGTCGTTGTAGATAATTCGTCCAGCCAAATCAACATTCGAGTTCATCGCCGTAAACGCAGCGAGTCCTTGCACATCTTTCGCCAACGAATCATATCGCTCTAACTGTGCCATTAACACTTCATACGTTGCAGTGATATCTGCTTCGGCACTATGTGCATTTTCAATTTCTTTGTTGCAGTAAAATTTATAAGCTGCTGATAATGTACGTTGCTCCATTTTATGAAAAACGTTCTGCACATCAACCATCTTACGATTACTCATATCAAAGTCGACACCTACTCGCAAAAACTCATCGACTAACATTGGGACATCAAACTTATTAGAGTTGTAACCAGCTAAATCGGCATTGCCAATAAACGCAGCAATCTCAGAAGCTAGTTGTTTAAAATTCGGTTCGTTTTCTACATCCTTGTTGTAAATACCGTGCACCTTCGATGCAAATTCGGGTATAGGAATTTCAGGATTAATGCGTTTTGTATAAACCTGCTTAGATCCATCAGGCATTAACTTTAAAATACAAATCTCTACAATACGATCACTACCAACGGTAATACCTGTTGTTTCTAAATCGAAAAAAGCCAATGGCTTGCTTAACTGTAATAACATCTTAATTAGTTTGGAAATTTAACTTCTATCACTTGCTTGTACTCACCATTTACCGTTAACGTAATTTCCTCCGCTCTACCAAGCTTTGCATGCTTAGCCAACACTTTGTATGTTCCATTCGGCAATGCAACGTCAAATCGTCCGTTAGCCTCATTACTCGTTAAAGTAGCAACAGCACTTCCTGTTTGCGCATCTGTAATTGTGATATAAGCTCCTTTTGCAGGCATACCCGTTAAAGCAAATGTTTTTCCTTGTATCCATGTAAGCGGCTTCTCTACTAACGACGTTGTTGATGTAAAACTATAAATATCATAATCACCTAATCCGCTATCACGCACCTGACAAACATATCCTGATTTACCATCAGGCTTTATTGCAGGAGGAAAATCATCATAAAGTGTATTTAAAGGATATCCAATATTCTCCGGCTTACTAAATCCTTCTTTCGGATCTTTCATCGTTACTTTAAACACATCATATCCTCCAATACTTCCGTGTCCGCGAGAGGAGAAGAATAATGTTTTACCATCAATCCACATCGATGGATATTCATCATCGTAAGCAGAATTGATATTATCACCTAAACGCTCTGGCTTTGTCCATGATGTAGACTCTGTTCGAGTACTCACATAAATATCTTTTCCTGTTTTACTTCCTGGTGCTTCATACGAAAAATAAAGGGTCATTCCATCAGGAGTAAGCGTCGCTCCTGTTTCATCCATCTTAGTTGTAAAATCTTTTCCTAATGCAACAGGCTTTTCCCATGCTTTACCAACTAACTTACTTATCATTAAATCACGATATGTTTCAGGAGAATCAAAATAGGTAATCATTTTATCACCCGATGGCGAAATATAAAACAACTCGTCGAAATCAGGAGTATTCAAATTAATTCCAGCATTCTTCGCCTTACTAACTGCCGTATCATTTTGTGTCCAAAAGAAAATATCAGAATAAGCAATTCCATCAGGATCAACTAAACCACCGGTAGTACCTTTTCTTTTTGAACTAAAATAAATAACCGAATCAGCAACACCCATCAAAGGACGGTAATCCGCACCGTTAGAGTTAATAGTTTTCGACATATTCGAGAAAGAAACCTCTCTGCTATTGGTATTTAAATTATTTGCATTTGTAGCCCATTCTACATGCATATCAAAAAAGGGCTTAAATTTAGAATCAATCGAATTATGCTTTTCGACTCTAAACTTTTCATAGGTTTCTAATGCTTTGTCATACAAACCTGCATAAAAATAAGCACGACCTAAATCGAAAGTAACATCCTTAGGTTTGTCTTTTGAATTTGCATTAGCTGCAAACTCCATATAAGAAATAGCCTTCGCCTTATTCACATTGGTAAACATATAGCAAATACCAAGCTTATAATTGTAATCGGCATTACTTGGCTCTGTAACAACCAAGCGCTCATAAATACCTTGCGCATAGTTATATGCTCCACCTTTGAAACTTAAATCACCCTCCGACTTAGCAGCCTTTACTTCATCAGGCAGGTATGGTTTTATCGCAGGTGCTTTTTTCTGTGCAGCTACAAATAATGGCAGGAAGGCAACGAAAATCAAAACTAATTTTTTCATGGTAATAGATTTATATACGCAAAATAAACAAAAAAACAAGCTAAAAATTGTAGTAAGCAGTCGACAATTATGAGATACTTATTCACAACTTGCGCCCCTTCCAGGTGCCCGGTGTAAGTATTCCTAAAACCAGGGTAATTAAGAAGACAATTGGATACAAAACGGATAATGTTAAAACATGACTTATCTGGAAAGTTTGATTGTAATAACTGTGATAACGCTTTAACAGAGATTGCTCAGCATTGAATCGGAATAAAATAGCCACAAGAAAAAGCAGTAAATAATAAAGGCTATTAAAAGCAGAAAACAACATCACTACCATCGATAAATTAGCTAACAGAAACAATAATCCCACTTGTAAAATGCTTTTATCCTTATAATAACTCACTTTCTTTCCCCAACGGTTTCTTTGTTGAAAATATTCGCTCCATGTTTCAACTGTTTTGGTGGTTATTTTCGATTTCGGATTAGATACAACAGAATCATTCCACTTATCAGCAAATGACAGCATCAAAAACACATCATCTCCACTGGCAAGATGTGCATGAGTTTTATAACCTTCAACTTCAACAAACGACATTTTACGAAACGCCAAATTTGCACCGCTATTCAACAAAGGTTCGTGACGAAATAAAGAAGCAATTCCACCAGCCTGCAGAATAGCATATTCCTGAACTTGTAAAATACTCAGCAAATCATTTCCACTTCCTTTCAACTCAACCACTCCACATATCATTTCTACTTCGTTTAACTTCGGATGCGAAAGCAAAAGTCGAAGTGCATTACTATTCCAACGCGTATCTGCATCCGTGGTAACAATCCATGTATTTTTCGCTTCATCGACACCTTGGGCAATAGCCGCTTTTTTTCCGTGAGATGTAGCATTGATAATCCTAATTGAATATTTCAGATTAGCATTTTCAAGAATTGGAACCCCATCATCGTCGCTATGATCATTCACAAAAACACACTCGAGCAATTCAAGCGGGTAATCAAATTGATTGATATCGTTTAGTAAAGCTGTAAGATTTTTTTCTTCATTACGAAAAGGAATAATCAATGAAACAGTTGGCAGCTTCTCTTTTTTTTCATCGATAAAAAACGAAACTACTTTTTCATCCCATACCTTACTCAATCCGCGAATCCAGAAGGAGTACAGCATGTTCATCAGCAAACAAGACCAGAGAATTCCTTCAATCATTTTTTCGCAATTTAAATCTAGCTATCTGATATGAACCAATCAACGCCGGAATGATTAAATTAATGATCCAGATTAAGAAGGTAACCGACAAAACAGCAAATGGTGCATTAAGTTCAGAAAAAGCTAAAAGGTTCATACTTCCACGCGCTCCAATTTCAGCAATAGCGTAGGTAGGCACAATAGCGAGTAAGAAATAAGATGTCGCTGTCATACTAAGACACTCAGAAAAGTCAATGGTAGTATCAAGCATTTTAAATAAAATAAAATATTGAAGAGGGAAAACCATATATCGCACTAATGAAATAACATAAACAGTAATCATTTTACTTTCACTTACGTCAGCAAGTTTATCAGCATGCTTATTCCATTTTTTCAGCCAAGTAAATTTACTTATCCATTTTAAAAACAAATTCGACTTAAACCAAACCAAACTTATAACAACAAACATCACTAACGTTATTGGAGTAACGAAAACATCTATAACACTTCCATACTTAGAAACAGCAATTGCAATGAGTCCTGCCTGAATAGTAACAAGCAACTGAGCAGAGCTTCCTACAAACGACATTACAGCACCATTTGCTCTGTTTTCGCTCTTGAGATAGGCGATTTTACCTGCAAACTCTCCTACTCTATTTGGAGTTATAAATCCAATTGCGAGTCCAGACAACACTCCTTTGAATGATTGAAAAAAATTAATATCCTCCACACTATTGAGTAAATATTTCCATTTGAAACTTTCCAGTGACCAATTAAGCAGCATCAATAAAAAAGTAAGCAACAAAAGCAAAATTGCTTTTACAGAACTCAACTTCTCTCTCAATAATGATAAATCACTTAATGAAACTACTTTGCTTTTAAACTGAAAATAAATCACCACCACTGAAGCAACAAGCACAATGAACTTTAAAAAATTCAGTAGTTTTTGATTGGCGATTGACATACTTCTTGAAATATAAAAGACGCAGCGTTAAACTGCGTCTTAAAAACATTTACTTCTAATTAAGCCTGAGCAGTTGGTCCACCAAAATTCATTGGCAATTCCATTCCCTCTGTGTGCTTGATTGGTCCGTGAGCAGCCTCATACTTATGAATATTATCTGCTAACGCATTTAACAAACGCTTTGCGTGTTGAGGTGTTAAAACAATTCTTGACTTTACACGCGCCTTTGGTACACCAGGCATCACTTTCACAAAGTCGATTACGAATTCAGCATTAGAATGCGTTATAATAGCGAGGTTCGAATAAATACCTTCTGCTATCTCTTCCGACAATTCGATATTTAATTGGTTTTCGTTTGAGTTTTCCATTTTCTAAAAATTTTCTTCACGAATATACAAAACTAAATTGGCCTATAAAAAGAAAGTCCTGGCTTGCACCAGGACTTTCACACTCTATGAATCTGCAATTACGCTTCTAACGTTTCTTGCTTTGAAGCCATTAATAAATCGTACTCTTCTTGAGAACCAACGATCATCTTGTCGTAGTCGCGTAAACCTGTACCAGCAGGGATTAAGTGACCAACGATTACATTTTCCTTCAATCCTCTTAAGTAATCGATGCTACCACGAATAGCAGCTTCGTTCAATACTTTAGTAGTTTCCTGGAACGATGCAGCAGAGATCCAGCTCTTCGTATGTAATGAAGACTGTGTAATACCTTGCAACAATGTTGATGACGTAGCAGGAATTGCATCACGTGCTTCAACTAAACGCATATCCTTACGCTTTAATTGAGAGTTCTCATCACGTAAACGACGAAGTGTTAAGATCTGACCAGCCTTCAATGTTGTTGAATCACCTGGATCAGTAACAACTTTCTTATCGATGATTTGATCATTCTCTTCGAAGAAATCGATCTTGTTTACTGATTCTTTCTCTAAGAAACGAGTATCACCAGCATCATCAATAATTACTTTACGCATCATCTGACGAACGATTACCTCGAAATGCTTATCATTAATTTTTACCCCTTGAAGACGGTAAACTTCCTGAACTTCATTTACAAGATACTCTTGTACCGCAGTTGGTCCTTTAATCGATAAGATATCGTTTGGAGTAATTGCACCATCTGATAGTGGAGTTCCCGCACGAGTAAAGTCACCATCCTGAACAAGGATATGCTTACTTAATGGAACTAGATATTTCTTCGCTTCACCGTCACGGGAAGTAACGATGATTTCACGATTACCACGCTTAATTCCACCGTAGCTTACGATACCATCAATCTCAGCAACTACTGCAGGGTTCGACGGATTACGTGCTTCGAATAACTCAGTTACACGAGGAAGACCACCGGTGATATCACCTGTACGACCTAACTGACGAGGAATCTTAACTAAGATCTCACCTGGCTCGATGCGTGCGCCTTCTTCTACTGTAATATGCGCTCCTACCGGGATGTTATATCCTTTTAAAGCTTCTTTACCACTCATTACTTTGATTACTGGAATCTTCGTTCTGTCACGGCTATCGATGATAATTTTCTCTTGGAAACCTGTTTGCTCATCCGACTCTACTTTGTAAGTAACGCCTTCTTCGATATGCTCGAATGCAACCTTACCACCGAACTCAGAGATAATCACTGCGTTGAATGGATCCCACTCACAAATCATATCGCCTTTCTTCACTTTACTACCTTCTTTCACGAATAAGTGAGAACCGTAAGGCAAGTTGAATGATGCTAATACCACTTTCGTGTTTTCGTCAACAATTCTTAATTCACCTGAACGACCGATCACTACTTCGAAATCCTGATCAGCATCTTGCTTTCCGTGTTTAATGCTCTTTACTTCTTCAAACTCAACTATACCGTCGAATTTAGCTTCAATCTTGTTATCAGTAGCACCTTTCGTTGCAACCCCACCGACGTGGAACGTACGAAGTGTTAACTGAGTTCCTGGCTCACCGATTGACTGCGCAGCGATAACACCTACAGCCTCTCCTTTCTGAACCATACGTCCTGAAGCAAGATTTCTTCCGTAGCATTTAGAACATACACCTTGCTTAGACTCGCACGTTAATACCGAACGAATTTCAACTGTTTCAATTGGTGATGATTCAATTAATGCAGCAACATCTTCATTAATTTCTTCTCCTGAAGTAACTAATAATTCTGCAGTTTGAGGATGAATAATATCGTGTACAGATACACGTCCTAAAATACGATCATATAAACTTTCTACAATCTCTTCTCCGTTCTTCAACGCTGTCATTGCAAGTCCACGTAATGTACCGCAATCAGTTTCATTGATGATAACATCCTGAGCAACGTCCACCAAACGACGAGTTAAATAACCCGCATCGGCTGTTTTCAAGGCTGTATCGGCAAGACCTTTACGAGCACCGTGAGTAGAGATAAAGTACTCAAGGATAGAAAGACCTTCTTTAAAGTTAGAAAGAATCGGGTTCTCGATGATTTCACCACCAGTTGATCCAGACTTTGATGGCTTAGCCATCAAACCTCTCATACCACCTAACTGACGAATCTGCTCTTTAGAACCACGCGCTCCAGAATCAAGCATCATGTAAACCGCGTTGAATCCTTGCTTGTCATTCGTTAATTGCTTCATCAACGTATCTGTAATACGCGAGTTAGTACGCGTCCAGATATCGATAATTTGGTTATAACGTTCGTTGTTGGTAATGAATCCCATGTTGTAGTTATTCATTACTTCATCAACTTCAACATTTGCTTTTCCGATTAATTCTTCTTTTTGAGCTGGGATGATTACATCATTTAAGTTAAATGATAATCCTCCACGGAATGCCATACGGAATCCTAAATCTTTAATATCATCTAAGAATCTTGATGCTTCAGCAACACCTGTTTCTTTTAATACTCTTCCGATGATATCACGTAACGACTTCTTCGTTAAAAGTTCGTTGATATAACCTACTTTACGAGGAACAACTTCATTTACTAAAACACGACCTACAGTAGTTTCTACAATCTTAGACTCAAGTGTTCCATTCACATTAACGTGAGTTTTTACTTTAATCCAAGCATGTAATTCTACGCGACCTTCGTTGTAAGCAATGATAACCTCTTCTGAACTATAGAAAGTAATTCCTTCTCCAACAACTTTTAAATCGTCAGTAGATTTCTTTCCTTTCGTCATGTAATAAAGTCCAAGTACCATGTCCTGAGAAGGTACAGTGATAGGAGCTCCATTAGCAGGGTTAAGGATATTATGAGAAGCAAGCATTAATAATTGCGCTTCTAAAATTGCAGCATTACCTAATGGTAAATGCACCGCCATCTGGTCACCGTCGAAATCGGCGTTGAAGGCAGAACAAACCAATGGATGTAATTGAATCGCTTTACCCTCGATTAACTTAGGTTGGAACGCCTGGATACCTAATCTGTGGAGAGTCGGGGCACGGTTTAACATCACCGGATGTCCTTTCAATACATTTTCTAAGATATCCCAAACAATCGCATCTTTACGATCAACAATTTTCTTTGCACTCTTTACTGTCTTAACTACACCACGCTCAATCATCTTACGGATAATAAACGGCTTGAATAACTCAGCTGCCATATCCTTCGGAAGACCGCACTCATGTAATTTCATTTCAGGTCCTACAACAATTACCGAACGTGCAGAATAATCAACACGCTTTCCTAATAAGTTCTGACGGAAACGACCTTGCTTACCTTTCAATGAATCAGATAATGATTTCAATGCACGGTTTGATTCAGTCTTCACCGCATTTACCTTACGGCTATTGTCGAATAATGAGTCAACAGACTCCTGAAGCATACGCTTTTCGTTACGTAAGATTACTTCTGGTGCTTTGATCTCGATTAATCGCTTCAAACGATTGTTACGAATGATTACACGACGATATAAATCGTTCAAGTCAGATGTCGCAAAACGACCACCATCCAATGGAACGAGTGGACGTAATTCCGGTGGAATAACTGGAACTACCTTTACGATCATCCACTCAGGACGATTTTCGATATGTGTATTTGCCTGACGGAATGCTTCAACAACCTGAAGACGCTTTAGCGCTTCGTTCTTACGTTGCTGAGATGTTTCATTATCTGCCTGGTGACGTAAATCAAAACTTTGTTGATCTAAGTCTAAGCGAGATAATAAATCATATAATGCATCCGCACCCATTTTAGCGATAAACTTATTTGGGTCGGTATCATCTAAATGATGATTTTCCTTCGGAAGTGAATCCATGTGATTCAAGTATTCTTCTTCCGTTAAGAAATCAAGATAGTTAACTCCTTCAGCTGCTTTCACACCTGCCTGGATAACAACATATCTTTCATAGTAAATGATTAAATCTAATTTCTTAGTTGGCAATCCCAATAAATAACCGATTTTATTCGGCAATGAACGGAAATACCAGATATGTGCAACTGGAACTGTAAGACTGATATGTCCCATACGCTCACGACGCACTTTTTTCTCTGTTACTTCAACACCGCAACGGTCACAAACGATTCCTTTGTAACGGATACGCTTGTATTTTCCGCAATGACATTCCCAGTCCTTTACAGGTCCGAAGATGCGCTCACAAAACAAACCATCTCTTTCAGGCTTGTATGTTCGGTAGTTGATTGTTTCCGGCTTTAGTACTTCACCACTTGATTGTTCAAGGATGTACTCCGGACTTGCAAGGCTAATCGTAATTTTAGAGAAGTTACTTTTTAGCTTTTGTTCTTTTTTAACCGCCATGTATTTTTTTCGGTAAGACGTTATCGTTAGTTTAAGAGATACTTATTTTAGTTATTCGACTTGATGATTAATCAAGAGATACTTTCAGACATAATCCACGTAATTCGTGTAACAATACGTTGAACGACTCAGGAATTCCTGGTTGTAACATATTCTCACCTTTCACGATTGATTCGTAAGCTTTCGCACGACCCATTACGTCATCAGATTTCACAGTCAATAATTCCTGAAGGATGTTTGCAGCACCGAATGCTTCGATAGCCCAAACCTCCATCTCACCAAAACGCTGACCTCCGAACTGTGCTTTACCACCAAGAGGTTGCTGCGTAATTAATGAGTAAGGTCCGATTGAACGAGCATGCATCTTATCATCAACCATGTGACCTAATTTCAACATGTAGATAATACCTACTGTTGCTGGCTGATGGAAACGCTCTCCAGTACCACCATCAAATAAGTAAGTAGAACCGAATTTAGGTAAACCTGCCTTCGTAATCCATGAATCGATTTCTTCGATTGTAGCACCGTCGAAGATTGGAGTTGCGAACTTCACACCCAACTTCTGACCTGCTAATGCAAGTACCGTTTCATAAATCTGTCCAAGGTTCATACGTGATGGTACCCCTAACGGATTAAGTACGATATCTACTGGCGTTCCATCTTCTAGGTAAGGCATATCTTCATCACGAACGATTCTCGCAACGATACCCTTATTACCATGTCGACCTGCCATCTTATCACCCACTTTCAACTTACGCTTCTTCGCGATATAAACCTTCGCTAATTGCATAATTCCCGTTGGTAATTCATCTCCGATTTGAATCTGGAATTTCTTACGCTTGATTGCAGCAAGTACTTCGTTTACTTTAACGATATAATTCGTCAATAAACGAGTAATCATATCATTCTTTTCTTTGTCTGTTGTCCACTTTGTTGGATTGATATTCATGTAATCAATATCAATTAACATTTTTTGTGTGAACTTAGATCCTTTAGGAATGATTACTTCTTTAAATGCATTTACAACACCTTGAGAAGTTTTTCCGCTAACAAGTTCAAATAACTTATCGATTAATTTTACTTTAACATCTGCTAATTCTTTGTCTTGTTCAGCATCTAAACGAGCAATGATGTTTTTCTCTTCATCTCTTGCACGCTTATCTTTCACAGCGCGAGAGAATAATTTTTTATCGATAACAACTCCTTTTACAGAAGGTGGAACTTTCAATGAAGCATCCTTTACATCACCTGCTTTGTCACCAAAGATGGCACGTAATAATTTCTCTTCTGGAGAAGGATCTGTTTCTCCCTTAGGAGTGATTTTACCAATTAAGATATCACCTTCGATAACTTCAGCACCTACGCGAATCAAACCATTCTCATCTAATTCACGAGTAGCTTCTTCACTAACGTTAGGGATATCCGCAGTAAGCTCTTCTAATCCGCGTTTTGTATCACGAACCTCTAAGCTATACTCATCAATATGTAATGATGTGAAAATATCTTCACGTACTACACGCTCAGAAATTACAATCGCATCCTCGAAGTTATAACCTTTCCAAGGCATGAACGCCACTGTCATGTTACGTCCTAATGCTAACTCACCACCTTGCGTTGCATAACCTTCGCAAAGTACCTGACCTGCCTTAACCTTATCACCTTTCTTAACGATTGGCTTTAAGTTAATACACGTATTTTGGTTTGTCTTCTGGAATTTAGTTAATCGGTAAACTTTTAAATCATCGTCGAAGCTTACTAATTTCTCATCATTTGTTCTTACACAACGGATGTGAATTTCGTTCGCATCAACATACTCAACAGTACCTGAATAATCAGCATTGATTAACACGCGAGAATCACGCACTACGTGTCCTTCAAGACCAGTTCCTACAATAGGAGCTTGTGGACGTAATAATGGAACTGCCTGGCGCTGCATGTTCGACCCCATCAAGGCACGGTTCGCATCATCATGCTCCAAGAAAGGAATTAATGATGCCGCAATTGATGCAATCTGGTTTGGAGCAACGTCAACCAAGTGAATATCTTTCGGATCAACGATTGGGAAATCGCCTTCGAAACGAGCCTTCACTTTTTGATCAGCGAATACTCCTTTTTCATCCACATCAGCATTTGCCTGGGCAATTACTTTAGTATCTTCCTCTTCAGCTGTTAAATAAATAGGCGCTGTTTGAATATCAATTTTTCCGTCTGTTACCGTACGATAAGGAGTTGAAATAAATCCTAGTTGATTAATCTTTGCGTAAACACACAACGAAGAAATCAAACCGATATTCGGTCCTTCAGGAGTCTCAATCGTACATAAACGTCCGTAGTGAGTATAGTGAACGTCACGAACCTCGAAACCTGCACGCTCACGACTTAAACCACCGGGTCCAAGGGCTGATAAACGACGCTTATGAGTAATTTCAGCTAATGGATTAGTTTGATCCATGAACTGACTTAACTGATTAGTTCCGAAGAAAGAGTTAATTACACTTGATAATGTTTTTGCATTAATCAAATCAGCAGGAGTAAATACTTCGTTATCGCGAACATTCATACGCTCACGGATAGTACGCGCCATACGCGCTAAACCTACACCGAATTGAGAATACAACTGCTCACCGACTGTTCTTACACGACGGTTACTCAAGTGATCGATATCATCAACGATTGCTTTCGCATTAATTAATTCAATTAAGAATTTAATGATCTGGATGATATCTTCTTTAGTTAAGACCTTCGTATCTTCATCGATATTCAGTCTTAATTTGCGGTTCATTCTATAACGACCTACTTCTCCTAAATCATAACGCTTATCAGAGAAGAATAATTTGTCGATGATACCACGTGCTGTTTCTTCATCTGGTGGCTCTGCATTTCTTAATTGACGATAGATATGCTCTACCGCTTCCTTTTCAGAGTTAGATGTATCTTTTTGAAGTGTATTGTAGATGATAGCGTAATCATTCGTGTTTGCATCTTCTTTATGCAAAATCACTGATTTAACACCAGCATCAACAATCATATCGATATGTTCATCTTCAAGAATAGTTTCACGCTCCAAAATAACTTCGTTACGCTCGATAGATACTACTTCACCAGTATCCTCATCTACGAAGTCTTCTAACCAGCTTCTTAAAACTCTCGCTGCTAGTCGGCGACCTACTACTTTCTTTAAACCTGCTTTACTAACTTTTACTTCGTCAGCTAAACCGAAAATCTCAAGGATATCCTTATCCGTTTGATAACCGATTGCACGAAGTAATGTTGTTACAGGGAATTTTTTCTTACGATCGATGTACGCATACATGACACTGTTGATGTCTGTTGCGAACTCAATCCATGATCCTTTAAAAGGAATTACACGAGCAGAGTATAATTTGGTTCCATTCGCGTGGCGACTTTGACCAAAGAATACACCTGGAGAACGATGAAGCTGAGATACAACAACACGCTCTGCACCATTCACCACAAAAGTACCTTTTGGAGTCATATATGGGATAGTTCCCAAGTATACATCCTGTACAATTGTTTCAAAATCCTCGTGCTCAGGATCTGTACAATAAAGTTTAAGTTTTGCCTTAAGAGGAACGCTATACGTTAAACCTCTTTCGATACACTCCTCAAGCGAATAACGAGGAGGATCTACGAAATAATCCAAGAATTCAAGAACGAAATTGTTTCTTGAATCGGTAATTGGAAAATTCTCGCTGAAAACTTTATAAAGCCCTTCTTGGGTTCTGTTATCAGCTGTTGTTTCTAATTGAAAGAAATCTTTAAAAGACTTCAATTGTATTTCGAGAAAATCCGGATAATCAATCGGGTTTTTGCTCTTACTGAAATTGATACGGTTGGCTGCCGTCTTCTCTGATGTGAGACTGTTTAGGGTAGTCAATTGGAAGGAGTTTTAATGTTAAATTATAACAACCGTTCGGAATAAGCGGTATTCAGCTTATAAAATGATAAAAACCTGCACTACCGGTTTAGTAGCGCAGGTCTGTTAATTACTTGAATTTCAATTACTTGATTTCAACTTCTGCACCCGCCTCAGTTAACTGAGTCTTTAATGCATTAGCCTCATCTTTAGAAACACCTTCTTTTAATGGTTTTGGTGCTCCATCAACTAAATCTTTAGCTTCTTTCAAGCCTAAGCCAGTTAAGTCTTTTACTAACTTAACGATAGCTAATTTATTTGCACCAGCATTCTTAAGAATTACATCGAAAGATGTTTGCTCTTCAGCTGCTGCTGCGCCACCTGCTGCAGGTGCTGCTACTGCTACTGCTGCTGCTGCTGGCTCAATGCCATACTCATCTTTAAGAATTTGAGCTAGTTCTTGAACTTCTTTTACAGTAAGGTTAACTAACTGTTCAGCGAATGATTTCAAATCTGCCATTTTGTTTATTTTTTTTAAGGATTTTTAATAATTAATTGATTTTGTTTTTTGAAGTTTTAAGCGGCGATTAGGCAGCACGTTCTTCCAACGTTTTGAGGATGCCAGCAATTTTGCCTCCTTGACCTGTAAGGCCAGAGATAACAGATTGTGCAGGTGATTGAAGTAATCCAACGATATCTCCGATAAGTTCGTTCTTTGTTTTTAATGCAGCTAATAAGTCTAACTGATTATCACCAACGAATATTCCTCCATCGATAGAAGCGGCCTTCAATACAGGGCGATCACTCTCCTTGCGAAAGTCTTTGATCAACTTAGCTGGAACATTAGGTACTTCAGCAACCATAATGGCTGATGATCCTTTCATTGCAGGAATCATTTCACTGAAATCTCCTTCAATACGTTCTAAAGCTTTTTTAATCAGAGAATTCTTCGCAACTTTCAATTGCACTTGTCTGTTGAAGCACAAACGACGCAACTTACTTGTCTTTTCTGAATTCAGCGTACCGATATCAGCAATGTAGAAGCTTCCTGTACTTGACAGCGCTACTACTAGCTCATCGATAATCTGGTTTTTTTCTTCTCTGGTCATTTGACGTTACGAATTAATGTTTTGAATTGGAATTTTTAAATCGATTTTGGTTCGATTGCAATTCCCGGACTCATTGTACTGCTCATAGAAATACTTTTCATGTATGTACCTTTAGCAGCTGATGGTTTTAACTTTACAATTGTAGATAATAACTCATGAGCATTATCGGATAGCTTTTGAGCATCGAATGATACTTTACCGATTGACGCGTGGATAATACCACTCTTGTCAACCTTGAAGTCTATCTTACCCGCTTTAACTTCTGCCACAGCCTTACCAATGTCATTGGTTACTGTTCCTGTTTTAGGATTCGGCATCAAGTTACGCGGTCCCAGGATTTTACCCAATTTACCAACTTTCGCCATTACACTAGGCATAGTGATGATGATATCAACATCTGTCCATCCGCCTTCAATCTTTTGAATGAAATCATCCAATCCAACATGTTCAGCACCGGCATCTTTTGCCTCTTGCTCTTTGTCGGGCGTACATAATACCAACACACGAACTGTTTTACCAGTACCATGCGGAAGTGTCACGATACCACGAACCATTTGATTCGCTTTACGTGGATCAACTCCAAGGCGTACGCTAAGATCTACAGAAGCATCAAACTTAGTATAAGATATTTCTTTTACTAATTTAGAAGCCTCTTGCAAAGTGTAAGCTTTATTAGCATCTACTTTTGCATAAGCCACCTTCTGGTTCTTAGTTAACTTAGCCATTTTAATTTTTGTTTTTGTTTAATTTGAGTATCGATCACGGGAAGCAGCAAGCGATAACGATACTACATAGGGTTTATAATTACTCAGCCCAAGGAGCCGTTCCTGTTACATTGATACCAGCACTACGAGCTGTTCCTGCTACCATTTTCATAGCAGACTCAACAGTAAAACAATTCATGTCTACCATTTTCGCTTCAGCAATCGCACGTACTTGTTCCCATGATACAGAACCAACTTTCTTTCTGTTGGACTCAGCAGAACCTTTCTGAATTTTTGCAGCCTCCATCAATTGAATGAATACCGGAGGAGTTTTGATGATAAAGTCGAACGACTTATCAGTATAAACTGTAATAATAACTGGTAAAACCTGACCTGCTTTATCCTGAGTTCTTGCATTGAATTGCTTACAGAACTCCATAATGTTCACCCCTTTCGCTCCTAATGCAGGACCGATTGGAGGTGCTGGATTGGCAGCGCCACCTTTTACTTGTAATTTAATCAGTGCACCTATTTCCTTTGCCATTTTATTTTAGTGTTTGTATTTACTCTGATGGAGAATCCTGTTCTTGAAATGTGGAAGCATCAACCAAGACAGGCACCAAAGTGATTATGATTCTTTTTCTACCTGAACGTAGTTTAACTCCAATGGAGTCTTACGTCCAAAAATTTTAACCATTACTTTTAATTTCTTTTTCTCTTCATTCACCTCCTCAATAATTCCTGAGAAGCTATTGAATGGACCATCTGTTACCTTCACAGTTTCACCTACAACGTAAGGAACATTGATTACCTCTTCACTATCTGCCAGCTCATCAACCTTTCCTAAAATTCTATTCACCTCAGAAATACGCAATGGAGCTGGGGCTTCGCCCTTTGCACCTAAAAATCCAATTACACCTGTTGTGTTTTGAATCACGTGAGGAACTTCCCCCAAAAGATTCGCTTCAATCAAAATATAACCAGGATAAAAACTTCTCTCCTTGCTTACTTTTTTACCATCTTTAATCTGATAATATTTCTCCATCGGAATTAACACCTGAGAAACATAGTCAGATAATCCTGCACGAACGATTTCAGATTCAAGGTATTGTTTTACCTTTTTTTCCTGACCGCTAATTGCTCGGATCACATACCATTTTTTGCCTGTAGAATCTGACATTGCAATTAAGAAAACAAGTTATAAATTAAATTCAACGACCCTTGGAAAATCATGTCAATTAAAAAAACGACTACTCCAAACAACAATGTGGCTATTAAAACCACTATCGAACTGCTTTGCAATTCTGACCAAGTTGGCCACGATACTTTATTCATCAGCTCATTATATGATTCACTGATATAAGCGCTTATTTTTTGCATAACTATGTCGTTTTTATTTTCCCTTTAAGCACGGGTGGAGAGACTCGAACTCCCAGCCAACGGTTTTGGAGACCGCTACTCTACCAATTGAGCTACACCCGTAAATTATTAAATGTGGCTTTTACAAAACTGCATTTTAACGCAATTTTATTTTGTTTTTATCCGACAAATTCATTAAATTCCGCCGAAAAAAACACCACCTTTTTAAATAGGTATGTCCCGACAAACTGTCGGGACATACTATCTATATTACTTTGTAATAATTAAGCGATGATTTCAGTAACCTGACCAGCACCTACTGTACGTCCACCCTCACGGATAGCGAAACGTAGACCTTTGTCCATAGCAACCGGTTGAATTAATTCAACTGTGATTGTTACGTTATCACCAGGCATAACCATTTCACGTCCTTCAGGTAAAGTAATCTCTCCTGTTACGTCTGTTGTACGTAAGTAGAACTGAGGACGATATTTTTGATGGAATGGAGTGTGACGTCCACCTTCTTCTTTCTTCAATACATAAATCTCAGCTTTGAATTTTGTATGAGGAGTGATTGAACCAGGCTTCGCGATTACCATACCACGACGGATATCAGTCTTCTCAATACCACGTAATAATAAACCTACGTTATCACCTGCTTCTCCACGATCAAGGATCTTACGGAACATCTCAACACCTGTACAAGTTGAAGTTAACTTCTCAGGTTGCATACCGATGATTTCAACTGGATCATTTGAGTTGATTACTCCACGCTCAATACGTCCTGTTGCTACAGTTCCACGACCTGTGATTGAGAACACGTCCTCAACTGGCATAAGGAAAGGTAGATCAACTTGACGAGGAGGAATTGGAATATATGTATCAACTGACTCCATTAATTCAAGAATCTTAGGCATCCAAGTAGCATCTAGGTTTAATCCACCTAATGCAGATCCACGGATGATTGGAGTGTTGTCACCATCATACTCATAGAATGATAATAACTCACGAATTTCCATTTCTACAAGGTCTAACAATTCTGGATCATCAACCATGTCAACTTTATTCATGAAAACAACAATTTTAGGTACACCTACCTGGCGAGCTAAAAGGATGTGCTCACGAGTCTGAGGCATAGGACCATCAGTCGCAGCAACTACTAGAATAGCGCCGTCCATTTGAGCAGCACCAGTAACCATGTTCTTCACATAATCCGCGTGACCTGGACAGTCAACGTGAGCATAGTGACGATTACCAGTTTGGTACTCAACGTGTGCCGTGTTAATTGTGATACCACGCTCTTTCTCTTCAGGAGCGTTATCGATAGAGGCGAAATCCCTCTTCTCTGCAAGACCTGATTGAGCAAGTACGTTGGTAATTGCAGCTGTCAGAGTGGTCTTACCGTGGTCTACGTGACCGATCGTTCCGATGTTTACGTGCGGTTTGGAGCGATCAAATTTCTCTTTTGCCATTTTATTAAAGTTGTTTTTGTTTAAATATTATTATTAATAGTGTTATTTCAATTTACTGCTGGAGCCAATGACCAGGATCGAACTGGTGACCTCATCCTTACCATGGATGTGCTCTACCGACTGAGCTACATTGGCATGATACACTTGGTACACCACAAAGCACAATCGCAGACAAACCCTGCTACCATCTCCCTCACCAATCATTTGACTTTGAGCGGAAGACCGGGCTCGAACCGGCCACCCTCAGCTTGGAAGGCTGATGCTCTACCAAATGAGCTACTTCCGCTAATTAAATAAATGCACCTAAGTGCATCCTCATTCAAAGATCGAAGGCAAGTCACCTTGCCATGTTTTTCATTCATTGCCTATCTTATCAAGATAGTATTAATTGTGGGGAGAACAGGATTCGAACCTGTGAAGACATAAGTCAACAGATTTACAGTCTGTCCTCGTTGGCCGCTTGAGTATCTCCCCTAAGCCTTTCTTTTCGGTTTTTACCGAAGTTTACAAACGGATTCAAGGACAGTCACTATTTCCACACACACAATTTCTCTCTACGTCTTAAATCTATGGCAATTGGAGCCGATGGAGGGATTCGAACCCCCGACCTACTGATTACAAATCAGTAGCTCTGACCAACTGAGCTACATCGGCTTGAATTTCAATGAACTATTTAAACGTCCCGTAAAATCGGATTGCAAATTTACTAAATGATTTGATTGAAACAAGCATTCTGCATAAAAAAAATTAAAAATCTTCGTTTTTTTTTGAAAAACCCTTGATTGCCATCATTTCAGGATGCAAAGAAAATAAAAAATGCGGACATAAAGCCCGCATTTTAACTATATCTAATTACCAATTTAATTACTTCTTAATTTTTCTTTGTACTTAGTAATCTGCTTTCTTAAAGCGTCTACAGCACTGTCTGTCGCTTCTTCAAATGATTTGCATTGCTCACTTGCAAACATTGTTTTGCCAGGAGTATTCAATTTTATTTCAGCAATTTTATTTTCCTTCTCCGTACTCTTATCTAATCTAAGAAATACTTCGCCATCAATAATGTCCTCATAAAAGTGAGTTAGCTTCTCAATTTTTTCTTCAACAAATGCTAGTAATTTACGGTCTGCATCGAAGTGGATGGATTGAACTTTTAGTTTCATAGTTTTATCTTTTTTAAAATAAGTAATTATGCTTTTGGAAAGGCCTGCTTATAGACCTCTTTTAATTTTTCTATTGTATTATGCGTGTAAACCTGTGTAGCCGATAAGTTGCTATGACCAAGCAATTCCTTAATAGCATTAATATCCGCCCCATTGTTCAACATTGTTGTAGCAAATGTGTGTCTTAGAATATGCGGACTCTTCTTCTTACCTGTGCTCACCATTTTGATATTAGCCTTTACAATACGATAAACGAAGACTGGATACATTTTGTTACCTTTATTATCAGTAAAAAAATAATGACAATTCATACTCAAGTCATTTAAAAATTCTTTTCTGAGCTTTAAATACTTTTCAATCACCTGTTTAAAACCAATTGTAATAGGAATTTGCCTCACCTTATTTCGCTTACCTGTCACAGTTACAGATAAATTATGCAAATTAACATTCTCGATTTTCAATTCTATTAACTCTGATAAACGTACGCCTGTTCGGTAAAAAAAATCAAGAATAAGAAAATCTCTTGCTTGCTCGTATACGCTACCATCATTCGACATATTATCAAATAACGCATCCATCTTTTTATCGTCAAGAAATTCTGGCAGCTTTTTAGAAACTTTTGGCGCTTGAATTTTCAACATAGGATTTCTATCAATAACGCCCGTTTTGATTAAAAATTTATAAAATGATCTAAGGGCTGTAATTTTTCTATTAACCGATTTTGGATCTATTCCGTTTTCCATTAAGGATACAACCCATGAACGAATAAACAAATGACTTACGTCTTTAACATCATCAATCTCGTAGGTATCTCTAATAAACTTTGAAAACTGACCTAAATCGGTTTGATAACTGATAATCGTATGCTTTGAAAATCTACGTTCAACAGTCAGGTAGTTTAAAAAAAGATCAATTTCCTGCACAAGCAACAAGTTTTACATTCAACGTAAATATAAACCTGAATAGTATCTTTTCGCAAGGCTCATGGAAATTAAATTCAATACTTATCGACAGTATATTAACAAAATAAAAATCCTGACCCAATAAATATTGAGTCAGGATTGTATGACGAAGTAACCAGCTAATTTTAAGCCTGCACTGCTGAAATCAATGTGTTCTTGTAAATCGCTTTCTTAATTTCTGTACGGCGAGTTACTGAAGGTTTTTCGAATGCTTGACGAGATCTTAATTGCTTAACAATACCAGTCTTTTCGAACTTCTTCTTGAATTTCTTAAGCGCTTTGTCAATTGTTTCGTTTTCCTTGATAGGTACAATAATCATAATTTAAATTCCTCTAGATTTCTATTAAACGGACGGCAAAAGTAAAAATATTTTAATTGAAAACAAATTGATTTTTAAAAATTTGTTCACAAATTGGCCAAAAAGACCTCCCCCAAATCCTTCACAGCCGCTTTAAATTCGATTTCAAGCTGCAAAGCAATGCCTTTTAGTCCTGAACTATCTTTTGCACGCCCTTTAGCTTCCATCTCCTTACAAAGTGCCGAAATCTTTACAGCCCCAATATTTAAACAAGTTCCTTTTAACTTATGTGCCGACTTCCAAACAGTATCCAAATCGTTACGATTGAGAGCATCGTTAATCGTAGCAATCAATTTTGGAACTTGCAGGGCAAACATTTCTAATAACTGAGCTGTAAAATTTTTATCGGAAGCCTTCCCTATTTCAACTAATCGTTTTACTGTAGCAAGATCGAGCGTATCAGACTTGCCAGCTAGAGGAGCGGCAGATTTTACGGTTGTTTTTATTGTCACCTCAGGATTAGGATTTTTAACCCATTTAACTAGCATCCTCTCTAAATCATCAATAGTTATCGGCTTAGAAACATAATCATCCATTCCTGCATCAAGACATGCTTTTCTATCTTCAGGAGATGCAAATGCTGTCATTGCAATAATAACAGGTCCCAATTGACCATATTTCATTCTTATTTGCTTTGTAGCCTCAAAGCCATCCATTACATTCATTTGAATATCCATGAAAACCACATCGTACTTGGTTTTACCAACAGCAACAACCGCATCACCTCCATCATTCACTGAGTCGATTTGATAACCAATTCGATTAAATAATTTAGTGGCCAACAATCGATTAATTTCATTATCCTCCACTAAAAGAATTTTAGCTGGTAATTGCTTACCCATCTCGAAGTTTGGCTTGTCACTCGCCTGGCTCTTAGGTCGGGTTTCTTTAACTTTTGTTTCCACAATTTTAGTTTCTTTCGTTTTAACTGTAAAGTAAAAATCACTCCCCTTACCAACTATACTGTCGGCCCAGATTCTCCCACCCATCAATCCAACTAATGTCTTGCATATAGTTAGCCCAAGGCCTGTGCCTCCATATTTTCTAAATGTTGATTGGTCTGCCTGCGTAAATGCATTAAAAGCGATATCCATCTGCTCAGTTGTCATTCCCATTCCTGTATCGCTTACAGTAAACTTCAAAAACAAATCCTCACCGCTTCCTTCTGCAACCACATCAATAACAATCTTTCCATGCTCTGTAAACTTGATGGCATTCCCCACTAGATTCATCATCACCTGACGTAATCTCGCCTTGTCGCCCAATACTGCTTCAGGGACATTAAGCGCGATATTGGATTTAAGAATCAGCCCTTTTTCTTTTGCTTTTGCTGATAAGATATCAATGGTTTCTTCTATGACATCTACTACATGAAACGGAGCCTCTTCGAGCTGCATCTTATTCGCCTCGATCTTTGAAAAGTCAAGAATGTCGTTAATAACTTGTAACAACGCCTCTCCGCTCAATCGCATAATATCCACGAACTCCTTTTGTTGCTCATCTAAACGAGTATTATTTAGCAATTCGGAAATTCCAATTAAACCATTTAAAGGCGTACGAATTTCATGACTCATCACTGCTAAAAACTCGGACTTCGCCGCGGTAGCCGCTTCAGCTTTTTCTTTTGCTAATCTTAACTCTTCTTCTTTATGCAAACGATCGGTGATATCGCGAGCTGAAAAACTAATCCCAGTAATTAACCCGAGTTCATTTTTCATCGGATACAGCATCACCTCGTAAAATGTAAATACACCTTGCGATTCATGACTATCATTATAATTGATGGTCTCACCTTTCAATACTGATTGTATACGACCAACCCACAATTGTTTATAGCCAGGCTTTAATTTGTTAATGAGATTATCACCTTCTTCCAACAACACTTCATAACAATCTCTGAATAACTTCTTCGCTTGTCCATTGATTACAGTAACAAGTCCAATAGCATTCAACGACATAATCGACTCGCCTGTATTTTCAACTAACTCAATTAAATTTTCGCGGTTGGAAAGTAAATTGTCTATTGTCTTCTTTGAATCTGTGTTATCAAAAGCGGTTATAAAAATGACATTTCTAGAAGGTAAAAATGCAGCCATCAAATCGACAACTGCTTTCTTTCTGTTTTTTGTAATAATACTTCTTTCTACACTGGATACTGTGGAAACACCTTTAACAAGATCGCTCAACCACTTTTGGTGGATGACAGAGTGCGATGGATGTATTAAATCCTGCAGCGTAATTTTTTTAAGTTCTTCAACAGTATATCCAGTGATATAGGCAAAATGCTCGTTGACATCAACAAAACGCTGAAAAACATCAATAACAGCAACTGCATTACTATCGTCTTGAATGGAATCGATTTCTGCTACTGCTGGTGAATGCTCAACATAGTTATTATCTTCCACTTTTGCAACTTCAGGATTGGTAACGATTGCCTCTTGAGTAGATGGTGTCGATATTGAATTTCCTACGACATTCCCAGAGCTTTTGGAAGGGATTATTTCTTCTTTTACTAATGGATGATCGAACTTACATACGAAGTCGCCATTTTTAAATCGCAACATCGAAATAACTAACGGCATGATATGCCCATTCTTGTTTTTACAATTTATACTTTGACGAGTAAGTCCACCATTCTCAGTTGCCACCAACAAGAACTTTATCTCTTCATTTGTTAATTGATCATCGAAAAAATCTGCAAATGATAATTCTTTTAAAACAGATCGCTGATATATTGCAAAAAGTTGTAATGCCATCTGATTAGCATCCAAAGCAGCGTATTTATCCGCACTAAATAGTATAGATGGCAAATCTTGTTGCTCTAAAAACAACGACAGCGAAAGATCATCGTTGGTGTCTGATTTTTTCTTACCAAAATGCTTGGAAAAAAAATAAGCTGACACTCCAATAATTACCAGAGTTGTAAAAAATAAAATCCAAACGATTGTGGGCATCATTGGTTGTTATACACTTTTTGAGGGCCACTTATTCGGAATTTATCTGAAAAAGTTACACAAAT
This sequence comes from uncultured Bacteroidota bacterium, assembly GCA_903847585.1. Lineage (GTDB taxonomy): Bacteria > Bacteroidota > Bacteroidia > AKYH767-A > OLB10 > CAINEC01. The sequence continues at coordinate 42,377 of CAINEC010000048.1, forward strand.
CGATAAGTATTTTTAGTTAAACTCCTTGATTTTACTTTCCAGGAAATCAGCTAGACTCTTAACATACCCTTCGGAAAAATCAAACTCAATTCCCGCAGTTTTATAAATTTCACCGATTGGTTTTGTATATCCTAATGCTAGCGCCTCGAGATATTTTTGCAAAGTTGCACTTTCATCGTTGGAAAAGTTCTTCCACATAGCAATTGCTCCTAATTGGGCAAAACCATATTCGATGTAGTAAAATGGAACCTCATAAATATGTAATTGCTTTTGCCATAAATTCTCTTTAGCCTCTTCTAATCCATCCCAATTAACTGCTTTTCCTGAAAAACGACTATAAGTTTCTTTCCATGCTGCGCGACGTTCTAAACGAGTATGAGTAGGATTAAGATATAACCAGTGCTGGAAAGCATCTACAGTCGCAATCCAAGGCAATCCCTTAATTACATCTTCAATATGTTTCAACTGAGCTCTTTTCAACTCGCTATTATCAGCGAAATAACTATCCCAGTATTTCATCGACATTAACTCCATCGACATTGAAGCTAATTCAGCAACTTCACTAGGAATATTCTTAAAATCTACTAATCCTAAAGGCTGATCAACAATTGACTGTACTGCGTGACCTCCTTCATGCACCATTGTTACTAAATCACGAAGAGTGTTAGTTGAATTCATAAAAATGAATGGCAATCCTGATTCATATAAAGGGTAGTTGTATCCACCAGGAGCCTTTCCTTTACGAGATTCAAGATCGAGATGTTTACGACTTTGTAATTCCTGAATACAACTTCCTAAAAACGGATTCATCTTATTAAAGCAATGAATTGTTTTTTCAATTAAATCTGCATGTCCGTTAAATGGACGTAAAACAGATTTACCCTCTGGCTCAGCGGCTAAATCCCAAGGTCTTAAATCTTCTAAATTTAAGTCTTGTTGATGCGCTCTTTCACTTTGTTCTACTAATGGAACAAGGTGTTTTTCTACTGCCTCATGAAATTTAAAACAATCTTCTGCGGTATAATCAAAGCGCCCAAGATTAGCAAACATATAATCGCGATAATTATTAAACCCTGCGTTCAATGCTATTTTATGACGTAAAACAAGTAGTGCATCAAACAAGTCATCGAGTTTTTCTCTGTCTTGTAATCGACGCGACATCATTTTGCGATAAACTTCTTCACGTTTTGTTCTATCGTGAAGCTCCAGATAATTGCCAGCTTGTTGCATCGTCAATTCTTTACCATCAACCTCTACCGACATAGCGCCAGCAATTGCAGCATACTCTTGCTCCTTATTTTGCAATTCAGCAATAAGCGGAATATTTTCCTCTCGGAATAACTCAACACGTTGTTTTAGCTGACGCAATAAAATATCAAAGCCTGACTTGGTGTAAGAATCAAGTCCTTGAAAAGCTAATAGTTTTAAATCGAGATCATTACTATATGGAGCAATTTTCGGCTGAATTTCAGACACAAAAAAAGTGTAATCGTTTACATATTGCTCATTGGTTGTATCGCAACTCATTCGAATATATTTCCAACCAACATCTTCTTGCAAAGCAGCTTCTAATTCACTTCTATCATTAAGCCATTGTTCAAAATCAGCATTAATGCTAAGTGTTCTGTTTTTCAAGTCTTCAAAATAAGGAAGCAGGTCATCCCAGCTTTTATATGAAAATTCTTTAGGCAAAAATGTGCGGATAGTTTTATACGCTAGTAAGTCGTTATTGAAATTCATATTGTTTAAGAATAAATAAGCCCCTTAAATAAGGGGCTTACAACTAGTATTAAGATTCTTTTTCTGTTGATTTTTTTGCTGCTCTTTTTTTAGGAGCTTTTGGTTTTTCTACAACTTCCTCTGCTGCAGCTTTTACTTCTTCCACCACTTCTTCTACTTGCTCTGTAGCTGGATTCATTGCAGCTTCGCTTTCAGGAGATCCCACCATATCTTTAATTAAGCTATACCATGCAAAGATTTTACGGATGTCAGAAATGTGTACTCGCTCTTCATCGTATTCAGGCAATACTTTTTTTAATACTCCTTTTAAATCTGCTGGTTCAGATTTAGCATTTACCGAAGTTGACAAAGAATCGTTTTCTTTCATCTTTTTAAATGCATCATAAAGAGGCATATCTTCTTCGTAAGTATATATTGCTACATCTTTTAACATGACAATTCGCTGAGTAGCTGAAACTGGCATTCTTTTGTTATCTGAAATACCTTCAACAACAAAACCTCCATTACGCATCTGCGCTACCATCTTGTACAAACCCGGACTTCCCGGCACTGAAATAATTTTCTCGAAACTCATAGTGTTATTTTATTGAGGTTGCAAAGGTAAAATAATGTTTGATATTTCATAACCCCAAATATTATTTAATCATAAATCAATGTGTTAGACCTCTGAAAATTACTCACAGTTATAAACAACAAAAACAGTTGATTTCTTTTTCTATTCACCTCAAATTATCGGTTTTTAATTTTTAAATTCGGAAGATTAAATTTTGTCTTAATTATGTCGAGCAGAGCAATAAAAAAAGTTGCAGTACTTGGTTCCGGAATAATGGGTTCGCGTATTGCATGTCACTTTGCCAATATTGGCGTTTCTGTACTATTATTGGATATTGTTCCGAAAGAACTAACAGAAGAAGAATCAAAAAAAGGAATTACGAAAGATCATCCCGCTTTTAAGAACAGAATTGTGGATGCATCGCTTAAGAACACCCTTCAATCAAAGCCGTCCTCTCTATATTCTCAATCGGGAATAAGCTTAATTCAGACGGGAAACTTTACGGATGATCTGTCAAAAATCAGCGAATGCGATTGGATTATTGAAGTAGTAATAGAGAATTTAGGAATTAAAAAGCAATTGTATGACGAAGTAGAAAAGCATAGAAAGCTTGATACATTAATCACAACTAATACGTCTGGGATTCCTATTGGATTATTAACTGATGGACGAAGTGAAAATTTCAAACAACATTTTTGCGGCACTCATTTTTTTAATCCACCGCGTTATTTACGATTATTAGAAATTATTCCTGGAAAAGAAACAAAAAAAGAAGTCATCGATTTTCTTATGAACTATGGCTCTCTTTTCTTAGGAAAAACTACTATTGAGTGCTTAGATACCCCTGCGTTTATTGCAAACAGAATTGGCGTTTATAGTATTCTATCGCTGTTTCATTTAGTAGAAGAATCAGATTTTACAATTAACGATATTGATCTATTTACTGGAACAATTATCGGCCGACCTAAATCGGCGACATTCCGAACTTGTGATGTTGTTGGATTAGATACGCTTGTGCATGTAAGTAACAATTTAGCAGCAGCCCTTCCCGAAGGAAACGAAAAGAAAACGTTTGAGCTTCCTGGATTTGTTTCGCAAATGATGGAAAAAAAGTGGCTAGGAGATAAAACGAAGCAAGGCTTTTTCAAAAAATCAAAAGACGAAAAAGGAAAAACTATTTATTTGTCGCTAGACTTAAAATCATTTGAATACAGTCTTCAAAAAAAGAACAAATTCGAGTCGATTGAAAGCGCAAAAGGAATTGACGATACCAGACAACGCATAGCAATGCTCATGCAGGCAAAAGATAAAGCCGGCGACTTTTTCAGAAAGTCATTCTTCAGCTTGTTTGAGTTTGTATCGAATAAAGTAAATGAAATATCTCCCGACTTATTTCGTATAGACGAGGCGTTAGAAGCAGGATTTGGGTGGGAATTAGGTCCGTTTAAAACATGGGACGCGATTGGGATTAAAGAGTCCATTAAAGCAATGGAATCATTAGAATTTAAACCTGCGCCATGGATTTATTCCATGCTAGAATCAGGAAATAGCTCATTCTATAAATTTGAGAATGGTATTGGTAGTTATTATAATCCTAATACGAATTCCTATGACCTGATTCCTAATCAGCAATCAAGTGTTCAGCTGTATCCTTTGCGCAAAGAGAAAACAGTTTGGAAAAACAGTGGATGTAATATCATTGATATTGGTGAAGATGTAATTTGTTGTGAGTTCACAACCAAGATGAATACGATGGGCGGGGAAGTCATTGCAGGAGTTAATAAAGCAATTGAGTTAGCAGAGAAAAATTATAAAGGATTAGTGATTGGAAATGAAGGGGCGAACTTTTCGGCAGGCGCTAATCTAGCTATGATTTTCATGATGGCCATTGAACAAGAGTACGACGAAATTGATATGGCAATCCGAATGTTTCAGAACATGAATATGCGTGTACGTTATTCTTCAGTACCAGTTGTTGTAGCTCCATTTGGATTAACCTTAGGTGGCGGCTGTGAAATGACTTTACATGCCGATAAAGTGCAGGCGCATGCAGAACTTTATACAGGACTTGTAGAGTTTGGCGTTGGATTAATTCCGGGTGGGGGTGGCTCAAAAGAAATGGCATTGAGATTTTCAGATTCATTGAAGGATGGTGACATTCAATTAAACACTTTACGATCTAATTTCTTAACGATTGGACAGGCGAAAGTTTCGACATCTGCAAAAGAAGCATTTGAGATGGGAATATTAAAAGCAGGAAGAGATGCTATAAGTATGAACAAAAACCATTTGCTTTTCGATGCAAGAAATAGTGTTGTTGCACTTTCTGATGCAGGCTATACCCAACCACAACAACGAAAAAACATCAAAGTACTCGGTAAACAAGGTCTCGGACTAATATGGGTAGGGGCAAACAGTATGAAAAGCGGAAATTATATTTCCAGTCATGATGAGTATATTAGTAAAAAGCTTGGTTATGTGATGTGTGGAGGTGAATTATCTTCTCCAACTGAAGTATCTGAGCAGTACCTTTTAGACCTTGAAAGAGAGGTATTTCTATCGCTAACAGGCGAAAAAAAGACCTTAGAACGCATTCAATCAATATTAACTACCGGAAAACCTTTGAGAAATTAAATAAGTTATTAATTTTAACACCTGAAAAACCTATTGCATATGCATAAGTACAAAATCTTAATCTTGTCCCTTCTGATGATTCCTTTTATTTGTTTTTCACAAACAGAGGAAAAACCGAAGTATGCTCCGGGCAAAGAAAAACACCGTAACAAAACAGATGAATTTGGTCAGAAGCAAGGTACGTGGAAGACTTTTAATTCTTACGGTGAAATCATGACAGAAGTTGAATATCTTAATGACAAGCGTCAGGGAGTTTCTAAGCGTTACTATCCTTATAGTAAGTTGATGGAAGAACAAGAATTCCAAAATGGTATCAAAGAAGGTGTTTACAAAAGATATTATTACTCTGGCACTGTGAAGCAAGAAGGAGAATATATTGCTGGTAAGAAAGACGGTAAATGGACACGTTACTTTGAAGATGGAGAAGTTGCAGCAGAAGGATCTTATAAGAATAATAAGAAGGATGGTGAATGGAGAACATTTAATCGTAAAGGTCAATTAATTGCTACGTCAACTTACAAAGATGGTATTGATCAGAAAGCAGCAGCTGAAGAGGCAAGAAAAGCTGCTGAAGCGAAAAAGGCTGCCGATGCTAAGAAAGCAAAAAATAGCGGAAAGCCAGGAGGCACACCGGCTCCATCAGGAGGTAATACTCCTGCTCCAGCGGATACAACCAAAAAATAATTTCAATCATAACCCGCTGAAAAGCGGGTTTTTTTATAAGATAATATGAACGCATACATCGTAACAGGATATAGATCGGCAGTAGGGAAAGCACCGAAAGGGAAATTAAAGAATGTCAGACCTGATGATTTGGCAACAGCTGTTGTAAAGCATTTGATCAACTCACTTGATTCGTTTGACGTTAATTTGATTGAAGATGTTATTGTAGGTAACGCAACGCCAGAAGCAGAGCAAGGATTAAATATTGGCCGTATGATTTCATTAATGGGATTAAATACGGTCAAGGTACCAGGAATGACAGTGAATCGTTATTGCGCATCAGGATTAGAAACCATTGCCATTGCAGCTGCAAAAATAAATGCAGGACTGTCAGATTGTATTCTTGCTGGTGGTGTTGAATGTATGTCGCCAATTCCATTTGGAGGTTGGAGAATCGTTCCTAACTACGAAGTAGCTAAAACAAATCCTGAATACTATTGGGGAATGGGATTGACTGCAGAAGCAGTTGCGAAAGAATATAACGTATCACGCGAAGATCAAGATATATTTTCTTTTAATAGTCATCAGAAGGCTGTTAATGCAATTACGACAGGAAAATTTAAATCGCAGATTACACCTATTCACGTAGAAGAACTTTTTTTAGATGCAAACTACAAGCAACAAAAAGCCTCTTTCACTTTTGATGTAGATGAAGGTCCTCGAGCAGACACTTCAATTGAAAAATTAAACTCATTAAAACCAGTTTTTGATGCGCAAGGATGTATCACTGCGGGTAATTCATCACAAACATCAGACGGTGCAGCATTCGTATTAGTGGTATCAGAAAAGTTTTTAAAAGAACATAATCTTGCTCCAAGACTTCGTTTTGTCAATTATGCTGTAGCTGGTGTAGAGCCACGTATTATGGGCATCGGACCTGTTGAAGCGATTCCGATGGTATTAAAAAAATCAGGATTGACCTTAAACGATATTAATCTGATTGAATTGAATGAAGCCTTTGCATCACAATCATTAGCAGTAATGCGTAAGCTTGATATCAATCAGGAAATTGTAAATGTTAACGGAGGTGCGATAGCGTTAGGTCATCCTCTTGGTTGTAGCGGTGCAAAACTAACCGTGCAATTGATGAATGAATTAGAGGCGAGAAATCATAGATATGGAATGGTGACTATGTGCGTAGGTACAGGTCAAGGTGCAGCAGGAATTTTTGAAAAAGTATAAAATTCGATTATGCCTTTAAAAGAGCAATGGATAATTTTAATCAGCACGCCCATTTACTTATTGGTGATTGCTGCTGAAATTATTTTAAGCAATATTAAATTAAGGAAATACTACTCTGTTAAAGAAACAATTCTGAATGTTTACTTAAGTGTTTTAAATGCCAGCATCGATATTTTATTTAGAGTTGTTTATGTTGGTGTTCTATTATGGTTTTACGAGCACCGTATCATTGAAAACTGGACAAGTCCCCTACTCTATTGGATAGCAATTTTTATTGCTGAAGATTTTATGTATTACTGGGAACATCGTTTTGATCATCAAATACGGTTGTTTTGGGCGGTACATGTTACACATCATTCATCAGAAGAATTTAATCTAACAACAGGATTTCGATCATCGGTATTTCAACCAATTTATCGTTTCATTTATTTTATTCCATTAGCGTTATTAGGTTTTTCTCCGTTGGACATCATTTTTGTTTATGCTGCTACGCAGATTTACGGCATCCTAGTACACACACAATTCATTGACAAGATGCCAGCTTGGTTTGAATCTGTATTTGTTAGTCCTTCGCACCATCGAGTACATCACGCAAGTAATGTAAAATATCTCGATAGAAATATGGGGATGGTGTTAATTATATGGGATAAATTATTTGGCACCTTCGAAAAAGAAACGAAGGATGAAAAAATTGTTTACGGCTTGACGAAACCGTTAGATGAAAAACATCATCCTATAAAAATAGTTACCCACGAATGGCAGTCCATTTGGAACGATTTAAACAAACCTGTAGGATTATCAACTAAATTAAAATATTTGTTTATGCCTCCAGGATGGAGTCATGATGGGAGCACAAAAACATCTGACCAATTACGCGCTTAATTAAACAAAAAATAAGTTTAATCTTTTTCTTATGCAGCATTCGAAATCAATTGCAAAAAAAATACAATCTTATTGGGAAAAAATAGGACCTGGGTTGGTTACTGGTGCAAGTGATGATGATCCTTCTGGAATTGCGACCTACTCTCAAGCGGGAGCTGCATTCGGACTAAAAACATTGTGGACAGCAATTATAGCATTCCCTTTGATGGCTGTTATTCAACAAATGTGTGCAAGAATAGGATTGGTTACATCTCAAGGATTAACTGGTACTTTAAAGAAAAATTATCCACGTTGGGTTTTGTATTTAATGTTGCTATTCAGTTTCCCTGCGATTGTACTAAACATTGGAGCTGATATAGCTGGAATGGGAGCCGTTGGAAATTTATTATTCCCTTCTATTGATCAAAATTATTTTTCGGTACTATTCACCGTTATATTGCTCGTAATGATTATTTATTTGCCCTATCAACGTATTGCATCTATTTTGAAGAATCTATGCGTTGTGATGTTGGTTTACTTTATTGTTCCATTTTTATTCAAGCAAGATGTTGTTGCTATTATCAAATCTACTTTAATTCCAACTGTGGAATGGAACAAAGAGTACATCGCTGTGATAGTTGGAATTTTAGGAACTACCATTTCTCCTTATTTATTTTTCTGGCAAGCATCTGTTGAAGTTGAAGAAATGAAGAGTCGGAAAAAGCATTTAATGGTCAACAAGAAAATAATTCACGAGATGAAGAATGATGTTGATTTTGGAATGGCGGTATCGGGATTTGTGATGTACTTTATCATTTTGACTACAGGTAGTGTTTTATTCCCAGCAGGCGTAACACAAATTGATACAGTTGAACAAGCTGCATTAGCATTAAAACCGTTAGCGGGCAACATGACCTATTTATTATTTGCCATTGGTGTGATTGGAACGGGATTGATTGCAATTCCTGTATTAAGCGGATCACTATCGTATATTTTTACAGAGACTTTTGGATGGGAACAAGGTTTAGATAAAAAGTTCCATGAAGCGAAAGGCTTTTATGTCATCATAGCTATTTCACTTTTAGTAGGATTGTCGCTTAATTACGTTGGACTTTCACCTATACAAGCACTTATTTATACTGCTATACTGTATGGCATCACTGCTCCTGTTTTAATAGGAATCATCTTACACATCTCGAATAACAAAACGGTGATGGGTAAATTCACGAATGATAGAAAGTCGAACGTTTTAGGATTAACTGCGCTGATTATAATGAGTGCAGCTGCGGGATTACTCATCTATTTTCAATTTAATTGAGTAGTGTTCGAAAATAAGATTTCATTTTTCTAATGATTTGCGAATATTACTCCGTACCTTGCAAAAAAATTAAATGGCAAAATCGAGCAGTACATCTACTAAAAAAGATAGAGAAAAGCGAAAGCAAAAAGAGCGTAAAGAGAAACTTGAAAAAAGAGCAGATCGAAAAACAACAAAGGCAAAGACATTCGATGAAATGATTGCTTATGTAGATGAATTCGGACGAATTTCTTCCACTCCACCTCCACAACGGCTACCTGTTGATCAGGACAGCATTGAAATATCAGTTACAAGACAATCAGAAAGCGAAGAAGAAACTGTTAAAACAGGAACTGTCTTTTCGTTTGATGAAGTAAAGGGATATGGATTTATCAAAGAAAGTATTACCAACGAAAGCATTTTTGTGCATTCATCAGCACTGAGCACTCCTATTAGACAAGGTAATAAAGTAACTTTTGAAGTTGACAAAGGAGATCGTGGATTTTTCGCAGTGAATGTAAAGCTAGCTGTATAAAACAATCTTTAATCAAACTATTAAAAAGTAAAAAGCCCATCTAGGTTAAAACCAGGATGGGCTAGTGTTTATTAAAGAATTTTATTAAGCGATTCTTACGTTAACTGCGTTTAAACCTTTTTTGCCATTCTCGACATCAAAAGTTACATTGTCATTTTCACGGATATCATCTTTTAAACCACTTACGTGTACAAAGATTTCTTCACCCGTTTCTGCATCTTTAATAAAACCAAATCCTTTTGTTGAATTAAAGAATTTAACTACTCCATTTTTCATTTTTGTTGTTTTTTAATAATTGAATGTCAAAGATACAACTAATTACGCTCGATAACCAATTAAAAAGCAATAAATATTTTGAAATTCAAACAATTACAAGATACTTATAGTAGTTTTCCCTCGTAAAACGAGTTTTTTAAGCATCAGGAATATTTGGCTCGACAAGGCATTTTAGCTTCTCTAACGACTCTTGCCAGCCTAAATAGCACATTTCAACAGGAATAATAGCAGGAATTCCTTCTTGTGAAACGATGAGTTCAGTACCACATACAACCTCGCGCAATTCGATTCGGGTGATTATTTGTCCTGGCATATTCGGATCTTCAAATTCATCAGTATAAACTAAAAGTTCATTGGGAATTATTTCGAGATATTCGCCACCAAAAGCATGACTATTACCTGTTGTGAAGTTAGTAAACGACATTTTATACTTCCCTCCCACTTTAAAATCCATTGTATGAACTTTACCTGTAAAACCGTTAGGAGGAATCCATGATGCCAATGCATCAGCATCTGTTAATGCTTTATATACTTTTTCGGGGGTAGTTTTTAAGATACGATGGATAGAGATACCATTGCTTAACATAAAACAATTTTAAATTTAGCGAGTTACATTTATAAATAATTTAGAACAACCAAAAGCATTTTCGAAATTAAAAAAATATTGATTATTGCCATCGTATTTGACAGCTTCTGCTAACCATATTTTTTGTGTTAATTTTTCACAATCTTCCCCTGCTTGACAACCCCAGATTTGCTCCTTAAATCATATAGATATACCCCACTAGACAAACTACTTGTATTTATTGAAGTTGAGGTATCAAATGAACCGCTGAGTACTTTTCTAAGGGCAATATCATATAAGTTTACTTGAACAAATTCATCTAACTCAAAATTTATGTATAATTCATCATAAAAAGGATTCGGATAAACAACAATATTGTTATTTCGACTAACCTCATCAACCCCTGTAAGGCAATTAAAAAATGTGTTTGAATAATCGTATGAATCCACAAAATTTGGAAAACCAAAACCGCTAGTATGCCCTGCTAAACTAACAGCCGAATCATTGTAGTTACAAGCCACCCCTAAATTATTGGGATAATTAATAACATCAAGATAAGTATTGACGCCGAAAGGCGATCTTGTCACATATATTTTTCCATTATTAGCTAATTGTAACCCCAAATAATTGTAGTTATTATTTGCAATTTGTGTTTTAGATGCCATTACGGCATTAGGATTTCCGCCACCAGCATTTAAGTCGAATTGATAAATACCATTTCCGTTCAACCAACAGGCAATGTAGAGCTTTGTGTTATCGGGAGAAAATGAAACTCCATAGTAATTCCAATTTAAATTGGCCTGAATTGAAACACAATTGGTAACCATCCCTGAACCTTTATTGAAATCAAAATATTCAGCGATTGAAGAACCATTGCCATTTACTATAGCAAGTTTTTCCCCATTGGGTGAAGCTTTTAGTTGGCCTATTGCTCCACCTGTGGCTAATGGTGCAATCGGATGTGTAGAACCAACATGAGAAATTACAGTATCCGTAATGCCGGCTGCAGTTAAATGATATGAATAAAATGCATCTGAGAAGTATTTATGTGTAATTATCCAGTAATCTATTCCATTGCTATGCCTGACAGCAGTTAATTTTTCTGATACGGTGTCGAGCAATAGAATATTTTTCTGATTTAATACGATATCACCCAATCCATTGTCGAGACACATGTCTACAATTGAATACCTAAAGCCATATCGCAAATTATTTTGGTAAAAGGCGTCGGTTGTGAATACATAAAACAGCTTACTACTTCCTGGTAGAGGAATAATAAGTGAAGATTGAGTAGATGACCAATGGCCAAGCAAACTATCTCCATTGGGCATTATTTGATGATTTCTATTCCATATTTTACTACCATCCGAATAAAACAAAAGCGCTCCAGAACTATCAGACATAACTGCAGTGCCTTCCACACTAGCATCTGTTTGACCGTTTACTAACGTGATAGGATTACCTGTACTAAAATCTAATCCTACATGGTCACCAAAATACCAAACATTTCCCTGTTTCTGCGAAAAGCATAATGACGGAAATAAAATCATAAGGAGCACAAATCTCATAACATTTAATTCAAGCAATTATTTATTTCATTAGGCAATAAATGATATATAACATATTATGTTACCAAAGTTACTAAAATTATAATTAAGCAATAAAAACCTAAGTATTAAAAACTGTAATTAGTTGCTTGAATCGATTAAAATCATTTCTTTCTATTAAAAATTACATCACTTCGTATATAAATATGATTCGATTTGAATATTGAAATATTGTGATAGGATTTTAATTCCGCAATGTTTGTTTCTCGATAATCCATCCACCAACATTTTATTTCAGGACACCATTTGGCTTTAAATTCCAATTTGATTTCTGAATTTAATTTTTCATTGTATAAAAAATATAATAACCAAACTTGTTTATTTCGAATTAGGCCTGGACGAACCAATATTTTTATCTTTGATTTCATCAAATAATTAAATTATTTTTTTCTAGGTGAACTTCGTTTAATCCGACCCCTAGAAGTTATTTTAGGAGCTGCTTTTTTTGATTTTACTTTTTTAAAATGAAAAAGTGTATTCAATTTCTTTTGTAAAATTCTTTTATTAGGTAATTGTGTTTTGTAGGCTGCAACCAATGTTGGCGAAAGACTCCTGCTTAATGCGTACTCTACAACTTGCTGATCTTTATCTCTGCAGAGCAAGATACCCATACTAGGATTTTCATTTGGCTTTCTAACATCACGGTCTAATGCTTCTAAATAAAAATTCATTTGACCAATATATGATGGCTTAAACTTATCCGATTTTAATTCGATTGCGACTAAACAGTGTAATGCTCTATGATAAAAAACTAAATCAATATAAAAATCGGCATTACCAACTTGTAATTTATATTCTTCACCAATAAAAACGAAGTCTTTTCCAAGTTCAAGAATAAAGTTTTTCATTTGCTCCAGAAGTCCACGTTGTAAATCACTTTCATTATGCGTATCAGGCAAGTTTAGAAACTCGAATACATAAGTATCTTTAAAAGTATTTTTTAGCCTATTTTGAGTTTCTCTCAACACTGTTGAGAGTTTTGAATTTCCTATCATTGTGCGCTCGTAAAGACTAGCAGATATTTGCCTATCAAGCTCTCTAAAACTGAAACTTTCTTTTATAGTTAATTTCAAATAAAACTCTCTTTCTTCGACGGACTTACATCGAGAAAATATGGTTAAATTATGAGACCAACTAATTTCTCTAAACAGTGTTGAGAGTTTTGGAAAATCTTTGTAAGTATCATAAAACTGCTTCATCCGCCAGAGATTTTTATCTGAAAAACCTTTAGCTTCAGGTTCACTATTTTGAATATATTCGGCAAGTTCTACTACCACCCCATCGCCCCATTCGGCTTTTTGTATTTTATTACTAATGTATTCACCAATGCTCCAATAGAGATTAATCATCTCTGTATTGACCGCCTTTATAGCATTTTTGCGAGCTGATCTTATTAATCGTACTACTTGTGAAAATTGTTTATTCATATTTTAAAAATTACTACTACCAAGCCGATGAAAAACGAGCTTGTATTTTCTTGCAAATAAAATTTAAAATAATCAAAATAGCCGTTTGCAAACGTTTAGTTATTAACGAATCAAGAATTAATAAAATCGGGTTAAACGAAAAACCTAATCCTGATGAGCGGCCCTGCTAAGTCGATCGTTAATGGCAATGCCTAAGTTAATTGATGGTAATAAAACGGCAAAAATCTCCTTCACATTATCATCCGTATCCAACTTTCGAAGGAAAGAAAATAGGTTAGATGCCGCTTCTTTATAATTGCCAATTGGAGATAAATTAAATAGCTGTGCATGTGTTGTTTTTTCAAAATCGCCGAAAACAATTAAAGCGGAATGATTAGTTAAATCATTAAAATTATGATTGCTCGAAATAATTTTTAAAGGCTTGGTTGGTGCATAATGACTCTTTAACATGCCAGGCGCTTTAGGGTCAGAAGAAGAATTTACTTCTACTTTAATCTCTCCACACACATTGCGTATATCCTCAAGCGTTAGTCCGCCTAAACGATAAACTATTGGCAACTCACCTTCAAAACCAACAATGGTACTCTCCACTCCAATATCACAAGAACCGCCGTCAAGAATCATTGGTATTCTATTTTGGAGCTGATCAAAGACATGTTGTGATGTAGTAGGACTAATATATCCGAAAGGATTGGCACTCGGTGCCGCTAATGGAAAATCAAGTTTACTCAACAATTGCAAAGTCAAAGAATGATTCGGCATACGAATACCAACTGTGTCTAATCCAGAAGTCACTTCATCAGGAATACAATTTTGCTTAGGCAGAACCACTGTTAATGGTCCTGGCCAAAAAGAATCCATCAATTTTTGAGCGTTAATAGGTATATGAGATGCATAACGATTTACATCTGATTTGTTACCAATATGAACAATCAATGGATCAAATGAAGGACGTTGCTTCGCATTAAAAATCTCAACAACAGCTGTTTTATCAAGGGCATTGGCGGCTAATCCATAAACCGTTTCTGTAGGTATTGCTACAAGTTGTCCACGGTTTAATAAATCAGCTGCTTCCTCTATTGATGATGAAATTTTTGTTTCCACAAGGCTAAAATAAGCAATGTCAATCAATCAGGCGAAGGGTTCATTTTTAATGCTAATAAGTATCACACTATTTTGACAACTAAATCTTGTTAATCATCGTAGTAATGTGCAGTTTTGTTTAAAATTTTACATCCATGGAAAATACGAATAACCACTTGAAAGGAGGCGCTTTTTTAATTAGCGAATCAGACTATAACGCGAACTTTATACCTGAAGAGTTTAATGAAGAGCACAAGTTAATGGCCGATGCAGCCCATGAATTTTTAAAGCAATATGTCGACCCGCAACTTGACAAAATTGATGCGATGGAGCCAGGCTTGATGCCTTCATTGCTTGATAAAGCAGGTGAATTAGGATTATTAGGTGTTGCAATACCTGAGAATTTCGGTGGATTTGGAAAAGACTTTATTACTTCAATGTTAATGACAGAAGTATTAGGTGCTGGCCATTCTTTTTCAGTAGCTATGGCAGCGCATACAGGAATTGGGACATTACCTATTTTATATTTCGGAAATGAGTCGCAAAAAGCAAAGTACTTACCTAAACTAGCTACCGGCGAATGGAAAGGGAGTTATTGCTTAACGGAGCCAGGCTCTGGTTCAGATGCATTGGCAGCGAAAACGAAAGCTGTATTATCCGAAGATGGAAAACATTACATTTTAAACGGACAAAAAATGTGGATTACAAATGCAGGATTCGCAGATGTGTTTACTGTATTTGCTCAGGTGGACGGAGATAAATTCACTGGATTCATAGTAGAAAAATCGTTTGATGGATTATCACTTGGCGAAGAAGAACATAAAATGGGAATTAAAGGTTCATCTACGCGACAAGTATTTTTTAGTGATTGTAAAGTGCCTGTAGAGAATGTACTTGGCGAAATTGGCAAAGGACATTTAATTGCTTTTAACATCTTAAATATTGGTCGTGCGAAATTAGCCGCTGCTGCTTTAGGAGGAGGAAAACAGGTGATTAATCAGTCGGTGGAGTATGCTAATACGAGAACACAATTTAAATTACCTATTGCAAAGTTCGGAGCTATCCGTCATAAACTTGCAGAGCAAGCTATTCGCACGTTTGCTGTTGAATCTGCTATCTATCGTGTTAGTGATTTGATTGAAGCAAAGGAAATCGAATTAGAGCAATCAGGAAAAAATGCAAGTAGCGCATTACTTGGTGCTGCTGAAGAATATGCTGTCGAATGTGCGATTTTAAAAGTTGCAGGTTCTGAACTTTTAGATTTCGTTGTAGATGAAGGTGTTCAAATTTTTGGAGGCTATGGATTCTCCGCTGACTTCCCAATGGATCGTTCGTATCGTGATTCGAGAATCAATCGAATATTTGAAGGCACGAATGAAATCAACAGATTATTAATTGTTGATATGCTTTTAAAACGTGCGATGAAAGGAGAATTAGATTTGATGACTCCTGCGATGGCCGTACAAAAAGAACTAATGTCAATACCCGACTTTGGTGCTGAAGATGAGGCATTATTTATTGCGGAGAAAAAAACATTAGCGCAATTAAAGAAATCTATTTTGATGGTTGCGGGAACTGCTGTTCAGAAGTATATGATGTCGCTAGCAAAAGAACAAGAGATCTTGATGAACATAGCGGATATGGCAATTGATGTATTTGTTGCTGAATCATTGTTATTGCGATTGCAAAAACTGGTTGATATCAAGGGAGAAGCTGCATGTAGTCTAGAATTGGATATCCTACGTGTTTATTTAAGCAATGCGATTGACCGTGTGAACGTGAATGGAAGAACTGCAATTAACTCAATGTGCGAAGGAGACGAACAACGAATGCTTTTAATGGGACTTAAGCGATTCACAAAGCCATCGATGATTAATACAAAAGAAGCGAGACGACGTATAGCCGCGGCGTTATGTGAAGCTAATCGTTATTGTTTTTAATTGAAATTTGTGAAGAAAATCCTCGTTGGATTATTAGTTGTTTTATTCATTTTTTGTGCATGGAACTACTCCTTGCTATACTATGCATGCGTACAAC
Organism: uncultured Bacteroidota bacterium; assembly: GCA_903847585.1. Taxonomy (GTDB): domain Bacteria; phylum Bacteroidota; class Bacteroidia; order AKYH767-A; family OLB10; genus CAINEC01. Next base: position 58,897 of record CAINEC010000048.1, read on the forward strand.
TGAAAGGGCAACTTACAATCATTTTTGAGTCGAAGCCAATCGATGAAGTGATCAATGATAAAAGCATCCCGAAGGAAACCAAGGATAAACTCTTGATGATAGCAGAAATTAAAAAATTTGCTTTAGAGGAATTAGGGTTTCCAAACAACAACAACTACACTACTTTTTACGATCAGCATAATCATCCATTGATGTATGTAGTAAGTGCTTGTCCGGAGTTTAGCATGCAGGAATACGAATGGCACTTCCCTATTGCAGGCAATTTTACTTACAAAGGATTTTTCAAGCGTGATATGGCAGACCAAGAAGTATTAGCGCGAAAAACAGAGGGACTTGACGTTTATTTAGGAACTGCCTCAGGATGGTCGACATTAGGGTGGTTAAAGGATCCTGTTTTATCTGGCATGCTGAAAAAAAGCAAGGGAGAACTGGCTGAACTAATCATTCATGAGCTCACGCATTCGTATAAGTATGACAAAAACAATGTTACGTTTAATGAGAATCTGGCCACCTTTGTAGGGCAAAAAGGAGCAATTTTATTTATCAAAAAGAAATTCGGGAATGAATCACCATTGCTAAAAGAGTACGAGGGAATTTTGCACGATAATCAATTGTTTGACGAGCGAATGACAAAGGGATATTATGAATTAGACAGTCTATATAAATCGTTTAAGAATGAAACATCAATAGAAGCCAAAAAGCAAGAGAAAAAAGAATTGACAGAGCATATTCTTGGATCTATTAAAGAGCTCAATTTTGTAGATCAGCATCGATATGATTTTGTTTTTCAGAAAAGAGACAAGATTAACAACGCCTGGTTTGCATCTTTTAAACGCTATAACACCTTACAACCACGCTTTGAGAGGAGTTTAAACAGTCAAGGGAATGACCTAAAAAAATGGCTTCAAACGACTGATTTTTCGAGGTTTTCGGGACAATAATGCTGTATATTGAGAAATCATAGGAGTTTTTCCACAATTAATTTGGATTTTCAGTCAATAAATTCCCTAAATTCGCTCCCCTAAATCTACAGCAAAAAAGAGCATGGCGATTACAGCAATTTCAAAAAAATCAAAAGCTGCCAAGCAAGTAGCGAAGGCGCTTATTTTAATCGTAGAAGATGATGCATTACAAGCAGAAATCTTAAAGGATCACCTGGAAAGCAGTACTGAAAACAGCACTATATTAAAGTTTTCAAGTGGCGAAGAGTGTTTAAAGCAAATTGGAAAGAAAAAGCCAACTATTGCATTCATCGACTATAATCTTAATTCGAAGAATAAAAAATCAATGGATGGTTTGATGTTATCGAAGAAAATTAAGGCTATGCACCCGAAGTGTGAGACGATTCTTTTATCAGATAAAAACACTGAAAAAACAATCAACGAAGCTTTGAAAAAATCATCTGTTAAGTTCATTGCGAAAGATGAAAAATCGTTACACTTAGCTGCAGCGGCAGTTCAAGATACTACGAATCCTTTTCAGGCAATGATTCAACGTTTTGACATTGCATCGAAAATTATCGGGTTAGAGCAAGATGTTTACAATGTGATTAAAAATCCATCGAAATTGGTTGAGGTGAGCTTACCAATCAAGATGGATGATGGAAGTATTCAAACTTTTGATGGTTACCGTGTAATTCACTCTACAGCTTTAGGCCCCTCAAAAGGAGGAATTCGTTATTCAACAGCAGTTGATGCGGATGAGGTAAAAGCGTTAGCAGCATGGATGACTTACAAATGTGCCATTGCAGATATCCCTTACGGTGGAGCAAAAGGCGGAATCAATTGTGAGCCTTCTAAAATGTCGGTTGGCGAATTGGAGCGTTTAACACGTGCCTATACTGCAGCAATGCAAGATATTTTCGGAGTAGACAAAGATATCCCTGCTCCAGACATGAATACTGGCCCTAGAGAAATGGCTTGGATTGTTGACGAGTTCAGCAAAATCAAAGGAAGTTTCACTCCAGGTATCGTTACAGGAAAACCTTTACACTTAGGTGGTTCACTAGGACGTGTAGAAGCAACTGGCCGTGGCGTATGTACGTCAGCGTTAGAAGCTCTTTCAAAGATGAAAATGTCACCTAAGAAATGTAAAGCTGCTGTTCAAGGATTTGGAAATGTAGGTTCAATTACGGCTAAGCATTTTGCTATGCATGGAATTAAAGTGGTAGCCATTTCAGATCATACAGCTGCATTCTACGATCCAAAAGGAATTGACATTGAAAAAGCAATGGCTTATCGTGATAGCAATAAAGGAGTATTGAAAGGTTATAAAGGCGGTAAGTTAATCACGAACGCTGAGTTATTAGAATTACCAGTTGAAATATTAGCTCCTTGTGCTTTAGAAAATCAGATTACTGCTGCGAATGCAAGCAATATAAAAGCAAAGCTAATTGTAGAAGGTGCAAACGGTCCAACAACGGCTGGTGCTGATGAGGTCTTAAACAAAAAAGGCACTATTGTAATTCCAGATATCCTTGCTAACGGTGGTGGAGTAACGGTATCTTATTTTGAGTGGGTTCAAAATAGAACAGGCTACTACTACAGTGAAGAAGAAATCAACAAGCGTGCTGATCGTTGGATGAAACAAGCTTTTGCAAATGTTTGGAATGTCTCTACGAAGCATAAAATTTCAATGCGTATTGCTGCTTATGTATTTGCATTAGAAAAAGTAGCGAAAGCGATTCGTTCAAGAGGAAGCTATTAATAAACTTTAAAATCAATAGACGCAGGTTGAATAAAAATCAGCCTGCGTTTTTAATAAAACGATACTATGACAATTCACCGCGAAGGATATACGATACTTAGTGTATCAGCAATAATAATGATTGCCTTAAATGCGATTACGTTTTATACTTTAGGAAGCAGCCACTGGCTATTCTTAAGCATTTTAGTTATTTGCATTGTGCTTTATTTGCTTTTCCTGCAGTTCTTCCGTTATCCAAAGCGCGACTTAACATTAGGAAGTAATTTAGTTGTTGCTCCTGCAGATGGAAAAGTTGTGGTGATTGAAGAAGTTTACGAAGGTGAATATTTCAAAGACAAGCGTCTTCAAGTTTCTATTTTTATGTCGCCAATTAACGTACATGCTAACTGGTACCCTATTGCTGGATTAATCAGTTATGTCGCTTATCACAAAGGGAAATATTTAGTAGCATGGCATCCAAAGGCAAGTACAGAAAATGAAAGAAGCACGATTGTAATTCAGAAAGATGATGGTCGTGAAATTTTATTACGTCAGATTGCTGGAGCTTTAGCGAAGCGAATTGTTTACTACCCACATCAGAATGACAAAATCAGACAATGTGGAGAAATGGGCTTTATTAAATTTGGTTCTCGTGTAGATTTATATTTCCCGTTAGGAACAAAAATCACTGCTCAGATTGGTCAAAAAACTACTGGTGGTGTAACGGTAATTGCAGAAATGTAATTTATTTATTCCAAGAAGCTATTGCAGTAAGGAGAATTACTCTGTGAAATATCCCTTCTTCTTTGAATTCTGGTTTGGAATATTCAGCAAATAACTGAACTACTCCATCCTCTCCTACTAAACTTTTTAATCTATCTAATTTGCGATCTCGCTCTTCGCGCATGCGATATGCTCGTTGGTCGAATGCAGACATTGTAGTTAAGCTAGCCTCTTCTTTATACTTAGCAAAATAATCGCAGTATTTTATACTCTTTACAAAGCTGCCCGAAGACTTATAATACATTCGATGCATATAAGTACTTAAACCAGCTTCAAATGCTCCAGAATCTGAAGCCACCATTGACTTTCGTCCCATAGCGCTATCTGGCCCTGACCATTGCATATCATTATACAAAAGAGTATTTTGTTTCATGACTGCATTCATATCAGAATTCCAAAAACTAATCGGGTCTTTTTTATTAACTGAAATTTCCGTTTGAATCCCTCCAGTAATAGCGGCTATTCGCTTCCAACCTGCAATATCAGCAGCTTTGTTAGCAGATTTAGTGACGAACAACGAATGAACGATTATCTTCTTCGCTACAGCCTGTTCGCATATTTTCACATATTCGTAACCGTTAGAAGAAACTGATCCATTACCGACAATATAAACCAACTTCAAAGCATCATCTTTTTTCGACCATGACATATCGCTCACCGCAATGGAAAGCGCAGCACTCACAATCTGATCTCCTTTTTCAATAGAAGGCTTCAATTTATAAAGCTCCGCATCTATGTAATCGAGATTATAAGTTAAATCTGAGAACACTTTAACATAGCCATCATCTTTACCAAAGCTTGGTCGTGAAAAACAAATTACTCCCAACCTTAAATCTGGCTTAGGCTTCATAGCGTTTAATTCATTCGCAATTAGCCAAAGATTATCACGAACATCATTTACCAACCCGTTAGTACTGCCACTTAAATCAAGACAAAATACAATATCTAATGGACGCACATCTTCCTTCTGAGCATGAGCTTGCCCTGTGATAAGTAGTATTAGCAATAAAGAAAATCTTAGAAGGTATTTCATTTGAACAATCAAAAATACCTTTCCTATCCTGAATAAAATGGAATATTAAAAAATGCTTTCAACAGCAAAACAACAGATATTAACATTTATCTATTAGAGGTAAAACTGCATGATTTAAAGCATCCAAAGCCTCTTTAATTTTCCAATTATCACGATTACGAGGTTCCACATAATTGCTAATTCCTCGAATCTGGGCGGCAGAAATATTAAACTGATTCGCTACATAAAAAACCGCTGCCCCTTCCATCGATTCAACATCAGCTTTATACGTTTTAAGAAGAAGATCGATTGATGTAGCGGAGCCAGTTACCGTTTGAACCGTTAGGCCATTAACCTTTTGAATACCTTCTAAATTGATATTAGTTTGAAGAGGAGCAATTACTTTATTTTCAAAAGGCCTCTCATTTTCACTATGGAGATTTAAGTCGAAAACTGATAAAAACTCGCCCTTATTTTCTGCACCCCAAAAAGCAAATTCATCTGAAACTACATTAACGACCTGAACAAGTGATAAATCTCTGTTAATTGCACCTGCTAATCCAATATTTATGATTTGAGAATAGGTGTTTTTATGCAGGGCATTGGTAAGATGGAAAACTGTAGCTACCATCCCGACGCCTGTTATAATTACATCCCAATTATTGTTTATTGTTGTAACTACATAAGGCTCAATATGACCACAAATACCTTTTATCTCGGCAGAGGTAGCTGCAACTAGTAAATTCTTGGTCGACATGAGGCAAATTTATAACAATAGTTTACAATGATTTACTCTAAAATAAACTAATTTTGTGCATCCTTGTTCAAGGAGGGTACTAAACCCAAATATATGATTTACATAACAAGAAAAGAGCACTTTAACGCAGCCCATAAACTTCACCGCGCTGATTGGACGGAAGAGAAAAATGCCGAGGTGTTTGGAAAATGTGCTAATCCTAACTGGCACGGACACAATTACGAAGTATTTGTAACAGTCAAGGGTGAACCTGCTGCAGAAACAGGATTTGTCATTGACTTAAAGTTTTTAAGCAAGCTCATCAAAGAAAGAGTAATTGATAAATTAGATCATAAGAACATCAATATGGATGTTGATTTTATGAAAGACAAAATGGCTTCTACAGAGATTTTAACAATTGCCATCTGGGAACAATTAGAAGCTGAAATCAATGCAAAAGGATGTTACTTACATTGCGTCAAACTTTACGAAACAGAAAATAATTTCGTAGAATACTTTGGCGGTAAATAAAAAACAAATGGAAAACTCAAATAACGATTACAGATATACGAAGAAGGATATTTATAATCAGGATAAGATTGATTCAATCGCTGGTCATTATAAAAACATCCTACTAGAGCTTGGAGAAAATCCGGAGCGCGAAGGACTTTTTAAAACTCCAGAACGCGTTGCAAAGTCGTTACAATTTTTAACGCATGGTTACGGTTTAGACCCTGTTGCTATTTTAAACTCTGCTAAGTTCAAGGAAGAGTATAAACAGATGGTTATCGTAAAAGACATTGAAGTGTATTCGATGTGTGAGCATCATATGCTTCCATTCTTTGGGAAGGCGCATGTGGCTTATATCCCGAATCATTATATTGTTGGATTGAGTAAGATTCCAAGAATTGTAGATGCATTTTCGAGAAGACTACAAGTGCAAGAACGTTTAACAACAGAAATCAGAGATTGCATTCAGAATACGCTTAATCCTTTAGGAGTAGCTGTTGTGATTGAAGCACAACATTTATGCATGCAGATGCGCGGCGTGCAAAAACAAAATTCGATAACGACTACTTCTGCATTTACAGGTGAATTTGAAAACGATAGAACACGAAAAGAATTTATTAGTTTAATTTCTAATCAACGACATATTTAAAAACATGAAAGCATATATCTTTCCGGGACAAGGGTCTCAATTTGTAGGAATGGGAAAAGAGTTATATGAAAACTCTCCATTAGCAAAAGAGCTATTTGAAAAGGCGAATGAAATTATTGGATTTCGCATTTCTGATATGATGTTTAACGGAACCGATGAAGATTTAAAGCAAACCAACGTTACTCAGCCTGCGATCTTTATTCACTCTGTGATACTTGCAAAGACCTTAGGAGATAGTTTCCAACCTGATATGGTTGCTGGACATTCACTAGGCGAATTTTCAGCTTTAACCGCTAATGGTACACTTTCGTTTGAAGATGGTTTACGTTTAGTAATAGAACGTGCAAACGCGATGCAAGCTGCATGTGAAGCGGTACCAGGGACAATGGCTGCTGTATTAGCACTAGATGATTCGAAAGTAGAAGAAATATGCGAAGGCATCGACAAAGTTGTTGTTGCTGCTAATTATAACTGCCCAGGTCAATTAGTTATTTCAGGATCGATTGAAGGAGTAAAAGAAGCTTGCGAAAAAATGACTGCTGCTGGTGCTAAAAGAGCTTTATTACTTCCTGTTGGAGGAGCGTTTCATAGTCCGCTGATGGAGCCAGCACGTGAGCGTTTAGCTGCTGCCATTGAAGCTACGACATTCCACGAGCCAAGTTGTGCAATTTATCAGAATGTAACGGCTATGCCTCACCGCAATGCAGATGAAATCAAGAAAAATCTAATTGCACAATTAACAGCTCCTGTACGTTGGACACAGTCGGTACAAAGTATGGTATCAGATGGTGCAACCACGTTTGTAGAAGTTGGCCCTGGAAAAGTTTTACAAGGACTAGTTAAAAAAATACACAAAGAAGCAGAAGTATTATCTGCTTAATAAATTGTTTAAATTGAAGTCATGGAATTAAATTCATTAAATGCTATATCTCCAGTTGATGGTCGTTATTTTAAAGTATGCGAACCATTAACGAATTATTTTTCGGAAGAAGCATTAATCAAATATCGAGTAAAAGTAGAGGTTGAATATTTCATTGCATTATGTGAAATTCCTTTACCACAATTACAAAATGTTTCTCGCGACAGCTACGCTGGTTTAAGAAAGTTGTATGAAAACTTTACAAGTGATGATGCAATACGAATCAAGACAATTGAGCGTACAACGAATCACGATGTAAAAGCTGTTGAGTATTTTTTAAAAGAAGAATTTGACAAACTGAATTTAAGCGAACACAAAGAATTTATTCATTTCGGATTAACGAGTCAGGATATCAATAATACATCTATACCATTATCAGTTCAAGAAGCATTGCAAAATGTTTACTACAAAGAACTGAATCAGTTGTTAGAGAAATTACATGAGCTAAGTAATGCGTGGAAAAATATTCCTATGCTTGCACGTACTCACGGACAACCTGCCTCTCCTACTCAGTTGGGAAAGGAAATTTATATTTTCAAACATCGTATTGAGCAACAATTAATACAACTTCAGGAAATCCCTAATACTGCTAAATTTGGTGGTGCTACTGGAAACTTCAATGCTCACGTAGTGGCCTATCCGCAAATTGATTGGGAGAACTTTGCCAACAAATTTGTTTTGACGTTAGGATTGAAGCGTTCACCATATACTACGCAAATTGAATCTTATGATAACATGGCTGCATTGTTTGATGCTATGAAACGTATTAATACTATTTTGATTGATTTAAGCAGAGATATCTGGACGTACATCTCAATGAACTACTTCACACAAAAAGTAGTGGCAAACGAAGTGGGATCATCGGCTATGCCTCATAAAGTTAATCCGATAGACTTTGAAAATGCTGAGGGCAATTTAGGTTTATCGAATGCAATGTTAGAGCATCTATCAGCTAAGTTACCTGTATCAAGATTACAACGCGATTTAACAGATTCGACGGTCCTTAGAAATATAGGAGTGCCATTTGCGCATATCTCAATTGCTTTAGCTTCATTAAGCAAAGGGTTAAATAAGATTAGCGTTAATGAGACCGTAATTCATAATGACCTAGAAAACAATTGGGCTGTTGTTGCTGAGGCTATTCAGACAATTTTACGTCGAGAAGGATATCCTAATCCGTATGAAGCCTTAAAAGCTTTGACACGTACGGGAGGAAAAATTAATCAAGATACTATCAAAGATTTTATCCATACACTTGAAATAAGTGCGGAGATTAAAGAGGAACTTTCAAAGATAACCCCTCATAATTATATTGGGATAAAATACCATTATTAATATACTTAATTAAGAACAAATACTATATTTGTGCAACTAACGCACAATGACTTTCCTTTATTTGTTTTTCGGCATGATTTGCTTTGGCGCAAGCAATTGCTTATGGAGAAATTTGCAAAAATCTTTTAGCGATTCGCAATTACTCTTATACAGAAGCTTGTTAACTGTCCCGCTACTCTTGTTGATTTGCTGGTACATAGACTCCAACTACTTATTAAATCCAATAGATTATATATCACCTTTTTTAAGCGCTGTCCCATGGATTGTAATTAGCTTACTTGGACTCTATTTATTTATTGCTTCAATTCGATTGCAAGCTAGTGGGATTTCAGCAGCAGTTGTGTTATGGGGTTCTTTATTCGGAGTTATGATGTCCTATTTTATTGATCACACTCCATTCCCGAGTAATATATTATCAATTTCTATATTGTCGATTGCAGGACTATTATTAATCGATAGTGAATTGTTTAACAAGATTAAACCAAACAAAGGAACAATGTTAGCGATGGGAGCTGGACTTTGCTGGGCAATTGCGAGTAGAGGTTTTAAATCAGAAATTACGGTAACGCATCCGAGTTTATTTGCTTTATTTCAAGAAATGGTTGTACTGATAATTTCATTAGCATTAGTATTTGCTCAAAGAAAAAGTACAAGTCTTGAGCATACTAGCTCTCCAATAAAAGGAATTTTAATAATAGCTTTACTAACTATAGGAGGAATTATAGGAAGCAACCTTGCTATCGTAAATAGCAATATGATGTACTTCTCCATGATCAGTGCTGTACAACCTGCTACTACAGTTATTGTTTCCAGATTTTTTCAAAAAGAAGACATCAGCAATCTTCAAATCATCGGGGCCATTTTATTAATAACTGCGGCGGCATTGAATTAATAAAACCTGATCAACCATTTACTAAACATGCTTTTTATCTGTATCAATTCGAATTGACATGCAGATTATTTGATTAGATTTGAGGATGTCAGAAACAACGACGTTAAAAAAATCGCTTCGAGGAATTCATATCTGGGCCTTAGCAGTTGGATTAGTTATATCAGGTGAATATTTCGGATGGAATTATGGTTGGGCGAGTGGTGGTCCGATGGGAATGTTCATTGCTACCCTACTCGTTACTATTTTTTATTTATGCTTTGTATTTAGCTTCACAGAACTCACAACGGCATTACCAGATGCAGGAGGACCTTTCACATTTGCAGATAAAGCTTTTGGAAGAAGAGTTGCAGTATTTACTGGTTATGCAACAGTAGTAGAGTTTGTTTTAGCAACGCCCGCTATTGCCATAGCATTGGGAAGTTATGTACATTTTTTACACCCGATGCTTGATACGACTATTGTTGCTATTGTAGCTTATTTACTTTTTACGATTATCAATTTAATAGGCATCAAAGAAAGCGCAGCATTTACACTTATCGTTACCATATTAGCAATTACAGAATTATTAATCTACATAGGAATAACTTCCACACATTACGAAGCTAGCAATATTGAATTAATAAACACTACTACTACTTTCAAAGATGTATTCTCAGCCATACCATTTGCAATTTGGTTATATCTCGCGATTGAAGGAGTTGCTATGGTATCTGAAGAAGTGAAAGACCCTAAGAAGAGTTTACCTATAGGATATATCACTGGTATTATCACACTTTGTATTCTCGCTATCGGCGTGATGTTCTTCACTTGCGCAGCAGTACCTTGGCAACAATTAACAACCATTGATTATCCACTTCCAGAAACGATTGGTATCTTATTAGGCAAAGGCAATACGCTTACAACCATTATAGCAGGTGTTGGAATCTTTGGATTGATTGCTTCATTCAATAGTATCATCACGAGTTATTCGCGACAATTATTTGCGTTATCAAGAGCAGGGATACTTACTCCATCATTAGCACATATTCATATCCGTTACAAAACACCGCATAAGGCGTTATTAGTAGGATTAGGAATTGGAATCATCAGCATTTTTTCTGGCAAGACAAATGACTTAATTATTTTATCAGCAATGGGAGCTACGAGCATGTATATCGTGAGTATGTTTTCGTTATTTACATTAAGAAAAAACAATCCGGCACTTGTACGTCCGTTCAAAGTCCCTTACTACCCTATTTTACCAATGATTGCTTTAGTACTTGGTTTGTTATGTATGGTGGCCATGTTTTATTTTAATGTTAAGCTTGGATGTATTTTCTTTTTAGGCGGATTCATTAGTATTTTAGCATATGAATTAAATCAGCGAAGCAAATCAAATGTACAAGACGCAAATAAGTAATCATAGTTATTGCTTTGAATCTTTAAGAGATTTATTGGCTAAAGCATCTCCGTTAAGAAGTGGTGATGTATTAGCAGGCGTATGTGCATCGAGTTACGAGGAAAGAATCGCTGCTCAATTAGCTTTATCAAATGTTCCCTTAAAGAATTTCCTGAATGAAGTTGTTATCGATTATGATAAAGATGATATCACTCGATTAATAATCGATACGCACGATAAAGAAGCATTTGCAACAATATCTCATTTAACAGTTGGAGGATTTCGTGACTGGCTTTTATCGACGGAAGTAACGAATGAAATAATCCTTCAGACCAATAAAGGTATCACTCCTGAGATGGCTGCAGCGGTAAGTAAAATAATGTCGCTGCAAGATTTAATTTTAGTCGCACAAAAAATTGAAGTTGTTTCTAAGTTTAGAACTACTGTTGGATTAAAAGGAAGATTCTCCACTCGCTTACAACCTAATCATCCAAATGATGATAACAAGGGTATCATGGCTTCTATTTTAGATGGACTTTTATATGGATGTGGCGATGCAGTAATTGGAATTAATCCAGTAAGTGATAGTGAAGAAATTGCAATATCCATTCTTTCAATGTTAGAAGAGTTGCGATTGAAATTTGAAATACCAATGCAATCGTGCGTATTATCACATTACAGCTTAACAAAAAGTATTGCTAATCGTGCGCCAGTAGATTTATTATTTCAGTCAATTGCAGGAACACAAAAAGCGAATGAATCATTTGGTGTTTATTTAAATGATTTAGCGGAAGCACAAGAAGCTATATTAGCATTAAAACGCAATCCGAATTCTAATCAAGTATTTTATTTTGAAACAGGACAAGGTACTGCATTATCTGCCAATGCTCATGCAATGATTGATCAACAAACATGTGAAGCACGTGCTTACGCAGTTGCAAGAAAGTTCAATCCGTTTTTAGTGAACTCAGTTGTTGGATTCATCGGACCAGAATATTTATTTAATGGAAAGCAAATTATCCGTGCAGGATTAGAAGATCATTTCTGTGGGAAGTTATTAGGATTACCAATGGGAGTTGATGTTTGTTATACTAATCACGCTGATTGTGATCAAGATGACATGGATAATTTAAGCACTTTACTTGCTGCTGCAAATTGTAATTTTATGATGGCGGTTCCTGGGTCGGATGATATTATGTTACAATACCAGAGTACATCGTATAACGATGCTGCCTATCTGCGAAAAGTATTTAATAAGAAAGTTGCTCCTGAGTTTGAAAGGTGGTTAGAGAAAATGGGGATTCAAAATAAGAATGGGGAATTAGCTTTTGCGAATGAAGAAATCAAAAAACTTTTAAATCATCTTTCGTAAATGTCGCTTGAAAAATCAAATTCATCTTTACAACGAAATGAACTTAAAAAGTTCACGACGGCTCGTGTTGGGTTAAGCACAAGCGGAGTTTCGTTAAGTACGGAGGAAGTTTTAGCATTTAGATTAGCACATGCAAGAGCTGTTGATGCTGTATGGGTGGAATGGAATGCTACATCCATACAAGAAAAATTAAAATCGAGAGGAGCTAAAAGTACCATCATTGAAAGTACTGCAACCAGTCGACTTCAATATGTACAAAATCCACTTTTAGGTTGCGAACTTAATGGACAATCAATAGAAATTGTAAAAGCAATTAAGAATGAAAATGCTATTTCAATTATTCTTGCTGATGGATTATCTCCGAAGGCAGTAGAAGAACAAGGTTGTGAATTAATAACCGCTTTATTGGATGAATTACGTTCAATCGGAAATCAAATAAATCCGATTTTCATTTGTCGAAATGGAAGAGTCGCCATTGGTGACCAACTAGGAGAAATCACTAAATGTAAAATTGCAATTGTAATTATTGGTGAGCGTCCTGGCTTAACAACACATCAGAGTTTAGGAATGTACATTACTGCAAATCCATCGCTGCAATCTACCAATGCTGATAGAAATTGTATTTCAAATATTCACCAAGAAGGATTAAGTATAGCGCAAGCTTCTAACGAATGCAAAATGCTAATTCAAAAAATGTTGAAGCATAATTTATCGGGATACCGACTCAATCAATTACCTGATTAATTCCATCCAGCGGCTAATACCTCTGCTAAATGCGCCACTTTAATTGGTAAATTATTTTTCTTGATGATAGAATCAAAGTGCATTAAGCAATCCATATCAGTTGAAATAATCGTGTCAGCGCCAGCATCAATAAAATCCTGAATTATTTTACTTCCTATATCTACTGATAACTTTTCGTTATTACGATCAAGTCCGCCACTCATACCACAACAAGAATAAGTCGAAGGAGTTTCTATTAAAGTTAACTCTCGCACTTTACTTAAAAGCAATCGAGGCGCCTGTTTGATTTTCAATTCATGAACGGCTTTACAAGCATCAAACATAACAGCCTTCGAATTATAACGGGCACCTATATCCGAAGCATTCATCACATTCACTAAAAAGTCGGAAAGTTCAAACATGTTTTTTTGCACCGACTTATACTGATTATGCAAAGAAGAATTGTGGAATAAGGCAGGATACTGACATTTTACAGTAGCAGTACATGCAGCTCCAGGACAAACAATATAACGTTCATGCTGTAACTCCATGATGAGCTTTTCACCGACTTCCTTACAATGATCCCAATAACCATCTTCGAATGCAATTCGTCCGCAGCAAGTCTGCTCGACATTATACTGCACATCGCAACCTAATCGCTCTAACACTTTAATCATATTATTAGCAACATCAGGATAATACTGATCTACAAGGCAGGGTATGAATATGTCGACTTTTAAATTCATGGAGGACAAAAATAATTAAATGAATTGGTAATTTGAAGATTTGGAAATGGTCTTTTGATTTCACAAATGAATGTACGATTTAATAGTAGTAACATACCGTTCAAAAGCTTTTAATCCTTTGGAAGTAAGCTTACAGGTGGTTACAGGATACTTACCTTTGAATCCTTTTTTTATTGAAACATATCCCGCCTTTTGTAATTTATCGAGTTGCAGGCTCAAATTACCAGCAGAAGTATTTGTCTTTTCTCGAAGGTAAAGAAACTCTGCTTCATCCAATCCAACCAACAAAGAAACAATTGACAGTCGCAGTTGAGAATGTAAAATTGGGTCTAAATCTTTAAACACGTTGGATTTTCATTTTAACACCAGGAACAATACAAGTAAATAGACAGGCAAGTGAAGCCAAAAAACATTGTTGTGATACTTCCAACTTTAAGCAATAAGCCCCAATTAACATTCCTACTATTCCCATTATTATTGAAAATCTTTCGTTAACAATTCCGCCAGTAACAAAAACTGTTAATCCTAATAATGAACAGAAAATTGGAATGACGATATAATTAAACGAGCCAAATTCAGCTGCTAAATAAATTGTGATATAGGCAAACGCAAATCCTGAAAATGCAAACAAATACACTTTATCTGCAATTGACTTAGCCGTCTCTTTAAGATCATCCTGCTTTGACCTTCTTGAAGATAAAAACCCACCGATTGGAAATACAACCCAAAACCAACCTTGTAATCCGCTGAGAGCAGGATCAGAATTCGTCAGCGCAAAATAATTTAGAATATAATAAAGGAAGAGTATTATGCCCCATAGAATAAAATAGTAATAAGCTCCGTGTGGCACCCTCCTAGCCTCTTGAACAGCTTGTTCAATCGTCTTAATAGATTGTTTGACGTCTAGGTTTTCCATAATTTTTTTTACAAATATAAACTAGTTAATATTATTAACCAAATTTTATTAATTTGAAAATTTGATGATTTGATAATTAAAAATAGGATTAGAACATCACGGTAAAAAAAGCAGTTTTACTAATTAGACCAACATGCTAATAACACTTGCAACTTCATTGTAATTAATTAAACAAGTTATTCATTAAATAATGGCTTATGTTCGTTTACAAACGCTTAAGTTTAGTCATGAAAAAAAAAGGAGCATTAAATCAGGCCACCTCTCCCCTTTCCCTCTCCATCTTTACCCAACTCAAAAACAATAATCCTAAAAAGAAGAAGCAAGAAATAACAACAATAGAATTACGCATACTACCAGTAATAGCGTTAATATATCCGAAGATAAATGTACCCACCACCGTACCTGTTTTATCGCATACATCAAAGAAACTAAAATACGATGCATGGTCTTTTGTCTCAGGCAATAACTTCGAATAGGTTGAGCGCGACAAAGACTGAATTCCACCCATCACCATTCCTACACAACCAGCCAAGACGATGAAATACGTCTGCTCATTAAATCCATATTTCTTATCACAGAAATAAGCAGCCACACTTAAAATTGTCCAACAAATAATAGAGATTCGCAAAGCGATGATGTTCCCAAATCGTTTAGACAAACTGCTAAATATAAATGCTCCAGGAACTGCCACAAATTGAATAATTAAAATCACTGCAATCAACACTTCAGAACTTAACTTCAATTCACTCTTTCCAAATAAGGTTGCGACATACATCACCGTTTGTGTGGCCATGTTGTACAAAAAGAAG
The DNA here is from genome assembly GCA_903847585.1 of uncultured Bacteroidota bacterium. Taxonomy (GTDB): domain Bacteria; phylum Bacteroidota; class Bacteroidia; order AKYH767-A; family OLB10; genus CAINEC01. The sequence goes on from CAINEC010000048.1 coordinate 74,362, forward strand.
GATAATAAAAATCGTTTTAGTCGTGGAGTATGCTTTAATTCACTCCATACTTTTTTCAATTCTTTATATCCTTTTGAAAACAATTGTTTATCGTTTGAATGTTGAGTAGGCAACTCTGGAACATTTCTAAAAGTAATCTGTGCAAATCCAAACCACCAAATTCCAACTAACAAGAATGATATTCGCGTAGCCACACCTGCAGAAATATTTCCATACCACTGTGGAAACATGACCATCGTCAAACAAAAAATAAGTAAGAAAGAACTTCCAAAATATCCTAAAGCAAAGCCTTGTGCAGAGACTTTGTCCTGATCTTCTGGAGCTGCTATCTCTGGTAAAAAAGCGTTATAAAACACAATACTTCCTGCGAAACCAATAGCGGCTAACATCGAACAAAATACACCGATATAAATCGTTTCAACTCCTGTAAAGAAATACATCAGTGAACATGATATTGCTCCCATCGTGCTGAAGAAAAACATAAACTTTTTCTTTTTCCCACTGTAATCCGCCATCGATGATAGCAACGGTGACAATAACATAATCACTAAAAACGCAGCTGATATTGCGTAGGTCTGTAATGAATCGCTATTAAAGGTATGCCCTAAAAACTGAACATCATTATTTCCATCTTCCGTAGCAATTGCATTAAAGTAAATAGGAAACAAGGTGCTTGTAATTACGAGTGAGTATGCAGAGTTTGCCCAATCGTACATCGCCCACGAACGCAGGACTTTCTTAGGTGCAGTAACTTGTGCTGATTGATTCATTCTATTTTGTTGATTAGCGAATGTAGTAAATAAATAAAGTGCAAAAAAAATCCTGACATTTAATGCCAGGATTTTCTTATTGTTTTATTACCAATTAAGCAATCTGTGAACGGATGATGTTTAACGCACCACCAGCTTTGAACCACTCAATCTGATTTTCGTTGTATGTATGATTTACTGAAATCTCTTCTGAATTTCCATCAGCGTGATTTAACACTAACGTTAATGACTTACCAGGAGCGAATGTTGTTAATCCAACAATATCAATCATATCATCTTCACGAATTTTATCATAGTCAGCAGGATTAGCAAATGTTAATGCTAACATTCCTTGCTTCTTTAAGTTAGTTTCGTGGATACGAGCAAACGATTTAACTAATACTGCATTCACACCTAAGAAACGAGGCTCCATTGCTGCGTGCTCACGACTTGATCCTTCTCCGTAGTTCTCATCACCAACTACAATAGAACCAACGCCAGCCGCTTTGTATGCACGTTGTACAGCAGGAACTTCACCATACTCACCAGTGATTCCATTCTTTACATTGTTTGATTTCTCATTATAGAAATTGATAGCACCCGTTAACATATTATTACTGATGTTATCTAAATGTCCGCGATATTTTAACCACTTACCAGCAGGCGAAATATGATCAGTTGTACATTTTCCTTTTGCCTTGATTAATAAACGTAATCCTTTGTAGTCAGCACCGTTCCATGCAGCAAATGCATCTAATAATTGTAAACGATCACTCGTTGTACTTACTTCTACCTTTACATTTGAACCATCAGCAGCCGGAGCCTGATAACCTGCATCTTCTACTGCAAATCCTTTTGTCGGTAACTCATCCCCGTTAGGAACATCTAATTTCACCTGAACACCATCAGCATTCGTTAATGTATCTGTTAAAGGATTAAATCCTAAATCGCCAGCTAATGCTAATGCAGTTGTAATTTCTGGAGATGCAACGAAAGCATAGGTATTAGGATTGCTATCCTGACGTGCTTTAAAATTACGGTTGAATGAGTGAATGATTGTATTCTTCTCTTGCTTCTCAGCTCCTACCCTAGCCCACATTCCGATACAAGGTCCGCAAGCATTCGAGAATACTTTTGCACCAATCTTATCGAAGGTATTAATAAAGCCATCTCTATCGATTGTATAACGTACTAACTCAGAACCTGGAGTAATGGTAAATTCAGCTTTAGGAGTAATTTTTTTATCGACTGCTTGTTGCGCTAATGAAGCAGCGCGACTAATATCTTCGTAAGAAGAGTTCGTACAAGAACCAATCAAACCAACCTCTACTTTCATTGGCCATCCATTAGCAGCAGCTGTTTCTTTCATCTTGCTGATTGGAGTAGCTAAATCCGGAGAGAATGGTCCGTTAATGTACGGCTCTAACTCATCTAAGTTAATTTCAATTACCTCGTCAAAATACTTTTCAGGATTTGCATATACATCTGCATCACCTGTTAAGTGCTCACGAATAGCATTCGCGGCTTCTGCAACTTCAGTTCTACCCGTTGCTTTTAAGTAGCGCTCCATACTTTCATCATATCCGAAAGTAGAAGTAGTAGCACCAATCTCAGCACCCATATTACAGATAGTACCTTTACCAGTACAGCTCATTGATGTAGCACCTTCACCAAAATATTCTACAATAGCTCCAGTACCACCTTTTACAGTAAGGATACCAGCAACTTTTAAAATCACATCTTTCGGAGCTGCCCAACCATTTAATTTACCTGTCAGCTTCACACCAATTAACTTAGGCCATTTAAGTTCCCAAGGTAATCCAGCCATTACATCACAAGCATCAGCACCACCAACACCAATAGCTACCATTCCTAATCCACCTGCATTAACGGTATGACTATCCGTTCCAATCATCATTCCGCCTGGGAATGCATAATTTTCTAAAACTACCTGGTGAATAATTCCAGCACCTGGCTTCCAGAAACCGATTCCATATTTATTCGATACAGAAGCAAGGAAATTGTAAACCTCTTCACTTTCCTTCACAGCAAAAGCTAAATCTTCTTTCGAACTTGTTTTCGCCATGATCAAGTGATCGCAATGAACAGTACTTGGAACAGCTACCTTCGGACGACCAGCTTGCATAAATTGCAACAAAGCCATTTGAGCTGTTGCATCTTGCATGGCTACACGATCCGGATTAAAATCAACATAAGAATTCCCTCTTTCATAAGGAGTAGAAGGATTGTCGCCACATAAGTGAGCGTATAAAATTTTCTCAGTTAAAGTTAGAGGACGTCCTACTAACGCGCGCGCAGCTTCTACTTTCGCAGGTAGCGAAGCATAAAAGCGCTTAATCATTTCGAGGTCAAATACCATTTTATTGAATTTTTATTGATTAAAACTTGATGACTTTTTGGTGGCGCAAAGATACAAATTTGAAAGAAACCATTTTGAACACCCTTCATTATTTTTATTCGGATACAGCCTATTATCTGAACAAACAATTTACCTTTGCTTCGTAAATTGAATGACGCTTTGCAAAAGCACGCCTCCCTCAACAAGCTATCCCTCGCTGGATTAATTGTCACCTTAGGAATTATCTATGGTGATATTGGAACATCGCCACTCTATGTAATGAAGGCGATTATTGGTTCGGGCTCGGTGATTAACGAGATGGTCATTCTTGGAGGTGTTTCGCTTATTTTCTGGACACTTACTTTACAAACCACGATCAAATACGTTATAATTACACTTCGTGCCGATAACAAAGGCGAAGGCGGGATTTTCTCTTTATATGCCCTCGTACGGGGAAGTAAAAACCCATGGCTAGTATTCCCAGCTATGCTTGGAGGAGCCACCTTACTTGCTGATGGAATTATCACCCCCCCTATTTCTGTTTCATCTGCAATTGAAGGGTTAACGAAAATACAACCAGAACTACCGCTCATCCCAATCGTATTGGTGATTATTTTATCGCTGTTTATCATTCAGCGCTTCGGGACGAACTTCGTTGGGAAGTTTTTCGGACCAATGATGTTTGTTTGGTTTTCAATGCTCGCGATTTTAGGAGTTAGTCAGATGCGATATGCACCTGAAATTTTCAAAGCGCTAAATCCTTATTACGGATGGCAATTACTCGTAAATTATCCAAATGGATTCTGGGTACTCGGCGCCGTATTTTTATGTACTACAGGAGCAGAAGCTTTGTATAGCGACTTAGGTCATTGCGGAAAACAGAACATTCGTGTGAGCTGGATATTTGTGAAGGCTACTCTTGTTTTGAATTATATGGGACAAGGAGCATGGTTGTTAAAACACAACGGAGAATTATTAAATGATCGTAATCCGTTTTTTGAATTAATGGCGCCTTGGTTTTTACCTATTGGTATTGCTATCTCGACTCTTGCTGCAATCATCGCAAGTCAGGCTTTGATATCTGGATCATTTACGTTAATCAATGAAGCCATCCGACTTAACTTCTGGCCTAAGGTAAAAGTGGTGTATCCAACAGAAATGCGCGGACAACTATATATTCCGAGTGTAAACTGGTTATTAATGTTGGGATGTACTGGCATCGTTTTGTTTTTTCAGGAGTCGGCTAAGATGGAAGCAGCTTATGGTCTAGCGATTATTTTAACCATGCTCATGACGACTATACTACTGACGTATTATTTGCACGAGAAAAAAGTAAATCCTGTTTTGATAGCTATTTTATTGCTAACATTTTTAATAATTGAATTTTCATTTTTAGCAGCCAACCTAAGCAAGTTTTCACATGGAGGATGGGTCACATTACTTGTTGCAAGCAGTTTGTTTATCATCATGCTTGTATTGTATTACTCTCGTAAAATCAGAAATCGTTTAGTTGAGTTCGTTTACATCAAAGATTATTTACCGCTGATTAAAGGACTTAGTGAAGATGAATCTGTGCCGAAATATGCTACACATTTAGTTTATTTAACTAGTGCGAACAATCTCGATGAAATAGAAGAAAAAGTTTTTTACAGCATCTTTTATAAAAAGCCCAAGCGCGCAGATGTCTACTGGTTTGTGCACGTAGATGTATTAGATGAGCCTTACACACTTGAATATAAAGTGACGGAGCTATTGCACGATAAACTCATTCGTATCGATATGCGCATCGGATTCAGAATTGATCCGAGAGTAAATTTAATGTTCCGACAAATTGTAACTGAACTTGTAAAGAATAAAGAAGTCGATATTATTTCACGCTATCCTTCATTGATGAAACGCAATTTAGTCGGCGACTTCCGCTTTGTAGTGATGGAAAAATTCTTGTCGTACGACAACGAATTACCATGGCTACAAAAAATCATCATGGACTTTTATTTCCTTATCAAAAAAATCTCTCTTCCTGAAGAACGTGCTTTTGGTCTTGACACCAGTTCCGTTACTGTAGAAAAAATTCCGTTGGTAGTTAAACCAATTGAAGGTTTGAAGCTGACGAGGATGGAATGATTTTCAATTTGAAAATGTGCTAATGTGCTTCCCGATGCGTCGGGATTGAAAATGAGGTGATTTGTCCCGATAGCTATCGGGATTGAGGATTTGTTGGTTTGCTGATTTATTCAAGAGAACCCATTAATTGAATAATTAATTAAGAACGATCCACTTCTAATTTTTTTCATCAACGACAGGTAGTTTTCTAAAAAATTAAAAAAACACCCAATACAATGGGGGGACGGCAGCCCCACCCCGCGGTAAAAATATGCATTGAAAAATATTTAGTCGGTTAATAAGCGTTTACAAACGATTAAGTCAATTTGAAAATTTGATGATTTGATGATTTGTCCCGATAGCTATCGGGATTGATAATTTGATCAAAGATTCATCGGATTTGAAGAATTAAAAACTGATTACAAAAATATCTAGGTAGCTACCAATCTCATGGTTTATGAAATCATTTTCAATTAGAAAATAAGAACAGGCAATATAAATTTTAAGATTCACCTTCAAATTGACTCATTTTCAATCCCGATAATCCTCGGGACAAATTAAAAAACCTTTATTTTCTAATAAATTTTCAAGTCACCCCCATAATTTTAGGGGGTATCACACATTTTTTTATCTTTTTTTTGGATTACCCCCCTTCAAAATCCTATATTTGCTCAAAATTTCTAAAAAATACTGAAAATCATGTTACGATTTACCGCATTAGAGAAGAGCAGCAACAGAGCTCCTGTTCCAGTTAACCCTCCATCAAGTAAGGTATCCGATTACTACGGAGTGAATGTTTTTGATAAAGAAAAAATGCATAAGCATTTATCAAAAGAGGTTTACAAACAAGTAATGGAAGCTACTAATACTGGTCAGCGTATCGACCGTAAAGTTGCAGAACTTGTTGCAGCAGCAATGAAAAGCTGGGCTATCAGCATGGGTGCTACTCACTACACACACTGGTTCCAACCTCTAACGGGTACTACAGCCGAAAAGCATGATGCCTTCTTCGAATTAAGTGATGACGGAAGAGCAATCGAAACATTCAGTAGCTCTGCACTAGTTCAGCAAGAGCCAGATGCTTCTTCTTTCCCGAACGGAGGAATCAGAAATACTTTTGAAGCAAGAGGTTATACAGCTTGGGATCCAAGTTCTCCAGCTTTTATTATGGATAGCGTTGCAGGACGTACATTATGCATTCCAACAATTTTCGTTTCTTATACAGGTGAGACATTAGATTATAAAGCTCCTTTATTAAAAGCATTAAATGCATTAAACCAAGCAGCTGTTCCTGTTTGTCAGTATTTCGATAAGAACGTTACCAGCGTTTACTCTACTCTAGGAATTGAGCAAGAATATTTCTTAGTGGATATTGATATGTTCAATGCACGTCCTGATTTAGAAATGACAGGTCGTACCTTGTTTGGTGCAACTGCCGCGAAAGGACAACAGTTAGAAGACCATTACTTCGGTTCTATTCCCGCTCGCGTATTATCATTCATGGCAGAGTTAGAAATCGAATCATTGAAGTTAGGTATTCCATTAAAGACGCGTCATAATGAAGTTGCTCCTTCTCAGTTTGAATGTGCTCCTGTTTTTGAAGATATCAATCTAGCAGTTGATCATAATTCATTGTTAATGGATTTGATGGAGAAAATTGCACGTAAACATCACTTCAAAATCCTACTTCACGAAAAGCCTTATGCAGGTATTAACGGATCAGGGAAGCATAACAACTGGAGTTTAAGTACAAGCACTGGAAAAAACTTATTATCACCAGGAAATTCGCCTAAAAGCAATTTAATGTTCTTGACGTTTTTCATCAATACAATTAAAGCTGTTCATGAGCATGCCGACTTAATGCGCGCATCGATTGCATCTGCAAGTAATGATCACCGTTTAGGAGCTAATGAAGCGCCTCCTGCAATTATGTCAATCTTCTTAGGTCAGCAATTATCAGCAGTGTTGGATGAGATTGAAAAATCGGTGAAGGATAAAAAGATGACACCGGAAGAAAAGACTGCATTGAAATTAAACATTGGTAAAATTCCGGAAATCTTATTAGACAATACTGATCGTAACCGTACTTCTCCATTTGCTTTTACAGGAAATAAATTTGAATTCCGTGCAGTAGGTTCAACAGCTAACTGCGGTCATCCAATGACGGTATTAAACACAATCGTTGCTGATCAGTTGAAGAAGTTCCATGTTGAAGTAGAAGCGTTAGCAAAGAAGGGAATGAAAAACGATGAAGCAATTTTAAAAGTATTGCGTAAGTATATCGTAGAAACAAAAGCAATTCGTTTTGAAGGTAACGGTTATAGCGAAGAGTGGAAGAAAGAAGCGAAGAAGAGAGGATTAAATAATATCACTACTACTCCTACTGCGTTAGATGCGTTTGTTTCGAAGAAAACAATGAGTTTATTCGAGAGCAATAATATTTTCAATCACCGTGAATTAGAAGCACGTCATGAAATTATGCTTGAAACGTATATCAAGAAAATTCAAATTGAATCACGTGTAATGGGTGTTGTTGCAACAAATCATATTATTCCAGCAGCTATTAAGTATCAACATTTATTAGTACAAAATGTAGAAGGCTTGATGGATATTAAAATGCCTCGTGAAACTTACTCAGCTCAAGTTGAAATCATCAAAGCAATTTCTAATCACATTACAGTTATTAAGAAAAATTGCGATGCGATGTTGGAAGCAAGAAAGAAAGCAAATGCAATCGACAATGTTCGCTCAAGAGCAATTGCTTACTGCGATAAAGTAAAATTACACTTCGATGAAATCAGATATCACGTTGACAAATTAGAATTAATTGTTGATGATGAATGCTGGCCTCTTCCAAAGTATCGCGAGATGGTAACGATTCGTTAATCGAATTTGAAATAAAAATAAAACCCTGACAAATTAAATTGTCAGGGTTTTTTATTGAGTATTATTTTTTTCTACTTATTCAACTTTTAGAATGTCATGTTAACACCTAGCGATGGCAACACAGGCAGCTGATTCACGCGCTTATAACGAATGCGATCGAAGTAAAAAATATTTTCACGATTGTAGACATTAATCAAACTCGCTAAAATTTCCATTTCAGAATGCTCACTCAACAATAATGTTTTCTTTAAGCTAATATCCATACGATGATAATCAGGCAAACGACCTTGATTTAAATCGCCATAACTAATGCCTAAATATCCATTAGCTGTTGTTGGATCCGTATACAATCCATTTGCAAAATTCAAGTACTCATAAAATCCTGCTGTCTTTGTAAATGGAAATCCAGAACCATAATTCCAGCGTACATTAAGCTCCCAGTTCATATGTTTACCAAACGTATAAGCACCTACGAGGTTCATATTGTGTCTTCTATCGAAATGCGGACTATACGTTCTGATGCCGTCATCACGAGTAACTTTTCCTAATGAATAAACTCCCCATAAATAAAATTGCTTCTTCTCATACTTCAGAACAAAGTCAATTCCGTATGCCTTGCCTGATTCAACAATATACTCTTTAGTTTTAAAATCTGGCTCGTTAGCGTATGTGCCATTATCGGGATAAATTTTATCACGATTTATATTTGTAAGCTGCGTAAAATCCTTAATATATGTTTCAACATTCAACGAAAGGTGTTTTAACAAATCAATTTCACAACCTACAACAAAGTCTCTGGCTTTTTGCAATTTTGAGTTCACTTCTTTTCCTTTAAACTCATCAGGAAGATTTTCAGGACCAGACAAAAATCCGTAGAATAAATTTACAACATCTCTATCAGAAGAAGTGCTCAATAAATTTTGTGAATACATTCCTCCAGCAAATTTGAAACGCACTTTTTCAGCTGCATTCCATTTAAATCCGATGCGAGGCTCAGGAGAAAATTCAGAGAGCGATGCATAATACTGAATACGTACACTAGGCTCTAACACCCATTTGTCGCGGGTAATACGATATTTAATAAAACTTCCGAACTCAGTAGTATTTTCTATTTGTTCCGACTTTAATCCTGTAATTGTTTGAGCTGTATATTCTGTCCTGAATCCTAACACTTCAAATCCGAATTTCAATTCATTACGATCGATATAATTCACGAAGTTCATTCCCATGTTGAATCCGTTCACTCCACTCGTACGTGGTTTATCACTTGCCTCTTGCTGTTTGATATTATATCCGGAGTAAGCAAACACACCCTCCATTAACATATTCGACCCTTTAGGTACTAACAAAAAATTAGTTCCAAATCCAGTGCTCTTCCATCCTATCGAAGCAATATCTCTAAACTGTGCATCATCCTGAAAATTATAACCGAACACATTTAACTTACTTCCATTTTCGCCATTCATTGAAACCTTACCATAAACATCATTGAAAGAATACGGCAATCCACCATCGTTAGTATTCACATAATCGTAAAATATTTTTGATGACCTATCGAGATAAGAATTTTTTAATGATAACACATAAGATGTACTACTTCCTCCATCAGTTTTTTGCTTTACAATTGGACCTTCCACTAACAACTTAGATCCGAAAGTGCTACCGGATATTTTTCCTCGCGTACGCTTTTTGTTTCCATCCCGCGTCGTGATATCCATTACTGCTCCAATACGATCGCCATATTCAGCGCTGAATCCGCCCGTGTATACATCCGCATTACGCAAAATATCGGTATCAAACACCGAGAATAAACCGATCGAGTGGAAAGGATTATAAACCACCATTCCATCGAGTAATACTTTATTCATGATTGGCGTTCCTCCGCGAATGTAAAGTTGTCCGCCCTGATCACCACTAAAAACAACTCCTGGTAAAACTTGTAAGTACTGCGCTAAGTCAGGCTCTCCACCAATGGCAGGCACCATCGAAATATCTTTAGGCGTAATTTTCTGTACCGACACCTGTACTTCGGTACGCTGCGTTACTTTTTCAGCTGATATATTAATACCTTTCAGATTAATTACGCGACGAGCTAATGTAAATTGCTGCGTTATGACGTTATCGTTAGTAATTACAATTTCAGTAGAAGCAGTATCATACCCAATTGCGGTAGCCACTAACATATACTTTCCTGAAGGGATTTTATTCAATGTATAGAAGCCATTCACATCCGTTGTTGTTCCTACACCAGTACCTTTTAAAAATACAGGAGTGAATAAAAGTGGTTCTCCATTTTCTCTATCATACAAAAAACCTTTCACGCTTCCATTTTGTGCGAATGCAATTTGAACTATAAATAAGAAGGAGAATATTAAGTACGCTATTTTTTTCATTTTATTTAACGGTAGTTTCGCCGAGCTGAAGAATAACATCAAATTCGTGAGGAGTAAGCGCGGTGACAGATAATCGATTTAAACGCAGGAGTTGTATTTGCGCGAGGCGCGGCTCCGACTTAATTGTTGCCAAGGTTACAGGATTTTTTAATTTTTTAACGGGCTTTAAATTCACCACCGACCATGTATCATCTTCGGCTGTTGGATCAGGATAATGCTCCTTACTTACTTTAGCAACACCAACTACTTCCATTCCTTCGTTGCTATGATAAAACAAAACAAGATCGCCTTTTTTCATCGCACGCATATTGTTGCGAGCAAGGTAATTGCGCACGCCATCCCAGAATGTTTCCTTATCAGCCACAAACTGATCCCATGAATATTTAAATGGCTCTGATTTTACTAACCAGTACTGCATTGTGATTTTTTTAAGAACCCGAAGGTAAGTATAATTTGCTAATGTGCTAATGAGCTAATTTGCTAAAGTGTCGATGTGGTAACATCCTAATGAGCTAGCGTCTTGACGATTTGGAATTGCGATGGGTTAATGTGCTAATGGGTTAATGTGCTGTTTATTTTTAATTATTTAAAACATATAATGCAAGTTAAGATTTATCTCAATTGTGCTTGTGCTATTAAAGCCCTAAAATTATTTGTTTAAATAAAATTCTTTTCATTGCGCACCTTCAATTTGTTTTTTTTATAATATAATTTTTGAAAGTTCTTTCTTTTGTCTTGACGCAAAACGAAAGAACCAAAGAAAAAGTGGGGTGTAGTGAGCAAGCTACTACACCCCACTTTATACAAAATTTGCAAATTTTTTCCTTGATAAAATTGCTACAAATTCAGTGATTTCCTTACAGGCTCGGAACTTCTAAATTTGCTTGACGCAATTTTATCTTCGTCAAAAACCGAATAAACTGAGGCCGTTATAATTTCGTTCAATAACGATGAATCAAAATTACAAACTGGTGATTCTTCTGAGAACACACATTTGAAAGATGAAAAATAATTTATCTCAACAGGAACGTCTTTAAATCTGCCCATGTTTTCATTTATAACAAACAAACGAGTATCTATTTGATAATAATTCAAAAAGTATAAATGCTATGAAAGAACATTCGTCCAACTAAATCCACCATTGACAACCTAGGTAATAAGCATTCACATACTAATTGAAAATAATTAAGAACATTTAAATACTTTTGAATGAACTATTTTGCCAGTATATGACGAACGTAATCAATCCTTCAGAAAAAAATGCTCAGCGAATTTTAATTATTGGCTGGGATGCTGCCGACTGGATGATGATTGATCCGTTAATTGCCAAAGGCAAAATGCCTAATCTTGAAAAACTAATTAGCAATGGTGTACGTGCTAACTTAGGAACACTGGAGCCAAAACTTTCACCACTATTATGGACATCCATCACAACGGGTAAGACCGCTAACAAGCATTGCATTCTGAATTTCGTAGAGCCAAAACCTGATGGCAGCGGACTTCGAATTTCACGTGCTACGACACGAAAAACAAAAGCACTTTGGAATATTTTTTCGCAAGCAGGATTTAAAACAAATGTTGCGGGTTGGTATGCCTCTCATCCTGCTGAACCTGTCAATGGAATTATCATCAGCAATGTTCTTTCAGAAGTAGTATCTGACAATAAAAATTTTGTTGAAGAAGGAACTGTTCATCCTTCAAACATGCAAGAGAAAATAAATGAAGGAATTCAATTGCCGAAAAATTTTCCAGATGACTTACTTTATTTTTTATTGCCAAAGCATAAAGAAATTGGCTCAAGCGACGATCGTATTTCTCAATTAAAAAAATTAATGTCGTATGCAGTAAGTATTGAGAATAGTATTGTTTCAGCAATGAAAAATTCTTCTTGGGATTTAAGCATGGTATTTTTTGAAACGATAGATACGATGGGCCATCATTTCATGCAATACCGACCACCGCGCATGAATCATGTGAGCAATAAAGAAGAGCGATGGTTTGGTGATGTGATGGATCGCGTTTACGAATGGCATGATCAATCGTTAGGAAGAATATTAGAAGCAGCGGGTAAAGACACTACCGTTATACTCTTATCTGATCACGGATTTCACATCGGAGAAATGCGTCCTAATCTGAAAGATTTAAGTCCTGAAAAACGCATGGAAAAAGAAGCAAGCTGGCATCGACCATTTGGTGTGCTGGTTGCAAGTGGACCAGGAATAAAGAAAGAAGCTGCTGTTGCGCCTTGTACAATTTTAGATGTTGTTCCAACAGCGTTAACCCTTATGGGACTTCCAATAGGAAATGATATGGATGGAAGAGCGCTTTCGGAAATTTTTTCGTTCGATGTAAAAAAGAATACGATTAATTCCTGGGATGAAATAGAAGGAGATGCTGGTTTACATCCCGATGATATGCGTCAAGATCCGAATGAGTCTGCAGCATCAATACAACAGTTAATTGACTTAGGATATTTAGCTGCATTACCTCAGGATGTGAGTGAACAGCTTGCCTTGGTTCGAAGAGAAAGTAATTTCAATCTTGCAGTATCGTTAATGTCGCAACATTTATACGATGAAGCAATTACTTATTTTAAAGTATTGCTTGATGAGTTACCAGACAATATTCGTTATGCTACCTGTTTATCGCAATGTTATGGCGGATTAAATAAAACTTCGGAAGCTGTTAATGTACTTCGTGATTTATCTCACCGACATAAAACAAATGCAGAGGTTTGGATTGCACTTGCGCAAGCACTTGCTATTGATAGAGATATTAAAGAGTCAATTACAATTTATGCAGAGGCCATACGAATGATTGGAACATCAATGGATTTTACAGAAGCCTTAGCAAATACCGCATTATTGCAAAATCGTTTTGATGAAGCTTATTTACATGCAAAAAAAGCAGTAGCTAAAAATCCCCATGACCCTATTTGCCATTTGATCATTGCTAAAACTGAATTATACAGAGGGAATTTTGAAGAAGCTGCTGGACATGCATTAGATGCACTGGATTTAACGCAAGCCATACCAGAAGCACATTACTTATTAGGAGTATCATTAGCATGGTATGGAGATGAAGAAAGTGCAAAACAAAGCTTAGCGTTTGCTGCTGCGTATGATAAAGAATCGCCACAAACACCTTTATTTCAATTAGCGATTGCACGCAAAGAAGGAAATAACAGCGATGCTGAGTTATACAAGCGCAAATATGAAGAGGCTTGTTTATTAAAAGGAACAATGCATCAAAAAGAACATGCTTTTGGAGCAGAGGCTTTTGTTAGAAAATTCGGAAAAAATTTATTCTGATATTAAATTTTATTTCTGTAAAGAGA
>CAINEC010000049.1 GCA_903847585.1 uncultured Bacteroidota bacterium
AATTTATATCGATTTAGGTTTTGAAATTTTGGTCGCTGAGGCTCTCGTTGTACGAATCGATAATAAACCTGGACCTCTCCCAACCTCTCCAAAGGAGAGGAGCTTATTCTTCAAGTCCCTCCTTCGGAGGGATTTAGGGAGGTATATACAATAAGCCTCAGCGGCCAAACTACTCAGCGACCGAACTACTCAGCGACCAAAAAGCCACTGTTGTAACTACAACTATTGATTTTGTATATTTGCTTCATGAAACTGGAAGAAGCAATCAAACAGAAAAAATTCGGGAACGAATTTGAAAAGGCAGTTGTCAATATTTTGTACACAGCAAGCTGGTTAGAGGGAATCAATATTCGTCGACTTAAACCACATGATATTTCTCCACAACAGTATAACGTACTGCGTATTTTGCGCGGTTCACACCCGAATCCTGTTATGCTTGGAGAAATTACCGAGCGAATGATTGATAAAAATTCCAATGCTACTCGATTGGTTGAGAAGCTTCGTTTAAAAGGATTTTTAAAACGGGATATCTGTAAAACTAATCGCCGACAGGTAGATATTACCATCACACAAAAAGGACTTACTTTATTAGATGCGTTAGATGTACATATTGATGAATGGCAAAATGATCATTTGAAAATCAAGAAATCAGAAGTGCAATTATTAAATGAGTTATTAGATAAATTAAGAGGATAAAATGAAACACATTATACATAAAGCAGAATCCCGTGGCTATGCAAATCATGGTTGGTTAAAAAGTTATCATACATTCAGCTTCGCTGGTTATCATAATCCTGAGCGCGTACACTTCGGTATGTTGCGCGTGCTAAACGACGATTTCGTTGATGCAGGAATGGGATTCGGAAAGCATCCTCACGATAACATGGAAATTATTTCTATTCCTTTGAGTGGTGCCTTGCATCATCAGGATTCTACTGGCCGTGATAAGATTATTCAAACGGGTGATGTACAAATTATGAGTGCAGGAACTGGTATTTTTCACTCTGAAGTAAATGCTAGTCAAGTAGAGCCTGTTACTTTTTTACAACTATGGATTTTCCCGAAGGTGAATAATATTGAACCGCGTTATGATCAAAAAGAATTTAATGTGGCTGATCGCACCAATCAATTTCAAGTAGTTGTTTCGCCAACGCAAGAAAATGATTCGCTCTTTATTAACCAAGATGCATGGTTATCACTTATCGAATTAGAAGAAGGAAAAGAAGCAATGTATACCATTCACAAAGAAGGAAACGGAGTGTATTGTTTTGTGATAGATGGTCAGTTGGAAATTGCTGATGAAAATAACGAGCGTCGTGATGCAATTGGTATTTGGGATACGACAGACTTTTCGTTGAAAGCAAATCAGAAAAGCACCGTTCTGATTATTGAAGTACCTATGAATTAGTGCTTAATTAATTTTTATTACATTTGAATAAACTAAATATTTACCAATGAAGAAACTATTACTTACCCTTTCAATTCTTATTACTGCATTATCAACGCAAGCACAAAATCAGAATGCAATGGCTTTTGATGGCATAAATGATTATGTGTCTGTTGCAGGAGCCTCGTCTTATATTGTTGGATCAACAGGAATGTCGATCACATGTTGGGTATACACTCAAAATACAGCACCTAATTATCCTAACTTCGATGGATTTGCAGGTTTTAGAAATGATGTTGATGCAGATTTTTACTTAGTGCAAGTGGGGGCAAATGCTGTTGAAGCACGTTTCAGAAATGATCAGGGAACATCGTTTACTATCACTTCTCAATCGTTAACTCCAAATCAATGGATTCACTTTACATTGACGTATGATGGAGCCAAGCTACGTTTGTACAAAAACACTGTTAAAGTCGATTCTATTGCAGCAAATGGAGGAATCAGTAATGGTGGTGTAGATTTTAATATTGGTAATGTTCAATTTACAAGTGCTTCTTTCTTGTTAACTGGCAAAATGGATGAAACAAGTTTCTGGTCACGTGCTTTATCTCCAGAAGAAATTCGTTGTATTCCTGTAAACGGAATTGATACAAATGCCGCTAACCTTGAACTATACTATCGTTTTAACCAAGGAACAGCAGCAGGAAATAATACTTCTATTACTTCATTGCATGATGAAAACGGACAACAAGATGGTACGTTTAACGGATTAGCATTAACAGGCGGAGTATCAAACTTTGTTGCAGGTGCTAATACGGCAACGACAACAACCGCATATTTATGTCCTGGCGCAACGTATGTTTACAACGGCACCACACTTACGCAAGGCGGTATTTATGCAGACACATTAATTAATTCGCAAGGATGTGATTCAATTGTTCAGTTAAATTTAGTTCAGTTATTAGTTGATACGGGTGTGACGCAAAACGGATTTAGTTTAGTGGCGGATCATGTTTCACCAACCTATAAGTGGTTAGATTGTAATAATGGATATGCTGTTATTCCTGGTGCTACTGCTCAAACATTTACACCAACTGTACCTGGTAGTTATGCAGTTGTAGTGAGTCAGAGTGGTTGCACAGATACTTCAAATTGCCATGTGATGGCTACGGTAGGATTAAATACATTAAATCCTATTGAAGGAGTTTCTGTTTATCCAACAATTACTAGCAGCGAATTAAATATTCAATTCAACCAATCGTATGATAAAGTTCAAATTGACGTTATTGACTTAACAGGAAGAGTTGTTACTCGTACTAACGCAGATGGATTAACGAATACTGTTGTTGATGTGAATACGTTAATGAGTGGAAGTTATGTAGTGCGTATTAACGCCGACGGAAGAAACGGTGTTTATCGCTTTGTCAAGAAATAATCAATTAAACCTATATGAAAAAGGGAAGCATTTTTTGCTTCCCTTTTTTTATTTCCGTTCACCCATTCTGGCCATCGCCCCTTTGATGATTCGATCAAAATCGCGCTTTTGTTTTTCGTCGCAGACCAATCTTACCTTCGACAAATGATTATACAATGCTTTTTCTCCAATCTTTCTGTTCTCTCCAATTAAACTAATCAACGAATCACTTTTGTTTGTAGAAGTAGTATTCGACAATTCATCAAACAACAAATCGTGCAATTCTCTTCCACGCTTTTTAACAGCTTGCATTTTTTGTTGATGCTCATCGAATAAGGCATCAAACTGCTGTTGCTGTGCATCCGATAAATTAAGTTCATGCGCTAAAAATCGGTTCATATCGTTCGGTCCTTCTCTATGACCACCATCCATTGGCGGTCGATGAAACCACATAATGGCTAATAAGGAAACATTCATAATCGCTAATACGATAACAAGAATTTTAAATGTTTTTATCTGATTCATGGTAACTGATTGATAGGTTCAAAATAAATGGAATATACTTTTTGTTCAATGGATTTCTTTTCTGATTTATAATACTGCTGCGCAGAAATCAAGTTAAAGGTAAAAAGTAATGCGATTGTAGCCACTGCAATTTTAATAAATCCACGACTTGATTTTTCAATGAATAACAAATCAATAATCTTATTTTTTTGATCTTCATTCAGCGTTCTTTTATGATACGAAGAAGCTTCTTGTAAGATTTCTTCTATCATCTTTTCTTTTTCATTTTTCATGGTATAATTCCTCCAATTGTTTTCTTAAGTTTTGTTTAGCTCGGAAAATCAAAGACTCTACTGCTGATAATGACAACTCCATAATTTCACAAATCTCTTTATACGACTGCTGTTCCATATTGTGAAGGATGAATGCGATTCGTTGATTTTCTGGTAGCTGATTTAGAGCACTAAATAGTATTTTACTTTTTTCTTTTTGTTCGAGTACTTGAAATGGCGTATCCGCACTTTTTAAATTATTAATAGGATTTAATTTATTTTCTGAATCATCTATCGAATATAAAAAGCCAAATCGTTTTTTTCTTTTTTTACTTCGTAGATGATAAAGTGCCAGATTAGTGACAATCCGATACATCCAGGTGCTTAACTTCGAATCTCCTTTAAAACGATAAATGGCGCTGGTGATTTCCACAAAACATTCTTGCGTTAAATCTTCTGCGTCTAACTCATTTTGTACGATGGCGTAGGCAGTTGAATATACTAAATCACTATAACGCTCGACCATCTCACGATAGGCCTGCTCTTCCCGATTTTTTAATCGTTGTATAAAAAACTGTTCCGACAAATTTATATTAGCTAATGAATGTTAAGATGACAAATGGTAATAAAACTTGCGAACGACGTCAAAATAAATCGACAAATCACAAAACGGGTTTGTTATTTCTTTTGATCTCGAGAAAACTTAAAACCGCCAATGAAATAAATGGAACAGTCGAAATAATAATCGTAAGCTGTAATGAAAGTAATCCGACGATAAATATAAATCCGATTAAAAACAATAAACTACTAATACCTAGTTTCATCAATAAATTATTAGGTTGTTTCTGAAGTAAAGAAATTAGAAGTAGTATTTGTCCGATCAAAGGAATAATTGTAAACGGATGTAATACCGATAAAGGATTACTAAATAGTTTGGCAAGTATCTCGTATTCCATTTGAAATAAAAAAGCAGAAGAGGTCTTGCTCCATGATAAGTAAACGAAAAAGGAGGAAATAAATAATGCAGCTAGATATAATTTCAATTTCATAACAACGAATTTTTATTTGAGCGTATTTACCTGACTCCAGTTTAAATTAATATCGTTTTTAACTTGTATTTCCATTTTCTTTTTAGCTGTAAATCGTTTCGATTCTGGAACAGACACAGCACCTTGCGTTTTTAATTTATTGACGAAAAATATTTCTTCAATGTTAAATGTAGAGTGTTCGTCAGGTTCAAACCAATGACTTTTCTCTAGCTCTGCATATACATTAAAACGAATTTGTTTAGGATACCATAACCCTTCTTGTTCTTGAAATTCTTTAACGAGTGAGAAACTTGGTTTACCAATTGACAATCCATATAATGCTAATACGGGTTTATAAATAAAGGGCATATAAAATACTCCTGAATATTCAATTTTCACAAAGGCATCTGTTTGCGCATCAATAAATATTTTTCCAGTACTTTTAACATTGTCTACTTTTCCTTTCGATTTAAAATCAATTACAATTAACTCACGATTTTCATACGTAGTACTTGGTGCGAAGGAATAATCAAACTCTTTAAATTTGGTACTATCTAAAAAGAAATCATCTCCTTTAGTAATATTCGCTGAACGTAATATTTGCTCTGGCCCTCCGAAATTATCATAAGCTTGCGCTCGTTCATCCTCAGGAATTAACGATGTTTCAGGCTTGCCCTCATTTTTTTTAGCCTTCTTCTTCTCGTATTTTTTATTTCGCTTTTCTCGTTCTTCCTGCATGAAAGCTAATTTTTTCACATCATTTATTTTACGATATAAGTAAAGCTGATGTTGATTTTTAACTGTATCCTGATAGTTTGGATAATAACTCTTGAATACGGCTTCGTTGCAAGTGATATAGTTACTATTCTCTTTTAATATTTCTCTGAAGTATGCCTGCGTTTCAAAAGGCTTCTTTGGGTAATTTCTTTTAATGCCTTTTAATGCTTCTTTGATATAAAAGGTTGGCGGATTCGGACGAACAACAATTTCGCTTAATTGGAAATCGTTACGATCTAAAAAAACACTATCGTTTGTATTTAGTGATTTTATTATTACTGCCTTTCGTGCGTATCCAAGAAAACTAAATAACAATGAGTCTTTATCATTTTCAATCGTAACATTCAATTGATAAAATCCTGATTCGTTAGAAGCTGTTCCAGTGAAACTATTTTTAATAGAAATCCCTACAAAAGGTATTGGTTCTTTCGTTACTGCATCTACGATAGTTCCTGAAATAAGACGTGATTGTGCTTTGCAAGGATTAACCAAAGCGACAAAAGTCAAAAGCAGAAAATAGTATCTAATTAATTTCACAGGTAAACAAAGATAATTGAATCCCATAAAAAAACCCCGAGTATTACCTCGGGGCTTTTCTAAATATTTGTTAAAGAAATTATTTAACCATTAAGCGTGTAGTTAGGATGCTTCCAGCTACGTTTACTTTCACTAAATAAATTCCTGAATTCAATCCTGAAACTGGTAAGTTGATTACATTTTTACCACTAGCACCATTGAAGTTTTGTCCGAAAACAACCTTTCCTAAAACATCTGTCATTTCAATTGAATAGTTAGTTGATTTTGTTAAGCTAACTTCTAATTGCGTATAAACATCAGCTGGGTTAGGGAATAATGTCATAGAGAAATTATCTGCAGCTAATGTATTTAATCCAGTAGTTACTAAGTAAGGGCTACGGTTAACGTTTAATACATGTCCTGTTGCTACATCTTGTAACATACCAATCACACGAATTTTAGTATCATCCCATGATGCAGGTAAAGTATAGTTGAACGTATAGTTGTAAGTTGTACTTGCACTAACCGAAGATGGAACTGATCCCGGTTGTCCATCGAATCCTCCTAAGATATCACGTCCTACGAAGTTATAATGCATACTAGCAGCAGGAACTGGATCTGGAGCAGTTTGCCAGTTAAAACCAGCGCCAACTAATGCATTCGCACTTCCGCTATAATAATTTGTTTGGTTATAACCAGCAGCAGTTCCAGTTACATCATCTTCCACTAATACTGCATTTAAACGGAAATCACCTGTTAAGTTAGCAGCAAATGTTGAAGAAACATTAATATCAACCTGACGAGTTGTTGCATTATACGTTGCGCTTACTCCAACATCAGCAGGACTAACATCGTTAATTCGATCTTGGTAAGTTGCTTCAAAGGCTGTTGGATCAACATCATTCGATTTACGATCAACACATCCACTAGGATATCCACCGATTAAATTTCCAATACCTGCATCGTAAGCTGCATTCGCCATTGGATCAGAATTATGTACTGCTACAACGATAGCAGTTCCTAAATGTACTGTATCAATTTGCTCTGTGTAAACAGCACCACGAGGGCACCATCCGCACCAAGTACCTGTTGCTTCTTCAATTAAGACACGCTTCTCTGGTAAGTATGATAAACCAGTTATCATTGTGTTTAATGTATCATCAGAATGATCTGCATCATTTGCAAGGTCTACCCAAACTTTAGTTGGATAAGGATTCGCAGCATTCACGTTAACAGGTGTGTTGTGCGTAAAGGCATAAACGTTACCTGAAGTTAAGTTAATATTGGATACAGTAGAAGTATAAGTAGTTCCATTAACTTCATATTTGATATCAACATTAGTGATTGCATTAGATCCTAAATTTTGAATTTCTCCTGTAATAGTTGACGTTCCTGGTACTAATACATAAGGGTCAGCAGAAACAGTACGTAATTTTGCTTGATCAGCAGCTTGTGTACCATAGATGAAAGCATAGTAGCTGTTATCTGCTGGAGTTGGATCTGATCCTGCTAAAGAATTTAAGCTATTTGGAGAGCCTGCAACCATTAAAGCAGATGTTGCATTGTATTGAAGTCCTAACGAAACAGGAACGGCTCCTGCATGACGTTGATCTACTATATAAATATTATTTGTTCCTTCTTCTAAAACAATCGACCAATAAGTCCAAACAGCAGCTGAAGCTACCGATGTGTATGAAGAAAACAACACCCACGTTTGCTGACTACCAGCAACTCCGAAAGTTTGTGTTACAATACTATCGTTAGCACTTGAACCTTTTATTCCTAATACACAAATTGAATTGTCAGGAATGTTTGCATTTGGTAGTGCAACACGAGTTGCAGGAGGAACAGCTGTTGCTCCAGTAGAGAATGTTAATACGCCACTAGTTGATACTTTGAATTGCGTATAGCCAACCCCGTTAAATTGGAAAGTAAAAGGCAATGTTACAATTGAAGACCATTTTGGACTTACCGAACTACCTGAAATGATAGCCCAATTAGACGATAATCCATTAGCAACCGGATATTCATTTTCAACATTTAATCCACCAGGGTTAGTTCCCGCGTTAGGATAAGGTAAATAATAGTACTGCGCGTTAGCCACTGACAATGACATCACAATCGCTGCAATAAATGCGTAAAGTTTTTTCATTTTAATGAGTTATTGATTTTTTAGGAATTGTTTCCAAAATTAAGGATTTAAGCGCTATGATGCAATAACGAAAATAAAAAATTAAAATCTATCAAATCAATGATAAACAGTTGTTTAAAGACATTAGAGAGGTTATGCTAGCTTAAAGTACAAGTAAAAAGTAGTGCCTTTGTTTTCTATTGATTCAAAACGAATATTGCCCTGCATCCCTAACATCATATTCTTAACGATGGCTAGCCCTAGACCGGTACCACTCGATTTAGTCGTGAAATAAGGCACAAAGATCTTCTCTTTAAGGTCTTCAGGAATACCTTTCCCATTATCAGCTATTGAAACAACTAAAAATTCATTGATGGTTTTTGCCTCAATAGTTATCACTCCATTTTCAAAATCCTCCATCGATTGAATAGCATTTCGGAAAAGATTATTCAGTATTCGAATAATTTGATTTTTATCGCCAATAACAGTTGGTAAAATGGAATCAATTTTATTTTCAATTTTTACATTTTCAGATTGCTTGAATAATACAATCGTGTTTTTTATCAAATCACGAAGATTAATCTCTTCATATTCTGCCTGTGGCATCTTTGCAAAATCACTGAAGGCTGAAGCGATATTTGATAAATTATCTATTTGCTCTATTAGCCCTGATGATATTTTTTTGATGACTTCTTCTCTGTTTTCCTGACTCGATTCAATAATTCGGAGCATGTGTTGAATGCCAAGTTTCATTGGTGTAAGCGGATTTTTAATTTCATGCGCTACCTGCTTCGCCATTTCTCTCCATGCCGATTCTTTTTCTGATTTGGCTAATTCCTCTGCACTTTTTTGCAAGGCCATTAACATTCGGTTGTATTCGTTAACCAATGCGCCAATCTCATCTTTCTTATCCCAACTGATTAAATTATTTTTTGCATTTAATCGCGTTTTCTTAAATGAGTCCTGGATAAATTTTAAAGGCGCAGTAATTTTATTCGAGATAAATACTGCAATTAAAATCGAAATGGTAAACAAGAAAACATATAGGTTGATTAAAGCAATTAAGAACTTGCTGATCTCTGCTTTAACTTGTTTCTCTGTGAAAAAATAATTGATGTTTAGATAAGCGCATTGCTCTCCTTTGCGATTATAAATTGGTCGATAAGAAGCTCTGTATTCTAGCTTGCCGATATTTTCTGTTTGATAAAATCCAGATAACTTTAAATTTTTAAGATTGAAAAATGCAACTTTGTTCATCAACGGACTAATTAATTCCTGATCAAAAATGCGTGGCTGTGTAGAGTAAACTAAATATCCTTTTGGATTATAAATAGAGAAATCGGTATGTATTGTTTTGTTGAGTTTATTCAATTCACTTACCTCTTGACTCGTTAATCTCTCCAATGAAGATGCATTTTCAAAAGTGTTTTCAAGATAATTATTAAGGTCTTTAATTGTTTGTTGAGATTTTAACTGCTCGCTCTCGCTATTGCTATTTATGATGTAAATAATAGTAGTCACACCAGAAATAATTAATGTACAAATTACAAATGTTACTACTGTAAATTTAATTCGATTATTATAACTTGTTGAGATGCTGAAGTCATTATGATAAAAATGATATGTAATGTATCCGAGCAAATAGGCTAAACTAAAGAAAGCAAATAAATAACTAAATAGGGTGATGATTTCTAATAACGACTTTTGTTTACGACTAATAATTGTAAGTCCGTTGTTGTCTTTTATAATGATGTGATAATAACCATTGTTGTAGAAGGCATCTGATTTTTTAATATCCTCTTCATAGGGCGCTGATGTAATGAAATAATTAAACGACCCCGATTGATTATTCAGTTTTCCATTCTTGTAACGCGCAAAACTATAGTCGCTGGAATTTTGATTGGCCAGCACCGTATTACCAACTAATAAATCAGGGAAACCTCCAATATTATTACTTCGCTTATTGGAAAATTCAATCACACAACAGTCAATGGAGTTGTTTACAGGAAATTCAACTATGCCATATTGTTTTGGTTTATCTAGTTTGCCAGAATAATTTAATAATCCGGAGTTTTGTATTAAGTATTCTTTTTTGATTTCATCAAACGATTCTTCTGATGATTTATTCAAACAGAGGCTGTTTTTATCAAGGAAATAAAAGCTAACATCGTAATTAGAAAAATAATCACTGAAGTATTTATTCAATAAATATTTATTCAGATCCTCGTAATTGCCATTACTAAAAATTATCGTATTTAAATTATTGTCTGATTTTATTTTATTTTTTATTTCATCAAAAAAGTAATCTGCAATATTGTCTTTTTCGGAATGAATTTTATTTGCAAAGGAACGTTGTCTTTCACTTTCTTTAATTTGATTAAATGAATAAATCTGATAAGTTGCATAAATAGAAAATCCTAAAACAATCAGAATGATTCCTTCTTGCCGATAATCTTTTCCAATAAAAACACGAGTATAAAAAATAAATAAGAGTAGCAGGAAAGAAAACAAGTACGAATAATAACTAAACACTTCAGAAAATGAAAATACAATAGAAGTGTAGTTTAAAATTCCGAAAATGATGGCAGCTCCAAATAGATTAACAAGAACAATTTGTAATGAGAACTTCGACTGTTTTATAAAGTAAGTAGTTGCTATTGTAATAAAATAAAATCCAGAAAAAACAATTCCAATAACAAATAATCCAATCAGACTGTAAAGATCTAATTCAAAAATATTATTGAAGTTAAATGAGATTTGTGAGCTTAATATTAATCCGTTGAGTAGATAATTAATCACATATGAATACGAAAAACATAAGAGTAAAATAATCAATAAAAAACCATGTTTTAGAGTAGCCCATTTATTGATAAACTTGATGGTGCTTTCCTTCACAACTAACGAATACAAATACACCATTAAACTCAATAAACATAATACTCCAAAAAATAAATCGAGCGGAGAGTTTAGAAAGCTGGAGCTTGCATAATATTTAGGACTAAAAAAATCGGTATTGTAAAAGGCAACCGGAAAGGAGTATTCAATCATTAAATAACGAATAAAAAAGAGTGCGATTACCGGAAATATTCCTGCTATTCCACTTTTCTTTCCAAGAACAAATGACAAATCGATGATAGCAACATTTAAAAGCAAATAAGCAAATAAATAAAGGATAAAAACAATTATCGACTTATTATGTGCATCATCGCTATCTATTGTAGAAATATAAAAAATGGGATGTCCATCATACTTAATGGCAGTAGTGTTTGGTTTCGCGGCGATTGAAAACTCATGATGACTACATAATTGCAAATTTGAATTGAAATTATTTTCGAGGTATTGATTTTGAATATTGAAATCGTAACGAATAAAAAGACAATAAACTATTTGTCGCGCTTTATCAGGTTGCGAAACCTTATTGATGAAATAATATCCATTGCCGATTCTGTTGATTTTTTCATCTACTAATGTTCGATAGTTGGTGCTATCAATCGGACATTTATTATCCGACCAAAAAATAATTTCATTGTCAGTAAAAACAAACACGCTTGCACCAATAGGAAGTGTTTTTTTCTGAAAGTAATTATTAGCTGTTCTATTATTTAAAACCGATTCTTTTAAGCACTCATTAAAAGCGCTTTCAAAAGTTTTGACGCTATCGATCTTGCTCTTTAAAACTTTTTCAATAATTGATTTATCAGCTTCTGCTTTATGACCTTCATCTTTTTTATTGGCTTCTATTGAAATAGCAGCGATAACAAAGAGCGTTATCACTAAAAAGTAGCCTAATAAACGATTACCGATATTCATTTCCGTAAAAATAGGGAGGAATAAGGTTATTTAGAAGGTTTTCTCATTGTTTTATAAACGCATACTGGTTGAAAGCAATCAGTTTTTAATTACATAATTTAAGTAAATTTGTGGTATGAAAGCAATTATTAATAAGTCCAACACGATTACTGTAGAAGAAAAGACAGGCGGAGCAATTTCCCTCAACGATAAACTATTTAATGGTGATGTAAAGCAAGTCGGCCCCTACTCTTATAATATTATTTATAATGGGGAGAGTATGAATGTAGAAGTGTTGGTATCCGATGCAAAAAGTAAAAAGCATCAGCTTAAGATTAACGGAAAGGTGGTAGATATTCAACTGGAAGATAAATACGATGAGTTACTTAAAAAATTGGGTATGGATGCAGCCTCTTCACAAAAGATTGGCGATTTAAAAGCTCCGATGCCTGGTTTAGTAGTTAACATTCCGGTTGCTGAAGGAGATGTAATCAAGAAGGGTGATGTACTGCTTATTTTAGAAGCAATGAAAATGGAAAATGCATTGAAGGCTGTTGCAGATGCTACTGTTAAAAAGATAATGGTAAAAACAGGACAGGCAGTAGAAAAGAATCAGGTATTAATTCAATTAGTATAAACAAAACGCTATGGATCGTCGTAATTTTTTAAAGAAATCAGGATTAGCAACTGCTGGATTAGTGGTGGCCTCTCAATTATCATCAGTTGAATCACTGGCAGAAAAAATCGAAAATGAAACACAGTTTTCATTACCAAAGTTGCCTTATGATTTCAAAGCATTAGAGCCTCATATCGATGCTTTAACTATGGAGATTCATTATTCACGTCACCATAAAGCATACGTTGATAATTTGAATAAAGCATGTGTAGATAATAAAATCAAATCAGGTTCTATTGAAGAATTGTTAGCTGATATTTCTAAATATCCAGCAGCTGTACGAAATAATGGTGGAGGACATTATAATCACTCTCTATTCTGGCGTTTGATGCAACCTAACGGGGAAGGACTTCCAAAAGGACCTGTATTTGAAGCTATCAATAATTCATTTGGTAGTTTTGATGCAATGAAATTGAAATTTTCAGAAGCGGCAAAATCACGTTTTGGTTCTGGATGGGCATGGATGGTTTTACGTGATGGGAAGTTAGATATTGGTTCAACTCCTAATCAGGATAATCCACTCATGGATGTTTCTGAATTGAAAGGAAAGCCTGTTTTAGCGTTGGATGTTTGGGAGCATGCATACTATTTAAAGTATCAGAATAAGCGAGTGGATTATATCACTGCGTGGTTTAATACCATTAATTGGGATACTGTGAATGAGCTTTATACAGCAAAGTAAAATGAGTCGAGTAATAATTTTTTCGGTACTGTTTTTAGCTGCTTGTTCATCTGTTAAAAAATCAACAGTGACAAAAACTGATAATGAATTAAATCAGCTGGAACAACTTTTAAGTGGAAGTTTTAGTAGTGAATTACAATCAAAAGAAGACACTAGTTATTTTAATATTAGTTTGGTAATGCTTCCAATTTGGACCAATAGAACGGATGGGAAATGGATGTATGTAGAACAAGCAATGGCGACAAAATTAGATAAGCCTTATCGCCAACGTGTTTACCATTTACAACATTCTGGGAAAAATACTTTTACGAGTGATATTTATACCATTAAAAATGCATTGACGTATGCAGGTTTACAAAATGATAAATCAAAACTAGAGAAACTATCATTCGATAGTCTTGAATTAAAGGATGGCTGCACTGTTACATTGAAAAATAATAATGGTGTTTTTTCTGGAGGCACTGATGGTCGTAGTTGTCCTTCAGATTTACGAGGTGCTAAATATGCAACCACAAAGATTACTTTGAAAAAGGGAGAACTTATTTCGTGGGATCAAGGTTTTGATGCTAACGATAAACAAGTTTGGGGTGCAACAAAGGGTGGATATATTTTTATTAAAAAGTAATTTCATTAGAATAAAAAAAGGGGCTAATCGAAAGATTAGCCCCTTTGGTTTTTATAAAGTAAGGTTACACTAATGTAATCTCAAATTGTACTAGGTTAATGAACTCCTGAATACGTTCGTCAATTTCTCCTTCTGATAAACCTTCAATTCTTTCTAATCCGAATTTCTCTACGCAGAAAGAAGCCATTGCTGATCCGTGGATAACAGCGCGCTTCATGTTTTCAAATGAAGTATCTCCTGTTGATGTGATGTAACCGATGAATCCACCAGCAAACGTATCACCAGCTCCTGTTGGGTCAAATACTTCTTCTAACGGTAACGCAGGTGCGAAGAACACTTCTTTCTCATGGAATAATAATGCACCATGCTCTCCTTTTTTAATGATAAGGTATTTAGGTCCCATCGTTAAAATCTTACGAGCAGCCTTAACTAACGAATATTCTCCAGTTAATAATCTTGCTTCTTCGTCGTTGATGGTTAAAACATCAACCAGTTTCATTGTTTCTAATAAATCATTCAACGCGACTTCCATCCAGAAATTCATCGTGTCCATTACGATTAACTTCGGACGATTTCTTAAGCCTTTGATTACCTTTTGTTGTAAGCTTGGCATTAGGTTACCTAACATCAAATACTCACAATCTTGATATGATTCAGGGATGATTGGATCGAAGTTGCTCAACACATTTAGTTGTGTATCCATCGTATCACGTGTGTTCATGTCAGCATGATACTTCCCTGACCAGAAGAACGTCTTCTCGCCTTGTTTAATTTGCAAACCATCTGTGTTAATCCCTTTGCCTTTTAGCATGTCAATGGTTGCCTGAGGAAAATCTTCTCCAACTACCGAAACAAGGTTGATTTTATTTCTGAAATAACTTGCAGAAACGGAAATATAGGTTGCAGCTCCTCCTATGATTTTATCTGTTTTCCCGAATGGGGTTTCAATGGCATCGAACGCAACCGTTCCAATGACTAAAAGACTCATAACAATAAATTTTTTAATGGGAAGCCCGAACTATTCAGACCTTAATCCGGGAGTCAAAGTTAAATAATTGAGTTGGATGGGCAATCGTTTTTTGAGAATTCAGTTGAAATTATTTTGCCCCATTTATATTGGTCTGAATCTAGTAATAATATCACATCCTTTACAGTAATGCCAGATCAATCTGGCAAACCAAAAACACCTTATTTTCAAATTATCACATTGCTACATTTTCAAATTATTCTAACGGTGGCCCCCTGTTGTTTTGAGGGGTCTATTTATGAAGGATAGTGTTAGGTTATAATTTCATTTAAAACAAAACCTCGCCCTCCTGATAATTATCGGGACTCTCCGAAGGAGCGGTGATTTAAATTTCTTCATCAACTAAAATGTTTCAATTTGACTCATGTTCAATGTTGACCCAAAGCTTGGGACTTTTCTAGATCAAATTTTCAATCCCGATAGCTAACGGGACAAATTAGCAAAGCATCAAATTAGCACATTTGCAATCCAGATGCTTTGATAGTTCTTGAGATTAAATTTTTCAAATCATCACATCGCGAAGCCTCGCGATCAAATCTTCAAATTTTCAAATTGTATAATTTTCAAATTAATTTCCATAGTTTTGGTTTTATGGCAAATACCGCGATTCCAATCATCGACCTTCATCTTTTCCTAGGTAACAATCCCGCAGAAAAAGCTTTAGTAGCAGCGCAAATTCACGAGGCCTGTAAATCATTCGGGGTTTTTTATTTAATCAATCATGGAATAGATGAAAGCAATATTCTTCAAAACATGAAAGCGTTTTTTGATCTTTCATCCGAAGAAAAAAATGCAATCAAAATTTCGAAACAAGGGATTGCACGTGGTTATATTGGCATGGGAGAGGAGAGTGGCTCCGATGCGCTTGAAGTGAAAGAAGCTTTTTCGTATGGTTGCAAATGGCCATCTGATAAACCACTTAAAAATACCTTACAAGGAATTAATCGTTGGCCAGCGTCAAATAATTTACCCAATGGATGGAACACGTCGATGGAGGATTTTTACTCGAAAATGATTGATGTAGCAGAAACACTTACTCGTGCATTCTCGCTCAGCTATGCTAACGACGAAAACTACTTAGGCAACTATTGCAATGGTGGAGATACGATTTCAATGATGCGTCTCTTTCATTATTTCCCTTATCACAAAGCCAATGAAAATTTTCCTGATCAACAAAATCGTATTGGCTCGAGTGCGCATACCGACTGGGGATTTCTCACGTTGATTTTACAAGAGCATCATGTTACGGGCTTGGAATTATTTCATAATAACGAATGGATAGAAGTGCCACCAATGGAAGGTGCATTAACTGTAAATTGTGGCGATTATTTTTCGATGCTTACCAATGGCGAATATATTTCTCCTTTACATCGTGTGGTTTCAAGTGGTAAAGAAAGAATGTCGGCGGTGTTATTTTATTATCCAGCATATGATGCAAAAATTCCAACAATCGCGAATCAGAAATATAGCTTGTTCGAAAATCAAGATATAAGTCAAGATGCCAGTGTAGATATTAATTCGATTAGCTTCGGTGAATTTATCGAAGAAAAATGGAAACAAGTAAGAAGATAAATTGTTATTATTGAAGTATGGAAAACAATAAACTATCAAACTACGGGTATACTCTTTTTAGAGTAGGAATCCCTGCATTAATGCTTTTGCATGGCACGCACAAATTAGAAAAGCTAATGGCAGGTGGAGAAATTAAATTCATGGATTTTATGGGACTGGGCACCGAAACATCTTTGTTATTAGCTGTGATTGGTGAGTTAGTGGCTCCATTATTTTTAATTGTAGGATTTAAAACTCGATGGGCTGCAATTCCTGCAATCATCACAATGTTTGTTGCAGCATTTGTAGCGCATTCGGGCGAACCGTTGGATGAACGTGAACATTCGCTTTTATACATGATAGCATTTATTGCAATTGCCATGATAGGTTCAGGTACCAATAGCGTTGATGCCTGGTTGCAAAAAAGAAAATCGAAAGCGTAAAATTATTCTTTTACAAATCGTCGTGTAGCAACCGATTTATTCTGATCGGTTATTCTAACAAAATAAATACCTGGTGAAATTCCGCTAAGGTCTAAACTCATATTATCTTTTGATAACTGATTTTCTATCAAGAGTGATTTTCCTGTGATATCTAAAAGCTCGATACTATTTATTTTGCTCGTACTTTGAATATTTAGTAAATCATGCGCTGGGTTCGGACTAATCTGTAAATTAAAATCATTTGCTAATTCATTTACAGAGGTGGAAACTAATGTTTGCGAATAGCGCGTGCAGCTTCCTTTATCTCCTCTTACGCGATACAAGCCTGCATTGATTGCATTATAACTATTACCTGTTACCGTTGGAATAATATTTCCCCACGTTCCAG